>JAQGJX010000145.1 GCA_028290405.1 Hyphomicrobiales bacterium
TCGTCGAGGCTCGCGGCGTCAAGGTCGCTGCGCGGCGCGGGGCCCGGCGCATGCGGCGCGCGGCCGCTTCGTTGCGCATGGAACCAGAGCGCGTTGAGGGCGCGGCATGTCTCCGGCAGGCCTTGCAGGAAGGGAAAGCCCACGGCGCTCTGCGCCGCCAGCGCGTCGGGGCCGAGCTGGTAGGTCATGCGCGCGAAGCCCACGACGGGCTTGTCGGTCGCGTCGCGCATGACGCGCACGGCTTCGGCGTCCGGCCATGCTGCGAGCTTGCCGGGCAATTGGTTGGCCCACGCGATCATGTCCACGTCGGCGTCGCGCGTGACCACGGCGCACAGCTCCGCCGCCTTGGCGAGGGTGGAGGGAATGCCTGCGTCCAGAGGGTTTTTCGGCTTGATGCCTTCCTGCATGAAGGGTTGCAGCGCGACGTCGGTCTCGGGCGAAAACGCCGCCAGCGGCGTGTTCTCGGCCTCGACGTAATCATACAGGAGATCCACCGTGCCGCCCGACGTGGTGACCCACCCGACCTTCGGGCCCTTGGGGGAGCGGCCGCACTGGAAGGCGAGCGTCGTCTCCACGAGATCGTCGAGCGTGCGGCAATTGACGACGCCATACCGGTCGCACATCGCCCGATAGGCCTCGTAATCCCCCGCGATCGCGCCCGTGTGGGAGGCGGCCGCCTGCGCGGAGAGCTGCGTCGCGCCGGTCTTGACGGCGATGATGGGCTTGCGGGCTTCCAGCGCGCGGGCCGCCGCCTGCATGAAGGCTGCGGGACGGCGCACGCCCTCGATGAACAAAACGATCTGCCGCGTGGCTTCATCGTCCACGAGGAAGTTCACGTAATCGGCGAGATCGAGGTCAAGCTCGTTGCCGGACGACACGCAGTAGGAGAAACGCAGGCCCCGCAGGCCTCCGGTGGTCATGAAGAACTGCAGCGTGCCGCCGGACTGGAAGACGCAGCCCACGGGGCCCGGCTCCATTTTCGCCAGCGCGGGGTTGGGATAGGCGAACAGCTTTTCGCGGTAGCTCAGCGCGCCCATGCAATTGGGGCCGCTCACGCGCAGGCCCGTGCGCCGCACCAGCGCCCGCAGGGCCTCTCCGCGCGCGCGCGATTGCGCGCTGTCACCGTCCCCCACGCCGCCCGCATAGACGGTCGCGGACGCCACGCCGCGCGCGCACGCGTCCTCCAGCACGCCCAGCACCGCCGGCGCGGGGACGATCACGATGGCGTGGTCCACGGGCTCGGGCAGATCGCGCAGGCTCGCATAGGCCTTGCGGCCATAGACCTCGGCCTGGCGCGGATTGACGAGTTGCACGACGCCCGGAAAACCCTGCGCCATCGTGGCTTCATAGATGTCGGTCGGCCAGCGCCCGCGCTCGGACGCGCCCACGAGCGCGATGGACCGGGGCCGCAGGACGGCGGCTGCGGAACGGAAGGGCGACGACGGCTCGCTCAAGCGCAATCCTCCGGAGGTCTTTTCTGGCCGCTCGGCGGCGGCCTTGCGGTGAATGTGTCGGCTGGCGCGGGCGGCGTCAACATTTGACAAGCTGGGCGCAAGAGGGAACATCGCGCCCACAATCCACGGGAGGAACACATGACGCAGACGCCCGCCGGCCGCGACGCCTTGCGCTTCATCGACGTGCATCACCATACGGTGCTGCCGGAATACCAGCAGGCGCTGGTGCGCTCGGGCGCAGCCGATCCGTCACGGCCCATCCGCAAGAACGGCGATCCCGCGCAGGCGCTGGAGGCCATGGCGTCGCTGGGCATCGACGCGGCGATCATCAACCCGCTGTCGGTCGCGGGCGTGCACCACGGCGACGACGAGAACGCGCGCTACCTCTGCCGCTCGGTGAACGAATCGCTGGCGAAGTTCGTCTCGCACGCGCCCGCCCGCATGGGCTTTTTCGCCCCCATTCCGTTTCCGGACGTGGACGGCGCGCTGCGCGAAATGGAGCACGCGCTCGACCATCTGGGCGCGGACGGCCTCATCATGCTGACGAACCAGAACGACCGCTATATCGGCGACCCCGCTTACGAGGCGATCTACGCCGAGATGGACCGGCGCGGCGCGGTGGTCTTCGTGCATCCGGCGCGGCCCTCGTTCGTGGACGGCCTGAACCTGAAGCTCTGGGCGTCCGTCGTCGAATATCCGTTCGAGACGACGCGCATCGCCGCCAACCTCATCTACAACGGGTTCATGAAGAAGTATCCGAAAATCAAGTGGATCCTGGCGCATGCGGGCGGCTGCCTGCCCTACCTGTCGCTGCGCCTGAAGCTGATGGAGGAGTCGGACGAATACAAGCCGACCTTCGCGCAGCGCCATCCCGAAGGCGCGGGCCATTACGTCGACAAGTTCTATTACGACACCGCCATCGCGGGATCGCGCGCCGCCATGCTGGCTCTGCGCGAGGTCGCCGACATGGACAAGGTGATGTTCGGCTCGGACTGGCCGTACATCGACCGGCATTACGTCGAGGAGCAGAACGCCAGTCTGCTGAACTTGCGCGACCGGGAGTTCGGCGCGGAGCTGTTCGCCAAGATCGAACGGGGCAACGCCGCAGCGCTGTTTCCGCGCTTTCGGTGAGGACACGACGGGGCCCTTCTCCCGCTTGCGGGAGAAGGCTGCGTTGTTGAAGACGGCCTGCGCCGTCTTGGATCACCTGCGCTCTTCGCGGTAGATCGCCAGCTTTTCCTGCGCGCTGCGGTCCGAGAAGGTGAAGAACACGGCGTCTTTCGACGCGCGCACCTTGCGCCAGACCCAGCTCGGCATGGCGACCACGTCGCCCTCGCCCACCGTGAAGGTCTTGTCGCCGGCTTCCACCTGCAGCTCGCCTTCGAGCAGGATGATCGTCTGGCCGTCGGTGGCGCGCAACTGCTTCGTCTCGAAGCCCTTGGGCAGGTGCGTGAGCCAGGCGGCGATGAGCGGCATCGGCCAGCCGCCGTCCGTGGGGTTCACGTAGCGCAGCGCATATCCAAGGTGCGCGTCCGGCGCCTCGGCGGCGGCGACCGCCATCAGCGCCTCGCGGCTGGCCTTGTACTTGTAGTTGAAGATCGGCGTGGTGGCGCCGAAGGGCGAGGAAGCGTTGAACGGGCGCATGTTGGCGCCCCAGCGCGCCTGGGATTCGCCAAGCTGGCGCTGCACCATCTGCATCCTGTCGTTCGAGTGCTCGCTGAAGGCGGTCTCGAAGAAGTTGATGATGTGCAGGTCGAGGCCGTCGATCCAGATGACGGGCTTGTCGTTCTCCTGGCCGTGGTCATGCCAGGCCCAGTTGGGCGTGATGACGAAGTCGCCGCGCTCCATCAGCGTGCGCTCGCCGGCGACCGCCGTGTAGCCCATGTTGCCTTCCAGCACGAGGCGCAGCGCCGACGCCGTGTGGCGGTGCGCGGCGGCGATTTCGCCCGGCAGGATGAGCTGCATGCCCGAATACATAGTGGCGGTGATGCGCGAACCGCCCGGCATGGAGGGGTTTTCGAACACCAGCACGCGGCGCTCGGCCTCTTCGGCGGTCAAAAGCTCGCCGGCCTCCATCAGCAGTTCCCGGCATTCGTTGAAGCGCCACACGTGCGGCACGAACTTGCTGGAAGGCTCCAGCGGCACAAGCCCCTTGAGGGCCTCCCACAGGGGGGACAGGTGCTTGGGGGCGATCTTGTCGTAAAACGTCTGGCGGTCCTTGGCGGGCGCGACGGCGGTTGCGGTCTGCATGATGCTGGCTCCTCGTCCTTCGAATTTCTGGTTCAACGATGTGCGATCGCGCGATCCGCCGCTACGAGGCAGATCAAGGCCCGATCACACTTTTCCTTCGGCGCGCATGCGCCACATGTCCCAGGCGCGGTTCACCTGTCCGTCAATGACGCGCGTGGCCGTGCGGGTTTCGGCTTCCGACAGGCCTTCCACGGGCCCAAGGCGGCTCGCCTCCGACAGGACGCGCGCGTTCTGCTCAGTATAAACGGCGCGGAAGACCGCCTGTTTCACGCTGTTGCCAACAGCCGTGGAGCCATGGCCGCGCATGAGGCAGACAGTCCCCTGCCCCAGGCACTCCGCGAGCGCGCGCCCGAGCTTGCGGTTCGTGATCAGAAGGTCGTTGTCGTCGCCGACGACGTCGCGGATTTCGAACACCGGCGCGCACGTGCCGATGAAGGACCCCATGTGGGTGACGGCGCGAAACGGCACGCTGCGCACGAGGCCGAACGGCAGCACGGCCATGGAATGCGAATGCACGACCGCCATCACGTCCGGACGGGCGCGGAATATCTCCGAATGGATGAAGCGCTCGAGATAGACTGGGCGACCGGCGGCGTTGACGGGCTCGCCGTCGTCGCCAAATTCAACGATGTCCTGCTCCGTCACAAGCGCGGGCGCCATGTTGCGGGCCATGAGGAAACGGTCCGGCCGCTTGTCATGGCGCACGCTCACGTGGCCGAACGCGTCCACCACGCCCTCGCGGAACAGGATGCGGTTGGCGATGACGAGATCGGCGATGAGCGCGGCGTCCGCCGCAGGGCCCGGAGCGCCCCGATCGACCGCGGGCGCCGCGACGCTCGCACCGTCCGCTGAACCATGCCCTGACGTGCACATAGCGCTTCCCCTCCTCGCGCCAAACCAACGGCGCCCGACATTTGCGCGCATTATCGCGCCGGGCGTCGGAATGTCAATATTCTCATTTTGTGAGAAATGAATTTGACTTGAAATGATCGTGCTATTACGCCATGGCTCGCTCGTCGCGGGCGCGCTGCGCTCCGCCGACCCGAAGGCGCTTGGGAGGGAGGGCGTGGGATGGCTGGGTTTTCCCGCTTTCTCGCCGTGTTGAGGCTGTTCGACGAAACCGCGAGCGCGTGGACCGTGCCGGTGATGTCGGACGCGCTCGGCGTTCCCTCCAGCACCGTCTACCGCACGGTGCGCGACCTCGTGGCGGCGGGCTTTCTGGAGGCCGCCAACGACGGCGCCTATCGGCTCGGCCCCGCCTTCATCGAATACGACCGCCTGCTGCGCCTCACCGACCCGCTGGTGGCGGCCGGGCGCGCGGCGCTGCACGAGGTGGTGCTGCAGGCGCGCACGCCTTGCGTGGCTCTGCTGTCGCGGCTCTACAACGACCAGGTGATGTGCGTCGCCGACGAGGCCGCGCGCGAAACGCCCTTCCGCTCCAGCTACGAGCGCGGGCGCCCGATGCCGCTGGCGCAGGGCGCGACGTCGAAAGTCATTCTCGCGCATCTGCCTGCGCGACAGCTCAACAAGCTCATCGGCGGCCCCAAGGATCCCCGAGCCGCCCAGCACGGGGCGCTGCGGCGCGAACTCGTCGACATCCGCAAGCGCGGGTATTGCTCCACCGCCAGCGAGATCGACCCAGGGCTGGCGGGCATCGCCGCGCCCGTCATCGTGCGCGAGGCGGGCATTGTCGCGAGCCTGAGCCTCGTGGCCAACGATTCCATGCTGGACGAGAGCCAGCGGCGCAGGCTGGTGCTGCTGGTCGTGTCGGCCGCGAGCCTCGTGACGGAAGCCCTGGCGCACACGCGCAACCCACCCTCCACGCAAGCACGTTCAAGACTGGTGCAATGATGATGTCTTACGATTGCGACGTCGCCGTCGTCGGCGCTGGCCCTACGGGCCTCACACTCGCGAACCTGCTGGGCAAGGCGGGCGTGAACGTTGTGCTGGTCGAGCGCAACGAGCAGACCGTGCAGGCCCCGCGCGCGGTGTCCATCGACGATGAATCGCTGAGAACCATGCAGGCGGCGGGACTTGTGGAGCAGGTGCTGGCGGACGTGGCCATCGACTACGGCTACCAGTACATCAGCACCGGCAACCAGGTGTTCGCGCAGGTGGAGCCAACCTCGCGCGAGTTCGGCTGGACCAAGCGCAACGCGTTCGACCAGCCCGTGCTGGAGGCGACCCTGCACAAGGGCCTGGCGCGTTATTCCAACGTTGCGCAATTGTTCGGCCACACGTTCGAGAACGTGAAGGAGGACGAGGACGGCGTGACGCTGCTTGTGCGCCAGCCCGACGGCGCTGCGCGCACGATCACGGCGCGCTACGTCGCGGCGTGCGACGGCGCGCGCTCGCCGCTGCGCAAGATCATCGGCGCGCAGCTCACGGGCTCCACCTATCGCGAGCGTTGGCTGATCGTCGATCTGGCGCAAACCAACGAGCGCTTCCGCCTGACGCGCGTGCTGTGCAACCCGGCGCGGCCGACGATCTGCCTGCCCGGTCCCGACGGCAAGCGCCGCTACGAGTTCATGGTGCACAACGGCGAAAGCGACGAGGAGATCTCGGCGCCGGAAAAGGTGCGCGAGCTGATGGCGATGTTCGGCCCGGACGCGGACGCGCCCGTGGTGCGCCGGCAGGTCTACACGTTCCATGCCCGCATGGCGGACAAGTGGAACACCAAGCGCATCTATCTTGGCGGCGACGCCGCGCACCTCACGCCGCCCTTCGCCGGGCAGGGCATGAACAGCGGCGTGCGCGACGCGCACAACCTTGCCTGGAAGCTCGCCTGCGTGGTGAAGGGCGAACTGGGCGCGGGCCTGCTCGACAGCTACCAGAAGGAGCGCGCGCCGCACGCATGGTCGCTGATCGAGCTTGCGGTCAACATCGGCAAGGTGATGATGCCGACCTCGCGCCCGCAGGCCTTCCTGGTGCAGAGCGCCTTCAAGCTGATGCGCTTCATCCCTCCGCTGCACGCGTATTTCGCGCAGATGAAGTACAAGCCGAAGCCCTTCTACAAGGCGGGCTTCCTGCTGGCGAACGACGGCGGCCTCAACGTGGTGGGCCGCATGCAGCCGCAGCCGACAGTCGAGCGGCTGGACCGTTCGCGCGTGAAGCTCGACGAGCTGGCGGGCGACGGCTTCGCGCTGATCGCCTACGGGGAGAACGCGCAGGAGACGCTGGCCGCCTGCGCGGACGTCGACTTCGGCCTGCCGCGCCTCGCGCGCATCGCCATTAACCCGCACTACATGAACATCGATCGGCGCGCCGATCCATCGCTTGTCGCGGTGCGCGAAGTGGACGAATTGTTCGAAAACCGCCTGCCCAGGGGACGCGAAGCGCTGATCGTGATCCGGCCCGACCGCTACGCGGCGGCGGCGGCCGACGTGACGGATCGCGCGGGAATCGCGGGTTTCGCCGCACGTGTGCGCGAACTGGTGAAGAGCGCGAGCTGATCGGCCTTCGCCCTCATCCGTCATGCCTGCGGGGCGACGCCTTCTCCCGTCGAGCGGGAGAAGGCGTCCCGCTTACTTCTCGTCGAAGTACAGGCGGCCGGGGTTCGTCACCAGCAGCTTCTGCTGCAGCTCGGGCTCGGGGGCGAAGAGCGGGATCAGGTCCACCAGATCGCCGTCGTTCGGCATCACCTTCACGTTCGGGTGCGGCCAGTCCGTGCCCCAGATGATGCGGTCGGGCGCCAGTTCGCAGATCTTGCGCGCGAACGGCACCGCGTCCGTAAAGGGGGGGCCCATGGTGGAGACGCGCTCGGAGCCGCAGACCTTCACCCAGCACTTCTCGTCGTCCTTGATGAGGTTGACGAGGCACTCGAAGGGCTTCTGGTCCATGCCGCCCGACGCCTGCACGCGGCCCATGTGGTCGATCGTGTAGATCACCGGCAGCTTGGCGAGCATCGGCGCGTATTCGGGCAGGTCGATCGCGTCGAAATGCACGTCCAGCGACCAGCCGAAGTTCTTGATGCGGTCCACCACGGTCTGGAGCACGCGCATGTCCGGCACGCCGCCCAGGTGCTTCACGAAATTGAAGCGGCAACCGCGGATGCCGCCCTCGTGCAGCTTCTCGATGTCCTTCTCCGAGAAGGTTTCGTCGATGTTGGCCACCGCCCGATAGGCGCCGTTGCTGGCCGCGATGGCGTCCAGCGCCACCTTGTTGTCGTTGCCGTAGCAGGACGCGTTGACGATGACGGCGCGGGTGAGGCCCAGCTTGGCCTGCAGGGCGCGGAACTTGTCGAGCCCGGAATCGGGCGGCGTGTAGGAACGCCCGGCCGCGTAGGGATATTGCGCAGCGGGTCCGAAGATGTGGCAGTGCGCGTCCGTCGCGTTGTGCGGCAGCTTGAATTTCGGCGTCTTGGTGTTCGGGTCCGGCGGCGGAATCGTCGGCGTGAAATCCTGTGCGGTCATTTCTTGTCGGCTCCCCGTTGCTGCGCGTCCGCGATGGCCGAGCAGAGACCGGGATTCATTCCCAGGTCTTCCACCATCATGGCCGCTTCACGCATTTCGGCGGCCCGGCGAACGCCATGCTGACGTACACGACCACCCATCGTTTCGGCAAGCTGGCGGAAGTCGATGGAGGGGTAGCTGGCGTCCAGGCTGGCGAACACCTCGTCCTCCACGCCCCATTGCCGGGCGGCGGCGGCGCAGTCCACCATGATGGCCTCAAGGCCCTTGATGACGATGCTGCGGCAGAGCTTCATGGCCGACGCGCGGCCCGGCTCCGTGGTGACGGGCGTGACGTTCATCCCGAGCCCGTTGAGGATCGCGGCGGCCTCCTCGGCCGCAGGCCCGCCGGCGAGGATCGGCACCTTGATGCCCGGTCCGGGCACGGGCGCCATGACGGCGCCCTCCACGTACTTCGCGTGGGCTGCGTTCACCAGCGCGGCGGCGTTCTTCTTGGTGACCGGGGAGGCGGAGTTGATGTCGAAGAACATCTGCCCCTGATGCAGGTATCCGGCGGCCTGGCCGGCGACGTCCGCGACCGCGTTCGCCGTGACGGCGGAGATGACGATGCGGGCGTCGCGCGCCGCATCCGCCGCGCTCGAGGCCACGCGCACGCCCATGTCCTTTGCGGCGGCCTGCATGGCCGGGCCCTTCTGGGCATCGTCGAACAGCACGTCGTAGGCCGCCATGGCGACGCGGCCGCTGGCCAGCAGTTCGCGCGCGAAGATCTTGCCGACTTCGCCGAAACCGATGATCGCGAGGGGTATGGTTTGGGTCATGGGAACTCCCGATGCGGATTTCGCCCCTTCTACGACGCTCCGAGGGCTTCGTCACGCCTTCGCGCTCGACCGCGGCCGAGGCGAACGTTTATGGTGCGCGCCGCAACGGTCAGGGACGTCAGGGGACGGGTCATGAAAATCTGCATCATCGGCGCGGGCGCCATCGGCGGGCTGCTCGCGGCGCGCCTGTGCGCCAGCGGCGCGGACGTCACCGTGGTGGCGCGCGGCGCGCAGCTGGAGGCGATCCGCGAGCGCGGCCTGCGGCTGACGGCTGAAGGCGAACCCGACGTTCTGGCGCGCCCGAAGGCCGCCGCGCGGCCCGCCGACGTGAGCGGCCAGGACCTCGTGGTGCTGGGCATGAAGGCGCATCAGGTCGCCGCCGTGGCGCCTGACGTGCCCGGCATGCTGGCGCCCCAGGGCCTGGTGCTGACCGCCCAGAACGGCGTGCCCTACTGGTATTTCATGAAACAGCCCGGCCCCCATGAGGGCCGCCAGCTCGAGGCCGTCGATCCCGGCGGGGTCGTGGCGGCGCATCTGCCGCTCGACCGCATCATCGGCAGCGTGGTGTATCCGGCGGCGGAGATCGCGGAGCCCGGCGTGATCCGCCTCATCGAGGGCAACCGCTTCTCGCTCGCCGAGATCGACGGCCAGAAGACGGAACGTCTCGAGGCTGTGTCGCAGGCGTTCAGCGGCGCGGGGTTCAAGGCGCCGGTCGTCAGCGACATCCGGGCGGAAATCTGGACGAAGCTGTGGGGCAACCTCAGCTTCAACCCCATCTCGGCGCTGACGGGCGCGACGCTGGCGGGCATCTGCCGCTATCCGGCCTCGCGGGCGCTGGCCGCCGACATGATGCGCGAGGCGCAGGCGGTGGGCGAGGCGCTGGGCGTGCGCTTCCGCATTCCGCTGGAAAAGCGCATCGCGGGGGCGCAAGCGGTCGGCGAGCACAAGACCTCCATGCTGCAGGACGTGGAGGCCGGCCGCAGGACGGAAATCGACGCGCTCGTGGGCGCGGTGGTGGAATTGGGCCGCATCGTCGGCGTTCCCACGCCGACGATCGCCGCCATCTACGCCAGCGTGAAACTACTGGAGGAAACGCGGGCCGCGTAGCCTCTCAGCGCTTCAGGAAGGGAATGACGAGGCGCGCGACCTCGGCCTCCGCGTCCCACGGCACGAGGTGCTTGCAGCCTTCCGCGATATGCAGATCCAGCTGGGGGAACGTCTCCTTCAGCATCATGGCGCGCTCGAACGCATTGGCGCGGTCCTGCTTGCCATAGATGAGCAGCATGGGAACCGGCACGTCCGCGAGGCGCTTCCACAACGGCGTGGCGCCGGGCTTCTTGGGCGCCTCGGGAGCTTCCCCGCGCGCCACGAACGCCGCGAAGTTGGCCCCGACGCTGCGCGCGTGGCGCATGGCGAGGGCCTCCTCGGTGATGAGTTCATGATGGAAGAGGTTCGCCTCAAGAAGCTTGCGCGTATCCTCGACGCTGGGCTCCTGCTGGGCCATGCGGCGCTCCAGCCGCTGCTGCACCACCGCTTCGCGGCCGTCGGCTTCCTCCTTCAGCGGCGGCAGGAGACTGCCGGTGCCAAGGATCACGACGTGCGAGTACTTGTCGGGGGATTCGATGGCCAGTTGCACGGCCATGCCGCCCGCCTGCGAATGGGCCACCAGCGCCACGCGCCCCAGCCCCAGCGCGTCTATGAAGGCCGGCACGCTCTTGCGGCGCAGGCCCACGGAATGGTCGCTCGGGACTTGCGAGAGGCCGAAGCCCGGCTGGTCGAACGCGACGGCGCGCAGGCCCGCCTGGGCGAACGCCGGGATGTTGCGCGCGAACACGTCGGCGGACGAACCCAGCGAGGCGCCGTGCAGGAACAGCGCAGGCGCGCCCTGCCCTTCCTCCAGATAGCGCAGGCGCAATCCTGAGCCGTCAAGGCCGGGAACGTCGACGTATTTATCCTCGAGGCGCGCCATGGAGAGCGTGGTCATCAATTGGTCTTTCATTCGTCGGTGATGTCGATCCAGACCGCGCCCGGATCCGCGATCTGCATCTTGCCAGTGGCGGTGCGCTTGAGGAAATCGCGGCGGGCGTCGGATTCCTTGCTGCCGCCCAGCGGCATCGGAGCCAGATAAGGATTGGAGCCGCCGATGGCGCGCATGTGCTCCGTGAACGCCTCCATGCTCTCCACCTTGAAGCCGATATGGTCGGGCCCGGGGCGCTTGATGGACATGTTCTCGAAGATCGGGATCGACCAGGGCAGGATCGACAGGGTCACGCGCCCGTCGCTCATGTGAAAGCCCGGCGCGTCAGCGTGCTTGTTGACCAGCTGAAGCTCGAACACCTCATGGTAGAACTCGGCGCAGGCCTCCGCGTTGGGGGTGCGGATCGCGAACTTGTTGAGGTAGCGGTCCGGCAGCGGCGCGTCTTCCACCTGCTCGGCGTAAACCTCGTTCAGCTTGCTGCTGCGCTCGGCCAGATCGAAGATGTTGCCGTCGGGATCATGCCCGGAATATTGCGCGAAAGGCCTGGTGGACGGGCGCTTGACGATGTTCGCCTTGGGAAACTTCTTCTGCATGCGCTCGCGCGCCGCCTCGATGTTCTCGACCTTCATGCCGAAGTGGTCGAGCCCGCCCACATAGCCGTCGCGCAGCGGATTGATGTTCATGCCCACGTAGCCGTCGCCGACCGAGACGCCATTGGCCGGGCGGCTGACCTTCGACGAGGGCTTCAGGCCGAACATGGCCTCGTAAAACTTGGCCATCATCGGCCAGTTCGGGCTGTTCATGGCCATGTGGTTGATGTTCGCGAACACGGGGCTTCCTCCGGTTTTTCGTTTGCGGCAGTCTACGCGCGCACCATGGGCGCTAGCAAGCGGCCGCAGCCTTGACCGGACGCGTTCCCCGCGCGACACATTCACCCAGGGAACGAGGAACGCGGCCATGAAGAAGCTTCCGATCACCATCGCGACCAGCGATTACGACCATTTCCGCGATTTCCGCTCCGGGGAGGTGCAGGCGCAGGGGATCGAGGCGATCTGGCTGACGCACGAGATCCACGAAATCTTCTCGCGCTTCGCGGTGAGCCGCGAATGGCATGTGAGCGAAATGTCCTTCGCCAAGTTCACCGCGCAGGCCACGGCGGAGGACGCCGACATCATCGGCCTGCCGGTGTTTCCCTCGCGCGTGTTCCGTCTCTCGTCGCTCTACGTCAATCCGGCGAGCGGAATCAAAACGCCCGCGGACCTGCGCGGCAAGCGCATCGGCTTGCCCGAATGGGCGCAGACGGCGGCGGTCTACACGCGCGGCTGGCTGCAACATGAAGCGGGCGTGCCGCTGAGCGAGGTCGAGTGGGTGCAGGCGGGCACCGAAGACGCGGGCCGGACGGAGAAGGTGGAGATCGACCTGCCGCCCGGCGTGCGCCTGACGCGCGAACCCGAGAAGACCCTGAGCAGGATGATCGTCAGCGGCGAGCTGGACGCCGTGATGTGCGCCAGCGTCCCGAGCCCCTACAAGGCCGGAAACCCCAACATCCGGCGGCTTTTCGACAATCCGCGCGCCGAGGAGGAAGCCTATTACAAGCGCACGGGCGTCTACCCGATCATGCACGTGATCGCCATGCGCAAGGACATGCTGGAGGCCCACCCGTGGGTCGCCCGCAACCTGCTGCTGGCCTTTGAAGAGTCCAAGCAGCGCGCCATGTCCCGCATCTTCGACGGCGGCGCCTCGCGCTATCCGATCCCGTGGCTGCAGGACACCGTGAAAGGGCTTGAGAAGCTCTTTGGGGGCGACATCTATCCTTACGGAATCGAGGCGAATTACACCACGCTTGAAACGTTCCTGCGCTTCGCGCACGAGCAGGGCGTCGCGCGCAAGCTGGTGAAGCCGGAGGCGATCTTTCCGCCTGGGCTGAGCCCCTCCGTCAAGACCTGAGGCGCGCGCGCCGGACGACGGCGCTAGTGCATGGCCTGCCCGCCGTCCACGTTGATCGTCTGGCCGGTGATGAACGAGCTGGCGTCCGACAGCAGGAACATCACGGCGCCCACCAGATCATCCGGGAATTGCGGGCGCTTGAAACAGCGCGACTGATCGCGGCCCGCCACGTAATTGGCGGACGAACTCGCCATCTGCGTCTCGCTTTCGGTGAAGCCCGGCGTGATCGCGTTGACGCCGATCTTGTCGTCCCCGACCTCGCGCGCCAGCGCGCGGGTGAGGCCCACCACGCCCGCCTTTGAGGTGGTGTAGTGCAGCCTGTTGGGATTGCCGGCCCAGATGCGCGAAGAGGAAATGTTGACGATGCGCCCGCCGCCCTGCGCCTTCATGTGCGGATAAACGGCGCGGCAGCACAGGAAGATGCCTTTGAGGTTCACCGCCATCACGCGGTCCCATTCGTCGACCGGGATCTTGAACCAGTCGCCGCGTGGCAGCACGCTCATCAGCGAGGCGTTGTTGATGAGCCCGTCGATGCGGCCATACTGGGCGATGGTCTGGTCCACGAGGTTCTGCACCGCATCGGGATCAGTGACGTCCGTGCGCACCGCGAGAGCGTCGCCGCCGGCAGCTTGGATCCCGGACGCCACGTCCTCGCCCGCCTCGCCGGCGATGTCGGCCAGCACGACTTTCGCGCCCGCCTCCGCCAGACGCTGGCTGTAGACCTTGCCGATGCCCGTGCCGCCGCCAGTGACGATGACGACCTTTCCGGCGACGCTGTGCGCGGTGTTGACGTTGAAGCCCGCCATGGGTTCGCTCTGCCTCATGCGTTCCTGCCCTCTTGCTTTTCTTCGCCGTGAACCACGATGATGTGGCATCGCCGCCTGCGGCGCAAGCGCCCGTGGACCGCGGACGCGCCACGAAGGACGCCACATGGACGAGTGCGACGTCGCCATTGTCGGGGCTGGACACAACGGCCTGGTGTGCGCGGCCTATCTGGCCCGCGGGGGGCTGGACGTGCGCGTGTTCGAGCGACGGGAGGTCGTGGGCGGAGCGGCGGTGACGGAGGAATTTCATCCCGGCTTCCGCAATTCCGTGGCGGCCTACACGGTGAGCCTGCTGGCCCCCAAGGTCATCGCGGACCTTGAGTTGCATCGACACGGCCTGCGCATCGTCGAGCGCCGCGCGCTCAACTTCCTGCCGCTGCCCGATGGGCGATATCTGCTGACTGGCCCGGGCCGCACGCGCGACGAGGTCGCGAAGTTCAGCGCCGCCGACGCGGAGAGGCTCGACGCCTTCATGGCGGAACTCGACCGGGTGGCGGACGCGCTGCGCGCCGAGATCCTGCGCGCGCCTCCCAATCTCGTCCAGGGCTCATGGGCGCGCGCGGGCGCCGAGGCCCTGCGGGCGCTGGCGCTGGGCAAGAGGCTGCACGCGCTGGACCACCGGGACCGCATCGCGTTTCACGATCTCTTCACCAAGTCCGCCGGGGACCTGCTGGACAGCTGGTTCGAGTCCGATCCCATCAAGGCGCTGCTCGGGTTTGATTCCGTGGTGGGCAATTACGCCAGCCCCTACACGCCCGGCTCGGCCTATGTGCTGCTGCACCATGCGTTCGGCGAGGTGAACGGCAAGAAAGGCCTGTGGGGCCACGCGATCGGCGGCATGGGCGCCATCACGCAGGCCATGGCGGCGAGCGCGCGGGAGAGCGGCGCCAGAGTGCACGTGGGCGCGCCGGTGCGCGAGGTGCTGGTGGAGAACGGAGCGGCCCGGGGGCTCGTTCTGGAAGACGGCGTCGTGGTGCGCGCGCGCGCCGTCGCGTCGAACCTCAATCCAAACCTGCTGTTCACCCGCATGACGCCGGAAAGCGCACTGCCGCAGGACTTCCTGCGCCGCATGCGCGGCTGGCGATCCGGCTCGGGCACGTTCCGCATGAACGTCGCGCTCTCGCGGCTGCCGGACTTCACCGCCCTGCCCGGCCCCGGCGACCACCTCACGGCGGGCGTCATCCTGGCGCCGAGCCTCGCCTACATGGACCGCGCGTTCCACGAGGCCAAGCTGCTCGGCTGGAGCCGCGAGCCCATCGTGGAAATGCTGATCCCCTCGACGCTGGACGACAGCCTGGCGCCGGCGGGCCAACATGTGGCGAGCCTGTTCTGCCAGCACGTTTCGCCGGTTTTGCCGGACGGCGCCTCCTGGGACGAGCGCCGCGAGGAGGTCGCGGACCTGATGATCGCCACGGTGGAGAGATACGCGCCGGGCTTCGCCGACAGCGTCATCGCCCGGCAGGCGCTCTCGCCGCTGGATCTCGAACGCACCTTCGGGCTGGTGGGCGGAGATATCTTCCACGGCGCGCTGACGCTCGACCAATTGTTTTCAGCGCGTCCGGCGCTCGGTTACGCGGATTATCGCACGCCCGTGGCCGGCCTCTACATGTGCGGATCGGGAACCCATCCGGGGGGCGGCGTCACCGGGGCTCCGGGACACAATTGTGCGCAGGCGATCATCGCCGACGTCCGACGCCGGTGAGGCGCGGCCTCAGGCCTGTTCGGGCGACGCCCCGCAGGGCGCGCCTGCGAGCGCAAGCCCAGCCGCAACGCCCGCCAGCGAGACGAGAGCGGCGACTGCGGCCAGGAGATACAGGATGGCGGCGATTGTCATATTCGTCTCCACACAAGTTATATAGGCATCCGCGCCTTGCGCGATTGCGCGTCGCCCCACGCCAGCGCTCCCGCGAAGACCAGGAACGCCACGACGGCGCCAAGCAGATAAAGCGTTTCTATTGCGGTCATGCGCATCGTCTCCTTCCATGAAGAAGCCGACGATGGCCAAACCCGGCTGTGGGCGCATTGATCGACGTCAACGACGCGCCAGCGGCATAGTCTTGCCTGAAGCTTTAAAAGGTCCCATTAAGAGATTGATGAAAATGTTAGTTGTTGAACAAGAGGTTCGTTGGCACCTGTAGCCGCATCATTGAACGGCGGCCCACAGGCTTCACGGGAGCATCGCGGGACAGGGTCCTTGGGGAACCTGCGGCGACGGGCGAGACGGGGGCGAACAGATGGCGGCCACTGCGAGCGTAAGCCTGACTGGCGATGCATACGTCAACGGCGTTATCAGCGGCGTGAAATGGGCATCGACCAGCCTCACGTACAGCTTCCCTACCAGCGGCTCTTTATACGAGAGCCCCTACGGCAGCCGGGAGCCCACGACGGGCTTTTCCGCCCTGACCGAAGCGCAGCAGACCGCCGTGCGCGCGTCGCTGGCGATGTACGCCGCGGTGTCGAACCTGACGTTCACCGAAATCACGGAATCGTCCACGCAGCACGCCACGCTGCGCTTCGCCAACTCCACCGTGCCGAGCACCGCATGGGCCTATTACCCCTCCACGGCGGCCGAAGGCGGCGACGCGTGGTTCGGCTCCTCGAAGGGCTATTACACGACGCCGCTCAAGGGCAATTACGCCAGCCTGACCTTCACCCACGAGCTGGGCCATGCGCTGGGGCTCGAGCATACCCACGAGGGCAACGTGATGCCCGCCAACCGGGACTCGCTCGAGTTCAGCGTGATGAGCTATCGCTCGTACGTGGGCGCGTCCACCACGACGGGCTACACCAATGAAACCGGCGGCTATCCGCAGTCGCTGATGATGTATGACATCGCCGCCATCCAGTCGATGTACGGCGCGAACTACACCACAAAGAGCACGGCCACGGTCTACACCTGGAGCCCGACCACTGGCGAAGCCTCCATCAACGGCGTCGGCCAGGGGGCGCCCGTCGCCAACCGCGTGTTCGAAACCGTGTGGGACGGCGGCGGGATCGACACCTACGACTTCTCCAACTACGCCACCGGCGTGTCGGTGAACCTGAACCCCGGCGAGTGGACCATCACGTCCACCACTCAACTCGCCAAGCTGAAGTACGACGGCTCGCAGATCGCGCGCGGCAACATCGCCAACGCCCTGCTGTTCAACGGCGACGAACGGTCGCTGATCGAGAACGCCAACGGCGGTTCGGCCGCCGATACGCTGGTGGGGAACCAGGCGGCCAACGCCCTCAACGGCAATGGCGGCAACGACACGTTGACGGGCGGCGCGGGCGCCGACACGCTGAACGGCGGGGCCGGCGACGACACCGCCGTCTACGGCGGCCTGCGCTCGCAATACACGGTGGTGGCGCTGACCGACGGCTCTTTCCAGATCACCGACGCTCGCACGGGCGTCACCGACGGCGTCGACATCGTCTGGAACACGGAATTCTTCAAGTTCTCCGACAAGGTCTACACGGCCTCGGAACTGACGTCGCTCGTTGTGACGCCGCCCCCGCCCCCGCCGCCTCCGCCCACGACGACGACCGACCAGATCCTGAACGGCGGGAGCTTGGCCGACACCCTGACGGGCGGCGCAGGCGCCGACACGCTGGACGGCAAAGGCGGCGCAGACAAGCTCTATGGGATGGGGGGCAACGATACGCTCATTGGCGGCGCAGGCGCGGACTCGCTGGACGGCGGAGAAGGCGTCGACACGGCCAGCTACGCCACGGCCTTGAGCGGCCTGACGGCGGACCTTTTGACCCGCACCAACAACACCGGGGACGCCTCCGGCGACGTCTACGTCGGCATCGAGAACCTTGTGGGCAGCGCCTACAACGACAAGCTGCGCGGCGACAACCTCGCCAATGCGGTCTCGGGAGGCGGGGGATCGGACTACCTCTACGGCAACGCGGGCGACGACGCGCTGAAGGGGGACGCGGGCACAGATTACCTCTACGGCGGCGCGGGCGCGGACCAGCTCTGGGGCGGCGACGGCGCGGACAGTTTCGTTTTCTCCGCTCTTGGCGATTCATCGCTCGCGGCGCGCGACGTCATCAACGACTTCACGCGCGGTCAGGACCGGATCGACCTGCGCAGCATCGACGCGAAGTCCGCCTCGTGGGGCGACCAGGCGTTCAGCTTCATTGGCTCCGGCGCATTTACGGGCGTCGCAGGACAATTGAACTACGTGAACGGAATCGTGTCGGGCGACGTCAACGGCGACAAGGTCGCGGACTTCCAGATCCAGATCCTCAACGTGGCGACGCTGTCTTCGACGGATTTCTACCTCTAGCGCAACAGGGTTGAGCCCATGGACGCATGGTTCGATTTCCAGCAATGGGCGGACTGCGCGCGCATGAGCCGCCCGGGACATGTGTTCGAAGTGGAGAACGCCCAGGGCCAGCGGCTGCTGACGCCCTGCGTTCCACGCCTTGAAACGCCGTGGGACTGGGCTTCCGGTCCGGTGCGTTTCAGGCTCGTGCGAGAGGCGCCGCCGCGCCGCTCCAGCCCGATGCCGGAGCCCTCGAGGCGCTGAGCGGAGGGAACCCCGCCGCCCGGCTGCGCTTGTCCGGCAGGTCCCACAGCACAACCGGTCCGATGTCCGAACACACGATCGAGATCGGCGTCGTCATCGCGCGCCGCCAGCTGAAGGGCCCGTGGGCGACGCAGGCCTGGTTGCCCGTCGCGGCGCTGCCCGCCGCCCCTGAGGCGCAAGCCGGAACGCGGCTGCGGACCTCCGAGGGCGAAGAGACCTTCTACGCCGGCGCCTACGCGCTCGCCCTGCATCCCGGCGACACCGCGCATTATCGCGACAACCTCGCGTCCGGACGCCCGTCCGTCTGGATCGCGCTGCGCATGGAAGGCGAGTCCCCGATCGTTTCAACCGTCACCGCCGACCCGTACGAGGGCGAAGCCATGGCGGGCGGAACGGGGGAGATCGTCGAGGCCGTGCCGATGCCCGAGGACGTGCAGCGACGGTTGGCCGCCTTCGTGGCGCAGTTCCATGTCGAGCGCCCCTTCATCAAACGCAAGCGCGACAAAGCGGGGCGCGACAGCGCACGATGAAGCGCAGCCGCCCCTGGGCCTTTGCGAACAAGGCGCGGCCAACTGAATTGGCAAGCCCATTGGAACAAACCGGCCGCCTGCGCTTTGAACGAAAGCGCAGCGCTCGCTTTCGCGTCTGCGCCAAGACGCTTTGGCGACAGGCGCGACAAGCGCGAAGGGAGAGGCGCAGCGATGACCCCCGACGCACCGGACAGGATGGACAGGCGCCGTTTCCTGCGGGCCGCGGGCGCAGCTTCGGCGGGCGCCGGGGCGCTGGCTCACATCGCGTCGCCCGAACCTGCGCAAGCCTACAATCCAGGCCAGGACGAACGCCGCGCGCGCTATCGCGAGAGCGAAGACGTGAAGGCTTTTTACCGCACGAACGGCTACGAGACCCTCAAGAAATAAAGCCCCGGAGGGCGCGTCATGCTCATCAAGCGCAAGCAGGGCAAGGCCGGAGCGGCGATCTCGCTGCCGCGGGGCGATGAGGTCCCTGCGCTCGATCGCCGCACTTTCCTGCAGCGCTCAGGCCTAGTGGCGGGCGGCGCAACCGCCCTGTCGCTTGTCCCGCTTGGGCAGGTGAAGCGCGCGCAGGCCGCCGGCACGTCCGTGACGGGGCCGGACGTCGTCATCCGCAAGAACGTCTGCACCCATTGCGCGGTCGGCTGCACGGTGACGGCCGAAGTCGTCAACGGCGTGTGGGTCGGACAGGAGCCCTCCTGGGGCAGCCCCATCAATCGCGGCACGCATTGCGCCAAAGGCGCTTCGCTGCGCGAACTCGTGCATGGCGACAGGCGCCTGCGCTATCCGCTGAAACTCGTCGGCGGACAGTGGAAACGCCTGTCCTGGGAAGAAGCGATCAGCGAGATCGGCGACAAGGTCACCGCGCTGCGCAACGAGTCCGGCGCCGACTCGGTCTACTGGCTGGGCTCGGCGAAATTCACCAACGAGGCGTCGTATCTCTTCCGCAAGTTCGCGGCCTTTTGGGGCACGAACTCCGTCGACCATCAGGCGCGCATCTGCCACTCCACCACGGTCGCGGGCGTCGCCAACACCTGGGGGTATGGCGCGCAGACAAACTCCTTCAACGACATTCGCAATTCCAGGACCATGATCATCATGGGCGGCAACCCCGCCGAGGCGCACCCCATCGCGATGCAGCACGTGCTGGCGGGCAAGGAGATCAACCGCGCGAACATGTTCGTGATCGACCCGCGCTTCACCCGAACCGCGGCGCACGCGACAGAGTATGTGCGCATACGGCCCGGCACCGACATCCCGATCATCTGGGGCATGCTGTGGCACATCTTCCAGAACGGCTGGGAAGACAAGGCTTTCATCCAGCAGCGCGTCTACGGAATGGACGCGGTGCGCAAGGAAGTCGAAAAGTGGACGCCTGAAGAAGTCGAGCGCGTCACGGGCGTGCCGGGCGAACAATTGAAGCGCGTTGCGCAAACCTTTGCGACCCAGAAGCCATCGACGCTCATCTGGTGCATGGGGGCCACGCAGCACACGGTCGGCACCGCCAACGTGCGCGCCTTCTGCATCCTGTGCCTGGCCACGGGCAACGTCGGCAAGCCCGGCACGGGGGCAAACATCTTCCGCGGGCACACCAACGTGCAGGGCGCGACCGACCTCGGGCTCGATGTGACGACGCTGCCGCTCTATTACGGGCTCGTGGAGGGCGCATGGCGCCATTGGGCGCGCGTGTGGGAGGTCGATTACGAGTGGCTGCAAGGCCGCTTCGACGAAGTGCCCTCCATCGCGGGACGCAAGCCGCGCTCGCGCAAGGAGAACATGGAGACTCCCGGCATCACCTCAACGCGCTGGTTCGACGCCGTGAACATGAAGCCCGAGGACGTGGACCAGCGGTCGCGCATCCGCGCCATGATGGTGTTCGGCCACGGCGGCAACACGGTGACGCGCATCCCCGAAGCCGTGACGGGGATGAACAAGCTAGACCTGTTGGTGGTGGCCGATCCCCATCCCACCACGTTCGCGGCGTTGAACGCCCGCAAGGACAATACGTATCTCCTCCCCATCGCCACCTCCATGGAGATGGACGGCTCGCGCACGGCCTCCAACCGCTCGCTGCAATGGGGCGAGCAGATCGTTGAGCCGCTGTTCGAATGCAAGAACGACTACGAGGTGATGTACCTGCTCGCCGAGAAACTCGGATTCGCGCAGGAGATGTTCAAGAACATCAAGGTCGACGGGAAGAAGCCCGAGGCCGAGGACCTGCTTCGCGAGATCAATCGGGGCGGCTGGTCCACCGGGTATTGCGGCCAGAGCCCGGAGCGCCTTAAGGCGCACATGCGCAACCAGGCGAAGTTCGATCTCGTGACGCTGCGCGCGCCCAAGGAGGAGCCCGACATCGGCGGCGATTACTACGGTCTGCCCTGGCCGTGCTGGGGCAAGCCCGAGTTGCGCCACCCGGGCAGCCATATTCTCTACAACACGGACCTGCACGTGATGGACGGCGGCGGCACGTTCCGCGCGCGCTTCGGCGTGGAGCGCAACGGCGAGACCCTGCTGGCGGAGGACTCGTTCTCGCGCGGCTCCGAGCTGACCGACGGCTATCCCGAGTTCACCATGGCGGTGCTGAAGAAGCTGGGATGGGAGACGGACCTGACGCCCGAGGAGATGCAGGTCATCACGCGCGTGGGCGGCAGCAACGTCGACGCGGTGAGCTGGGCGACGGACCTGTCGGGCGGCATCCAGCGGGTGTGCCTGAAGCGCGGCGTGATGCACTACGGCAACGGCAAGGCCCGCGCCAACGCGTGGAACCTGCCCGATCCGGTGCCGGTGCATCGCGAGCCTGTCTACTCGCCGCGTCCCGACCTCGTGGCGAAGTATCCGACGCGTCCCGACGAGCGCCAGTTCCGCCTGCCCAATATCGGCTTCACGGTGCAGAAGACCGCGGTGGATCGCAACATCGCGCGCGACTTCCCCATCATCCTCTCCTCGGGCCGTATCGTGGAATACGAAGGCGGCGGCGAGGAAACGCGCTCCAACCGCTGGCTGGCCGAACTGCAGCAAACCATGTTCGTGGAAGTGAACACGGGGGACGCCAGCGAGCGGGGCGTGAAGGACGGCGACTGGGTGTGGGTGTACGGCGCGGAGAACAACGCCCGCGCCAAGGTGCGCGCGCTGGTGACGGACCGCGTCGGGCGCGGAGTCGCGTGGATGCCGTTCCACTTCTCGGGCTGGTACCAGGGCGAGGACATGCGCCGCTTCTACCCCGAGGGGACCGATCCGATCGTGCTGGGAGAGAGCGCCAACACGGTGACGACCTACGGGTTCGATCCCGTCACCGGCATGCAGGAACCCAAGGCGACGCTATGCCAGATCCGGCCCGCCTGACCGTTCGCGGAGAGTGACATGGCCCGCATGAAGTTTCTCTGTGACGCCGACCGCTGCATCGAATGCAACGCGTGCGTCACCGCCTGCAAGAACGAGCATGAGGTGCCCTGGGGCATCAACCGTCGCCGCGTCGTCACCATCAACGACGGGCGGCCAGGCGAGCGCTCCGTCACCATGGCGTGCATGCATTGCACGGACGCGCCCTGCGCGGCGGTGTGCCCCGTCGATTGCTTCTACACCACGGCGGACGCCGTGGTGCTGCACTCCAAGGACATCTGCATAGGCTGCGGATATTGCTTCTACGCTTGTCCGTTCGGCGCGCCGCAATACCCGCGCGTGGGCAATTTCGGTTCGCGCGGCAAGATGGACAAGTGCACCTATTGCGCGGGCGGGCCTGAGGTGGACTTCAGCCAGGCGGAATACGTGAAGTACGGATCGAACCGCCTCGCGGAAGGCAAGCTGCCGCTGTGCGCAGAGATGTGCTCCACGAAGTCGCTGCTTGCGGGCGACGGAGAAATCATCGCCCAGATCTACAAGGAACGCGTGACGCAGCGCGGCTACGGCTCGGGCGCCTGGGGCTGGAAGACGGCCTACAAGGAAACCATCGCTATTTAGCAAGAGCGCGAGGAGCGATCATGACGCGTCCCGACCTGAACCGGCGCAAGGGTTTCTGTTCCGCGCTCCTCGCGTTGTCGGTCTTGTGGCTCCTTTCGCTGTCGCCCGACATGGCGTCCGCCCAGCAGCAGCAAAGCCAGCCGGTCCGCCCCACGGCTGAATCGGTGAACGAGGCGGAGCTTTTCAAGCAGAACTCGCGCATCGAGGGACGCGTCACCATTCCCGACGGCAAGGCCGCCTTCCTGGAGCAGCCGCAGGGGCGCGAATGGCGCGGCTTCCATGAAGGCTGGATGCCGTGGATCGCGGGCGTCGCCATTCTGGGCATGTTGCTTGGGCTTCTCGTGTTCTACTTCGTGCGCGGCACGATCAGGCTGGAGCCATCGGAGCGCTCGCGGGCGACCATCCTGCGGTTCAACGGGCTGGAGCGCTTCACCCACTGGACCGTCGCTGTGTCGTTTCTCACCCTCGGCCTGACGGGGCTCAACTACATTTTCGGCAAACGGCTGCTGATGCCCCTGATGGGCGCGGACGCGTTCGGCGATTTTTCGCAATGGTCGAAATACCTGCACAACGCGGTCGCGTGGCCCTTCGCCCTCGGCGTCCTGGTCATGTTCGTCATCTGGGTGCGCGACAACGTGCCAAGGCGCGTGGACTGGGAATGGATCAAGGTGGGAGGCGGGCTTTTCGGCGGCTCGCGCACGCCCAGCGCAGGACGCTTCAACGCGGGCCAGAAGCTGATGTTCTGGGGCGTCATCGTCGCGGGCTTCGCGATGATCGTCACCGGCCTGCAATTGGTGTTCCCGTTCTCGCTGACGGACGTGAACGGCATGCAGCTCACGCAGAGCCTGCACTCGCTCATCGGCGCCCTGTTCTTCGCCGCCATCCTTGCGCACATCTACATCGGCACGGTCGGCATGGAGGGCGCATTCTGGGCCATGGGCACGGGGGAAGTGGATCTCGCGTGGGCGCGCCATCACCACGATTTATGGGTGCAAGAGCAATTGGGCCGCGCGCCTGAGCCGCATCGTCCCGGCGCCGCCGGCGTCGCCCCCACCCGCGCGCCCGACGTGGGCGGGCCCTGAGCCCAGGAGGCCATCATGACCCGCACGCTGAAACTGGCGCTGATGGCGGGCGCGCTGGCGCTTCCAGCCAGCTTCGCGCACGCCGCGCAGGCGAACCTCTGCGCGGAGCTCACCGCCTATCTCGACCAGTTGAAGCCCGCTGGGGCGCAGGGCGCGGAGGGCGCCAAGCCTTCGGGCGACGCGCACTCGCCCTCCAGCGGCCAACAGGGCGGCGCGACCGCCGTGGAGCAAGGCGGCGGGCAGCCCAGCGGCGCCAAACCGCAGCCGGGCGGCACGGACGCTACGCAGAAAACCTCCGGCATGACCGGCCCCGTGACGCAAGAAGGCGTCGGCGCGGCGGGGCCGCAGGGCGCAGCGCAGCACGGCTCGGGCTCAGGCGAGACGACCACCAAGCCCGTCCAGCAGCAGGAGGCCGCCAAGCCCACCGCGCCCGCGCCCGCGACGCCCGCGCAACCCAAGGCGCCTGACCCCACGCCGGAGGCCATCGAGCAGGCCCGCGCGGCGGCGGGCGGCGGCGACCTTGCGGGCTGCCGGGCCTCCGTGCAGCAAATGCGGCGCGCAGGCGTCGCCATGCCCCTGCCCTTGCTGGCGCTGGGCGCCCTGGACGTGAAGCTCCTCACGCAATCGAAGTAAGCCCGCCGCTTCCCTCCAGCCACGCTCGCGGCTACAAAGAGCCGGATGGGCGACGGCGCGAGACCGTCCACAGACAGGGGGCGGCGATGAACATCCGCGTGACATTGACGGCAGCCGCTGCGGCGCTGGCTCTCGCAGCGCCCGCGTGCGCGCAGGGCGCAGCCGACGTCTACAAGGGCAAGACCGTGACCCTCGTGGCGGGCTCCTCCACGGGCGGCGGGCTGGACGTTTACGCGCGGCTCCTCTCGCGCCATCTCGCGCGACACATTCCCGGCCAGCCGACCGTCGTGGTGCAGAACATGCCCGGCGCAGGCAGCCTTACGGCCGCGCGGCATCTCTACGCCATCGCTCCGCGGGACGGCACGCACATGGGCATCGTTCTGCCCGGCGCGCTGCTGGATCCGCTGCTCGCCGGGCAGGACCTGAAGAGCTACGATCCGACGAAGTTCAACTACATCATCAACGGCAACGCCGAGACCATCGTGTGCGTGACGCGGCGCGACGCGCCCGTGACGGATTTCGCGCAGGTCTTCGACACCGAGCTTGTGGTCGGCGGCACCGGCCCGGGCAGTTCGCTGGTGGATTACCCCATCGTCACGCGCACGCTGCTGGGCGCGAAGGTGAAACTCATCGCGGGGTACAAAGGCTCGCGGGAAGTGAGTCTGGCGGTGCAGCAGGGCGAAGTGCATGGCGTGTGCGGCCTCGCGTGGTCTTCCGCCAAGCAGCAATATCCGGACGTCTTCAAGCCGGACGGGCTGGTGAAGGTGCTGGTGCAGGAGGACGCGACGCGCCACCCCGAGTTGATCGCCCTCAACGCTCCTCTGTCCATCGATTACGCCAAAAGTCCCGAGCAGCGCACCGCGCTGGAGATTTTCTACTCGCAGGGGCTCATCAGCCGCCCCTTCATCGCCCCGCCGGGCGTGCCGGCCGAGCGCGTGGCGCTGCTGCGCAAGGCCTTCGCGGCGGCCATCGCCGACCCCGAGCTGCAGAGCGAGGCGGAGCGCTCGAAGATTGACGCGCGGCCCAACAGCGGCGAAGAGGTGCAGGCGCTGGTGGAGAAGATCTACGCCTCCCCCAAGCCGGTGATCGACATGCTGCGGGACGCGGTCGCCAGCAAGAAATAAGCGCGCGCAGGCCATTCAGGAAGGGACGACGATGCACGCATCATGGAAGACAGCCGGCGCGGCGCTCGCCGTGTGCCTCGTCGCAGGCGCGGCCCGGGCTGACGACGTCGCGGACTTCTACAAGGGCAAGACAATCAACTTCATCGTCGGCTCGGACCCGGGCGGAAGCTTCGGCCCCTACGCGATCATCCTCGCGGAGCACATGCCCAAATACATCCCCGAAAGCCCGAAGATCATCATCAAGTATACGGGCGGGCAGTCGGGCGGGTTGCAGCTCGCCAACACGATCCAGAGCGTGATGCCCGCCGACGGCCTCAACATGGCGATGACCCAGCAGACTATCGTTCTCAACCAGATGCTGCAGCCGCAATACGCCAAGTACGACGCGCGGCAGTGGCTGTGGCTGGGCAACATGGCGCCCGTGCGCAACATGCTGTCGCTGTGGCACACCGCGAAGGCGCAGACGATCGAGCAGGCCAAGACCACCGAGGTCGTGATCGGGGCCACGGGGCCAAGCTCGCCGACCTACATCGTGCCCCATCTGATGAACAAGTATCTGGGGACGAAGTTCAAGATCGTCACCGGCTACAAGGGCGCAGCGGACCTCAACCTGGCCATGCAGCGCGGCGAAATCGAAGGCCGCGGCGCATCGTGGGTGAGCGTGCAGCTGGCGATGTCGAAGGAGATCGCCGAGGGCAAGATCAAGCCCATCGTGTTCGCCTCCATCACCCGCGAGCCCAGCGCGCCGGACGTGCCGACGCTCGCCGAGGTGATGACCGACCCGCTGCACAAGCAGGTCGCGGAGTTCCTGTCGGCGGAATCCGACTTCGGCCGCAGCGTTTTCCTGCCGCCGGGCGTGCCGGAGGCGCGCGTCGCCATGATGCGCAAGGCCTTCGAGGCGACCATGAAGGACGAGGCTTTCCTGGCGGACGCCAAGCGCCTGCAACTGGTCATCGAGCCGATGAGCCATCAGGAGATGGCGCGCATCACCGACAAGGTGCTGAGCGCGCCCAAGGAAGTGGTGGAGCTGGCGAAGTAGCGCGAATGCTGCGGGACCGCGCGCCTCCCGGCGCGCAGCCCCGCGGGCGGGCTAGTCCATCGCCTTTGCGGCCTTGGCGACGATCTCCGGCGGGGCCGAGAGAATGTCGGCGGCGATCTTCTGCACTTCGACGCCCGGCGTGGTCTCGAGTTCGAGATTGCGCCGCGCGGCGTCGGCGATGAATTTAGGATCCGCCACCATCTCGTCGAACGCCTTGCGCAGCGCCGCGAGGCGGTCCGCCGGCGCCCCCGGAGGCGCGATGAGCGCACGGCCGATGGCCGCTCCCGCCGAGGCGAACTCCACCACCTTGCGGGCTTCCGGATCGTCAAGAAGCTCCTGCATGAGGGGCACGTCCGGCATCTCCTTGTTGCGGCGCAGGCCGCCCTGGATGAGGGGCAGCAGCAGGCCTTCGGCGATGGGCTGCTTGTGGGTCGCGCGCCAGGAGTTCCACGCGGACGACACGAAGTCGACCTCTCCGCGCTCCATGGCGAGGATGGAATCGGCGGAGCCCTTGTAGCCGCAGATGATGTCGAACTGGAAGCCGCCGAGCGCCTTCAGCATCGCGGGATACTGGTAGCTCTGCGAGTTCTTGCCGGTGCAGCCCGCGACCGTCTTCAGCTTGCGCATTTCGCCGGTGGTCTTCGCGGCCGCGCCCTTGCGGAACACGAAGGCGGTGTTCACCGGTGCGAAGGAGCCGATGTAGGACATCTCCTGCACCTTCCATTTGCCCACGGAGGGCTCCAGCAATTGCGTGTGCGCGATCGTTTCCGGGAACAGCGCGATGGTGGACCCGTCGCGCGGCGCCTGCGCGTAGAAGAACGCCGTGGCGACGATGCCGCCGCCGCCGGGCTTGCTTTCCACGATGATGGCGGGCGCGCCGGGAATGTACTGGCGCATGTGGTCGGCCGCGAGGCGCGCATAGAAATCGTACGATCCGCCGGGCGGATGGCCCAGCATGATGCGCAGGGTCGAGCCCTTCCAGAACTGCTCGGGCGTCTGCTGCGCCTGCGCGCTCATGGCGGCCAAAGCGACGATGGAAGCGGCGAGAAGTCCGCGTGCGAAGGCCATGTGCAATCCCTTCCTTGAATCCGTCTTCGCGCGTTGGCCGCGCTTCAGTGCTCGTTTCCGGACTTGCTGGCGCCGGCGCCTTCCACCTTGCGCACAGGCGTCTCGGGCTTCAGCCCGCCGCGGCGGCGCGCATAGGTGTTGGCGCCGTTCGCCTCCCAGTCGCCGCGCGCCGCGGCGTCCGCAAAGGCCTGCCAGTCGTCGCTCCAGTCGCCCAGATCATAGCCGTGCCATGGCGCGCGCACCGAGAGCGGATGCAGGCCCAGCTCTTCCCAGAGGGTGCGGGCGTTCTCCATGAAGGGCTTGGCGGGCAGCGCCAAGGGCGACGTCGGGTGCTTCAGCGTCGCGTCGATGAGCATGGTCGAATCCCCGCCGCTCGCCCCCGCCTTGGGCCCGTGCCCGCCGGAGCGATGCGGCACGAGCTGCACGTCCTCGATGGGGTCCGAGCGATAGGCGAGCGACCAGAAGATCGCGTCCGTGTTCAGGGCGTCGATGTCCCGCGAGACGGCGATGACGATCTTGCCGCACTGGGCCTGAAGGGTGGAGGCGCCATGCAGGCCGCGCCACACTTCCGTGCGCTGCGCGCCGGGCGCGAACTTGAGGAAGATCACCTTGCGCAGGTTCGTGAGCGGCTCGTGCATCACCACGGCCTCGATGCCCTTGATGTCCAGATTGCGCTTGAGGTGCTGGAAGAAAAGCGCCTCGTAGGCGGACTTCTTGAGGATGCTGGATTCGCTGGGCGTCACCTCGCTGAGGACGGAGGCGAACACCGGCTTGTTCTTCATGGTGATCGCCGTGACGCGCATCGACATGTTGAAGTCTTCAAGCGCGATATGCCCGTGGCTTTCGCCGAACGGGCCTTCGGGCTCCAGCAACTCCGTGTCGATGAAGCCTTCGATGACGATCTCGGCGTCCGCGGGGATTTCGAGATCGACGGTCCTGGCCCGCGTCACCCGCATGGCCTTGCCGGCCAGCCCGCCCGCGATGGCCATTTCGTCCTGGTCGATCGCGAGCTTCTGCGGGCCGGTGAACGCCACGACCGGCGCGCAGCCGACAATGATCGCGCACGGCATGGGCTGGCCCATCTTCTGGTACTTCAGCCAGTGCACGTAACCGCCGGCGCCCGAAAGGCGCGACGCCATGCGCACGCCAAGGCGATCGTTCGCCTTCAGGCCCGCGCGATACGTGCCCATGTTGCGCACGCCCGTTTCGGGGTCCTTCGTCACGCACACGGTGGCGGTGAGGTAGGGCGCTGCGTCGAAGCCGGGCGTGGAGATCGGCGCAGGCAGCATGGCGAGGCCGCCGCCGGGCCTCGTCAGGTCGTCGCCCGTATAGACGCGCTCATGGCACGGCGCGTTCTCGACGAACTCCGGTTCGATGGGGCCGTCGAGGGCGCGCATCCACACATCCGCCAGGTCTTCGACGCCTACGCCCATGCCGGCGGCGTAGATCTCGTTGGAAGCCGCCAGCGCGCCCACCACGACCGGAATATCGTATTTTTCGCCCTTCGCTCCGACCACGTTGGTGAACAGGAACGCGCGGCGCGCCTCCTCGGGGAAATTGCCCACGAACTGCCAGCGCACGAGCGGGTGGATCTCGGTGTCCTTGCAGACCGGGCGGTCGATGCGCACCAGCAGGCCGCGCGCCTCCAAATGCGCAAGATGTTCCTGAAAATCAGAGGGAGCAGACGATTTTGCCGACATGGAGCCTCATGTTCCCCGAGTGCGCCGGTCGCGCTTGTGTTGCGTTATTATAGGCCTTCCTGTAGCGAGGCAACATTGCCCAACGACAGTCTCGGGGAGAGTATGACCACGCTGCCGCCCAAGGACTCCGCGATTCCGGGTCTCGACATTTCCGCCATCGGCAAGCCCCTTCGGCGCAAGGAGGACGAGCGCCTCGTCACCGGCCAGGGCCGCTTCACGGACGATTTCGCCCTTGAGGGACAGGCCTTCGCGGTGATGGTGCGCTCGCCTCATCCGCATGCGCGCATCGTTGCGATCGACGCCAGCGCGGCGCTGGCCCGTCCGGGCGTGCTGGGCGTCTTCACGGGCGCGGACGCGCTCGCCGACGGCCTTGGAGCCATTCCGCACGACCCCGTGCCGAAGACCAAGTACGACATGAAGCTGCGCGGCCCCGGCGACACGCCGATCTTCATCGGCCCACATTACCTGCTGCCCGCCGACAAGGCGCGCCATGTAGGCGAGGCCGTCGCCATGGTGGTGGCGCAGACCCTCGCGATTGCGCAGGACGCGTCCGAAGACGTGGCGGTGACCTATGAGGTGCTGCCCTTCGCTCTCGACCAGCGCGTGGCGCTGGACGCGCGCGCGCCGAGCGTGTGGAGCGAGGTCTGCGACAACGTGCTGGTGGACACGACGTTCGGCGACGTGGCGGCGACCGACAAGGCTTTCGCGAGCGCCGACCACGTGGTCTCGATGGACATCTACATCCCGCGCGTGACCGCCGTGGCGCTGGAGCCGCGCGCGGCGCTGGGCAATTACGAGCCCGCGACGGGCCGATATGAACTGTGGGTCGGCGGCGGCGGAGCGGTGCGGCAGAAGGGCGAAGTGGCTTCGGTGCTGGGCGTGAAGCCGCAGGACGTGCGCGTGCACACCTACGACGTCGGCGGAAATTTCGGCTCCAAGAACCGGCTCTATGTGGAATACGGCCTTGTGCTGTGGGCCTCGCGCAAGATCGGCCGTCCGGTGAAGTTCGTCGCCACGCGTCACGAGTGCTTCACCAGCGATTACCAGGGCCGCGACCTCGCCACGCGCGTGGAGCTGGCGCTCAACAAGCAGGGCCGCTTCCTGGCGCTGCGATGCGACAACGTCTCCAACGTCGGGGCGCGTTGCGTGTCGCTGTCCCCGCTCGGCAAGGGCTCGGGCCTCATCACGGGCTCCTACGACATTCCGGCGGCGACGTTGCGCGCGCGCGCCGTGTTCACGAACACTACGCCCACGCAGGCTTATCGCAGCTCGGGGCGACCGGAAGTGAACTTCGCCATAGAGCGGTTGATCGACACCGCCGCGCGCGACCTTGGCGTAGACCGCATCGCCCTGCGCCGCCGCAATCTCGTCAAGCCCAAGGCTTTTCCTTACACCAACGCCGTCGGCGCGACTTACGACAGCGGCGAGTACGAGACGCAGCTCGACCTCGCCATGCAAATCAGCGACTGGAAAGGCTTCGGCAAGCGCAAGCGGGACGCCGCCAAGCGCGGCAAGCTGCTGGGCCTCGGGCTGGGGCATTATGTTGAATCCTCCATCGGCTCGCCGCGCGAGCAGGCGCAGATGATCGTCAAGCCCGAAGGGCGCATCACCGTGGTGGTGGGCACGCAACCCAGCGGCCAGGGCCACGAAACCAGCTTCGCGCAAGTGGCCGCCGACCTGCTCCATGCGCCCGTCGACCGCGTCGACATCGTGCTGGGAGACACGGACGTCGTGAAGGTGGGCGGCGGCTCGCACTCGGGCCGCTCCATGCGCCACGCCGCCACCGTGATGTCGCTGGCGGCGGTCGATCTTGTGGCGCGCGCCAAGGCCATCGCGTCGTTCCTGCTCGACGTTCCGCCGACCGATCTCGACTGGACCGACGGACGCATCGTGGCGCGCAATTCCAATCGTTCGTTCGACCTGTTCGAACTGGCGCGCGAGGCCGCGAAGGCGGAGCTGCCGGCGGAGCTCACCGGCGGGCTCGCGATCACCACCGACAACGAGATGCACGAACCGGTGTTTCCCAACGGCTGCGCCACCTGCGAGGTCGAGGTCGATCCCGAGACCGGGTGGGTGGAGATCACCCGCTATGCGGCTGTGGACGACGTGGGGCGCTGCATCAATCCGCTGATCGTGCACGGGCAGACCCATGGCGGCATCGCGCAGGGCGTCGGCCAGGCGATGTGGGAATTGTGCGCGCTGGACGCCGATTCAGGCCAGCCGGTCGCAGCGTCCTTCATGGACTACGGCATGCCGCGCGCCGACAACCTGCCTTCGTTCCGCACCGAAATCGCGCAGGTGCTGTCGCCCACCAACCCTCTCGGCATCAAGGCCGGCGGCGAAGGCGGCACCACGCCTGCGCTCTCGGTCATCGTCAACGCCATTGTGGACGCGCTCGCCGAGCATGGCGTGCGCCACATCGAAATGCCGACCACGCCGCACGCCGTCTGGCGCGCCATCCAGCACGCCAAGCGCACCAAGGGAGCCGCCGCATGACCACGCCGACCATCGAACTCATCTGCTTCCCGGGCGCGCCCAACCTGCCCATCTTCGCCGCGCAGGAGAAGGGTTTCTTCGCCCGGCACGGCGTCGCCATCAACCTGACCACGACGCCAAGCTCAGCCTTCCAGGCCGAGAACCTGGCGTCGGGCAAGTTCCAAATCGCCGGAACCGCGTTCGACAATGTGGTCGCCTATCAGGAGGGCCAGGGCGCGGTGCCGCTGCAGGGCACGGACTTCTTCGCCTTCATGGGCGCCACGCAGGTGGAGCTTGCGTTCATCACCGCGCCGGACGTGAAGACCTATGGGGACGTGAAGGGCAAGTCGCTGGCGCTCGACGCGCTGTCCACGGGCTTCGCGTTCGTGCTCTACGAGATGCTGGCGCGCAACGGCCTGACGAAGGCCGACTACGGCATGATCCCCGTGGGGGCGACGCCCTCGCGCTGGGAATCCGTCAAGGCGGGCGCGCACGCCGGAACGCTCACCATCGAGCCGTTCACCAGCATCGCGCGCAACCAGGGATTCACGGTGCTGGACACGTCTTCAAACGTTTTCGACGCCTATCAGGGCGGCTCTTTCGCGGCGAGCCGCGCCTGGGCGAAGGCCAACCCCGACGTGCTGATCGGCTTCATTCGCGGCTATCTGGACGGGCTGGCCTGGACGCTCGATCCCGCCAATCGCGAGGCCGCCACGCAGATCCTGCTGGCCAACATGCCGGAGATCAAGCCGCAGGTCGCGGGCGCGGTGATGAACTCGCTGTTGTCGCCGCGCTCAGGCCTCACGCCCGGCGCCGCCATCCTGCCCGAAGGCGTGAAGACCGTGCTGGACCTGCGCTCGCGCTACGGCGCCGGGGCGACGCTGAGCGACGCCGCGAAGTACATCGACCTGAGCTATCTGGAAGCGGCGGCGAAATAGCGAAAGCGTCACCAGCAGGCGGACGCGCGCGCCTGCCTGTCGCTGGAGTGGCGGATGAGCGAGGAGGCGTTCACCCGGCGCCTCTCCCATTCGCCCGTGGCGCCCGGGGCGTGCGCAAGCCACGAGTCGCGCCACGCGCTCCAGCCCCCGCGTCCGCCTGCGGCGACGTTATCGTTGGCGGCGACGAGGTTGAGGGGAAAGTCTTCGCCCCATTCGGCAGGGCTCTGGCGCGGATCGCGTATCATGATTACCCAAGCTTGCATGCTGTTCAGTGTAACCTGTCCAAGGTCTCCACAAAACTTACATTCTATTTCAGCCAAAATTGTAGCGGGAGCAAGAAAGCGCCGCCATAACCCACTGTTCGCAACAGACCGAACCTTGCTTTATCTTGACTTGCTAGTTTGTCGTTGAGGCAAGACGGAGCAGCGCGTCTTCTGTCATGGGCTGCACGTCCATGCGCACGTCCGCCGGGCGGGGATGTCGCATCGCGAAGGCGAGCGCGTGGGTCGGCGCCGGGCGCAGCGTCCTGAACAACCATCCGGCGGGGTCCCCTGCCCGGCTCGGGTCGAAGCTGATCGACGGCGGGTCCAGCGTGAACGCGAACGACTGGAGCGGGATCGTAAAGCCGCCGCCGTCGGCCTTGATGTAGGCTTCCTTCAGCGTCCAGATGTCGTAGAGCGCATCCGTCAGGCGCGCGGGCGGCGCTGCGCGGCAGAGCGCGAGCTCGGCGGGAGCGAACATCTGGTCGGCGAGCTGCATCGTCAGCTTGCCCTGTTCCATGCGCTCGACGTCCACGCCGACGTCGCGATGGCGGCTCATGGCCACCGCCACCATGCCGCGCGCATGCGAGAGGTTGAACGAAAGCCCTTGCGCCACAGGCCCGGCGATGCGCGGCTTGCCATGCTCGCCCGGCTGGAAGCGCCATGCGTACGGCGCGACGTCAGCGGCGCTCGACAGCGTGGCGCGGACCAGCGCATGCGCGGCCACGTAAGCCTCGCGCTCGCCCGCAACCTTGAGCCGCGCGGCGTAGGCCCGCTCGCCGTCGTCCAGCATGCGCGCCAGGCCTGCGAGCCTGGCCTCGCCCATCGGCTCGAAGGCGAGATAGCGCACCACGAGGCTGTCGGGATCGACAGCCTGCGCGATGCGCATATCCGGCGCTAGCCCCATGGCCCCAGGTAGCTCTCGCCCATGAAGTGATCGGCCCTGCCGGGAATTCGCTCCGGCCAGGCCGCCGTCTGCGTCGAGGGATTGAGCGGCTCTGCGCGCGCGCCGTCCGGCCCGACCTGCTCCATGAACGAGTACAACAGGACCGTGTGGCCGTCGGGATCGCGCACCGCGGCGGCGTAGTCGACGCCCGGAAACAGCGCGCCTGGGAACTCGACCGCAGGCCTGCCGCGCTCCGCCAGATACGCCACGGCGTCGCGCAATTGCCGGTAGTTGGCGACTTGCAGGCCAAAGCTCATGCAAGTGCTGTCAGGCCCGCCGCCCAGACGCTCTCGCAACGCGATGGGATAGAGCGCAAGCGAATGGTGCTCCGTGTTGCAGCGGAAGAAGCGGCACACATGCCCCTCGAACACCACGTCGCGGGTGTGGATGAAGCCCATCACCTGCGTGTAGAAGGCCGAGACCTTCTCGACGTCCTCGACGTAAAGCCCCACCGGCCCGATGCGCACGACCTTGAACGGACGCGGCAGCAGGATGCCGTCCACGTCGTAGGTCGACTCGCGCGCCTCGCGCTCGCTGAAGCCGGAGGCGAGATCGACGCCTGCGGCCTGCGCGCGTGCGACTTCCTCCTCTTCGGAGATCTGAGGCAGGTCCGGCGTGGTGTGGAATCCGCGCTCGTACAGCGCCGGGGGCTTTCCCTTGGCGAACCAGCCGATCTGCTCGATGCCGTAGTACAATTCGTTGCGGTGGCTCTCAGGATCGAACGGGTAGACGTGCCAGTTGGAGCCCGGCATGTCGCGCCCCGTGCGGTTGATGGGCACCTCGCGCTCTTCGAAATACGAAATCGCGTCCACCACTTCGCGCAGGCTGCCGACCTGCCAGGTGAGCTGGTTGATGGAGTGCGTAGGCTTGTGGGCCTTCGTGCCGTAGAGACGGTCGATCACGCGGCGGTCGGCCAGCACGAACGAGTGATGGTCGGTGCCGTGGCGCATGAAGTACTGGTGGGTGTCGGGAATGCCCTCCAGCAGCTTGGCGACGGGTGGAATCTTGGCGAAGTCCATCGGGTCCGACACCTTGAAGCCGATGTCGTCGCGATAGAACGACAGGCATTCGGCCAGGTTTCGGGCGCTGAAGCCGAAATGCCCTAGCCGGCGAATCTTGAACGGGCGCTCCAGCAGCACGCCGCCGACGTCGTAGAGCCCGTCTTCGCTTCGCAGCGCCGATTGTTTGCTGGCGTCCGCACCGGACATGTCGCCTCCCCCGGGTGTTCTTTCCAAAACCAGGCGGTTCTTTCGAACCAACCTTGCGGATTCATCTTTTCACGCGTTCCGGACTTGCGCAATTCGCAACATGGGCTGGGCGCACTGGAGCTTGACACGGTCTCAAGCCATGTTGGACACTTGGCTCAACAATCGGGGGAAACGGCGGCGCGCGCCCTGTCGGGGGCCGGCGACCGTTCAGGAGCGGCGGAGCGCATCATGGAATTCGGCTATTTCACGCTGAGCGATAACAATTACGCGACGCTGGGCCGCTCCCCGGAGCAGTTCGTGCTGGAAATCCGCGACCAGGCGCTCCACGCCGAGCGGATCGGCATGCATTCGGCATGGATCGGCGAGCACCATTTCGCTACGCTGGGCGTCAACTCCTGCCCGCACCTCGTGCTGGCCAACATCGCCGCCACCACCAAGCGCATCCGGCTCGCCCCGGCGGTCTCGGTGACGCCGCTGCACCATCCGCTGCGGGTGGCGGAGGAATGGGCGACGCTGGACCTGCTGTCGAACGGGCGCGTGGATTTCGCCGTGGGGCGCGGCTACGACAGGCGCGAGTACGTGCCCTTCGGGGCGGACTACATGCACTCCCTCGAGATCATGGACGAGGGCCTCGAGATCATCGACCGGGCGTGGAATTCGCCGGGGCCATGGTCGTTCAAGGGCCAGTTCTACGACATTCCCGAAATGGTCATGACGCCCCGCCCCGTGCAGAAGCCGGTGCCGATTTATATGGCGTGCTTCTCGCGCAACAGCATGGAGATCGCCGCGCGGCGCGGGCTCAACATCATCTTCGCGCCTTTCGCGGCGGCGATGACCTTCGGCACGCTCGCCAACGCGGTGAACGAATACCGCGAGATGTGCGCCAAATTCGGCACGAAGCCGGGCCGCGCCATGTGCAGCTACTTCGTCTACCTCGCCGACAACGCGGCCGAGGAGGACTACGGGCGCGAGCGCCAGATGGCCTATTTCAAGGAATGCGCGCTGCCGGCCTTCCAACAGGAGCCCGGCAAGACCCCGCCGACCATGATGTATTTCCACCGCATCGTCGAAGTGCTGGAAGGCATGCGCAAGGAGGACCTCGGCGAAAAGTCCATCCTGCTTGGCCGTCCCGAGAAGATCATCGAGACGCTGAAGCAGGTCGAGGCCGCAGGCATCGAGGAAGTGATCCTGTACTCCAACGTGGGCGGCAAGCCGCACGCCATGGTGCTGGACCAGATGTCGCGGTTCATGGAGCAGGTGGCCCCGGCGTTCGACGGCCAGCACCGCAGGCTGGCGCAGGCGGCGGAGTGATCCGCCCGCCTGCTTTACTCAACTGAACGACAAGCCGCACGAACGGCGAGCCACACCGGAGGAAACGACATGCGCCATGCAGCCCGCGTTGCAGGACTAGCCTTGTTGTCGCTCGCCACGCCGCTGGCGGGCGCATGCGCCCAGCAGGCAGAGGGGTATTTCAAGGGCAAGCAGTTCAACATCATGATCGGCGGCACCGCCGGCGGGGGCATCGACCTGGGGGCGCGCCTGCTGTCGCGCTACATCGGCAAGCACCTGCCGGGCAACCCGGTGGCGGCGCCGCAGCTCATGCCGGGCGCCGGCGGCATCCGCCTGCTGGAGCACCTGGCCATCGCGGCCCCGAAGGACGGCACGCAGATCGGCGCGTTCGCCACCGGGCCGCTGCTGGAGCCGATGATCGGCGGGCGCACGCTCAGCTACAAGATGACGGACCTCGTCGCCATTGGGGCGCTGGAGAAGGACGTCAGCTTCTGCGCCACCTGGCACGGCTCCCCGGTGAAGACCGTGCAGGACGCGATGAAGCGGGAGACCACCGTGGCGGGCACCGGCGCGGGCTCCTCCACGGACATCGAGCCCATGGTGATGAACGCCCTGATGGGCACGAAATTCAAGGTGATCTCGGGCTACGTGGGCACGCAGGAAACCGTGCTGGCGGTGGAACGCGGCGAGGTGGACGGGCGCTGCGCCTTCGGCTGGGGCAGCCTCAACGCCTCCAAGCCCGACTGGCTGCCGACCAAGAAGGTGAACGTGCTGGTGCAGATCGGCCTGCAGAAGCACCCCAAGCTGCCGGACGTGCCGCTGGCGGTCGATCTCGTGACGTCGCCCGAAGACAAGCAGATGATGCAGGTGCTGGCGACGCCCCTGTCGCTCAGCCGGCCTTATCTCGCGCCGCCCGGGCTGCCGGCGGACGTGACGGCGATGATCCGCAAGGCCTTCATGGAGGCGATGGCCGAAGAAGGCCTGAAGGCCGAGTTCCGCAAGATGACCGGCGAGGACCCGGAGCCGACGGAGGGCGGCGAGATGCAGAAGCTGATCGCCGCCATGTACGACACGCCGCCGCACATCGCCGCGCGCCTCACCAAGATCGTCAACCAGAAGTGACGCAGGGGCGGCGCCCCGCGCGGCGCCTTGGCCTTCACGGCGCTTGTCGGGACGACCGAGGACGGGCATGTTCGTCCCCGGGGAAATAATCGGCGCCGCCGCGGCTTCACCGCCGGACGCAGCGCCAGGGCTCCAACGCCAGGGCGAACGCGCCAAGGGAGGAAAACATGGTCTCGTTCACATTGAACGCGAAAACCGTATCGATCGACGCTGAACCCTCGACGCCGCTGCTTTGGGTCATTCGCGACCAGGCGGGCCTGACGGGCACCAAGTATGGCTGCGGCGCAGGTCTTTGCGGCGCCTGCACCATTCACCTGGACGGCGTCGCCGTGCGCGCCTGCCAGACGCAGGTGTCGGACGTGGCGGGCCGGAAGGTCACGACCATCGAGGGGCTGTCGGCCGACAGTTCGCACCCGCTGCAGAAGGCGTGGGTGGCCGTGCAGACGCCGCAGTGCGGCTATTGCCAGTCCGGCCAGATCATGAAGGCGGCCGAATTGCTCGCCGCGACGCCCAAGCCGTCCCGCGACCAGATCATCGAGCACATGGACGGCAACATCTGCCGCTGCGGCACGTATCACAACATCGTCGCCGCCATCGAACTCGCCGCGAAGGAGGGCTGATCCATGGACACGATGATGGACAAGACCCGGATTTCCCGCCGCGGCCTGCTCGCCGGGCTCGGCGGCCTCTCGTTCTGCGTCGCGCTGGGCGACGGCGCGACGCTCATGTCCGCCGCCGAAGCCGCCGAAAACGGAAAGGCGTTCAACGCCTGGGTGCGCATCGCGCCCGACGGCAAGGTGACGATCTACAGCGCCGGCACCGAAATGGGCCAGGGCACGATGACGACCCTGCCGATGATCCTCTCCGAAGAAATGGACGCCGACTGGTCCAAGGTGTCCATCGAAATGGCGCCGGCGGAACGCGAGGTCTACGGCTACACGTTCGCCGGCCAGCGCGACATGGCCATCGTGGGCAGCCGCGCCACGCAGCTCTACTTCAACGACCTGCGCATGGCGGGCGCGCAAGTGCGCAAGATCCTCATCCAGAACGCCGCCCAGAAGTGGAACGTGGACGCCTCGACCCTGCGCACGGAGCCGGGCGTCGTGGTCAATCCCGCGTCCGGCGCGAGGCTCGCCTACGGGGAGATCGCCTCCTTCGCCGCGATCCCCGAGAAGATGCCGCCCGTGGACCCCAAGGAGTTGAAAGCCCGAAAGGACTGGCGCCTCATCGGCAAGGGCGTGCCGCGCCGCGACATTCCCGAAAAGGTCAACGGCACGGCCGTGTACGCCATCGACGTGCAATTGCCCGGCATGGTCTACGCCACCACCCTGCACGCGCCGTCCCACACCGGCAGCCCGGACAGCTTCAATGGCGCCGACGTCAAGAAGATGCCGGGCGTGATCGACGTCGTGAAGCTCTCCAACGGCGTCGCCGTGGTGGCCGCCACTTTCCCGCAAGCGATGGCCGCCCGTGCGGCGTTGAACGTGACCTGGAACGGCGGCGCCGCGGGCGCCTTCGATTCCCAGAAGACGCTCGACAGCTACGTGGGCGTCCACAAGGACCCCAAGGCGCAAGTCGTGAACCTCGAGAAGAAGGGCGACACGGACGCCGCCTTCGCGGCCGCCGCCAAGGTGACGAAGGCCGACTTCTTCGCCGACTACGGCTACCACGCGCAGATGGAGCCGCTGAACGCCGTGGTGCGCATCGCGCCCGACGGCAAGTCGGCGGAAGTGTGGGAGGGCACCCAGGCGCCGGACGCCAGCCGCGACGCCGTCGCGCAGGCGCTGGGCCTTGAGCCCAGGCAGGTCGCGATAAACCAGTGCTACATGGGCGGCGGCTTCGGCCGGCGCACGCTGGGCGACTACGCGGCCGAATGCGCCACCATCGCCAAGGCGGTCGGCAAGCCCGTGAAGCTGCTGTGGACGCGCGAGGAGGACATGTCGCACGGCATGTTCCGCCCGCAATCGTTCCAGTGCGTGGAAGCCGCGCAGGACGCCTCCGGCAAGGTCACGGGATGGAAGCATTGCGTGGTGGGCGACGGCGGCGTGCTGCTGCACACCGGCATCAAGATCCCCTACTACGACGTGCCGAACCAGAACCTCGAACGGCGCGGCGTGTCGCACGGCGTGCGCGTGAAGCACTGGCGCGCCGTGGGCCACGTGTTCAACGTGTTCGCCATCGAGACGATGGTGGACGACATGGCGCTGGCCGCCAGGATGGACCCCATCGAGTTCCGCCTGAAGCACATGGCCGCGACCCCCAAGGCGAAGGCCTGCTTCGAGACGGTCGCGAAGATGTGCGACTGGAACGCGCCGCGTCCGGAAGGCCGCGCGCTGGGGCTCTCGGTCAGCGAGCGTTCAGGCTCGCTGGGCGCGGGCGTGGTGGAGATCTCGCTGGACCGCGACAGCGGCAAGATCAAGGTCCACAAGGTTTGGATCGCGGTCGACGGCGGCATGATCGTGACGCCCGGCCCCGCGAAGGCGAACATCGAAAGCGCCATCATCTACGGGCTTTCGGGCATCCTGCACGAGCGCATCTCGATCAAGGACGGCGCGGTCGAGCAGTCGAACTTCCACGACTACAACCTCATGCGCATGTCGGACATGCCCTCCGAAATGCACGTGCAGTTCATCGACGTGGACACGCGGCCCACTGGCCTTGGCGAGGTCGGCAACCCGTTCATCGCCGCCGCCATCGGCAACGCGTTCTACAGGCTCACCAACAAGCGCCTGCGCCACCTGCCCTTCACGCCCGAGCGCGTGAAGGAGACGCTGAAGGCCTGAGCCTCAGGCTGATAACGACTCGAAGGCCGGGCCCGCGCGCCCGGCCTTTTTGCTTGCGTGCCGGCCGCGCCCTCATTGGGGACCGGCGCCATGGACACGCCTTCAAATCTGCTCCATCCTGCCCTCAAGCTCGCAGCGCCGGCACAGGCGCATCGCGGCACGGGGAGGACGACCATGACATTCAAAACAGCCTTGCTGTCGACGGCGGCGTTCGGCGCCATCGTGTTCGCGCACGCGGCTTCGCCCGCGCTGGCGCAAAAAGCGCCTGCGGCGCGGACGCAGGCGGCGGCCGTGGCCATCGACGCGGACGACATCGGCGGCGTAGTGCGCGGCCCCAAGGGGCCTGAAGCGGGCGTGTGGGTGATCGCCGAAACCACGGACCTGCCGACCAAGTTCGCCAAGATGGTCGTCACCGACGACCAGGGCCGATACGTCATCCCCGATCTGCCGGTCGCCAATTACCAGGTGTGGGTGCGCGGCTACGGGCTTGTGGACTCGCCGAAGATGCGCGCCAAGCCCGGCCAGCGGCTCGACCACGCCGCCTCGGCCGCCCCCGACCGCAAGTCCGCCGCGCATTATTATCCGGCGATCCATTGGTACACGATGATGAAGCTGCCGCCCGCCAAGGACTTCGGCGGCTCGAGCGACATTCCCAAAGAGATCACGCGCGACGCGTGGATCAAGCAGATGAACAATGTGGACTGCATCGGCTGTCACCAGCTTGGGCAGGAATCGACGCGCACCATTCCCGCGCAGTTCGGCCCCTTCGCGAGCGGCGAAGAGGCTTGGCAGCGCCGCCTGCAATCGGGCCAGTCAGGCGAGTCCATGACGAACCGCATTTCCGGACAGTTCGGCGGCGTGCCCTACAAGTACTTCGGCGACTGGACGGACCGGGTCGCCAAGGGCGAACTGCCCAAGACCGACCCCAAGCGCCCCGCGGGCCTCGAGCGCAACGTCGTCGTCTCCTCATGGGAATGGTCCACGCCGGACAAGTACCTGCACGACCTGATCTCGTCCGACCGACGCGACCCGACCGTGAACGCCAATGGGCCGCTTTACGGATCGCCCGAATATTCCACCGACATGATGCCGATCCTGAACCCCAAGACGGCCGAGGTGACCTTCTTCAAGATGCCAGTGCAGGATCCCAACATGCCGCTGTCGCTGGGGCCGGGCCACGCGGGCGCCGTGAAGCCTGCGGCGGATTCTGCGTATTGGGGCGACCAGGTGCTGTGGGACACGCGCGCCAACAACCACAATTCCATGTTCGACCGGAAGGGCCGCGTCTGGCTGTCGGCCAGCGTGCGCGGCATGCCGAACCCGGACTACTGCAAGAAGGGCTCGGACCACCCCTCCGCCAAGGCGTTTCCGCTGGAGACCTCATCCCGGCAGGTTGCGATGCTCGACCCCAAGACAATGAAGTACGCCTTCATCAACACGTGCTTTGGGTCGCACCATCCGCAGTTCGGCTATGACGCGGACGACACGCTCTGGCTGTCGGGCGCAGGCCCCGTGGCCGCCTGGGTGAACACCAAGACGTTCGACGAGACCGGCGACGACGTGGCCGCGCAAGGCTGGGCGCCGTTCGTGCTGGACATCAACGGCAACGGCAAGCTCGACGAGTATGTGGAGCCCAACGTCGCCGCCGACCCGGCCAAGGACAAGCGCATTCCGGGCGGCAATCCGTACGCGGTGATGCCGCACCCCACGGACGGCTCCGTCTGGTACACCGTCGGGGTGTTCGGCGGCCAGCCGGGCTTCCTGCGCTTCGATCCCAAGACGAAGCTCTCGCAGGTCTACAACATGCCCAAGCAGGGCATCGGCATCCGGGGCGGCGACATCGACCGCAAGGGCGTGCTCTGGGCGTCGGCCTCCAACGGGTCTCTGGCGAGCTTCGACGTGACGAAGTGCAAGGCGCCGCTGAACGGCCCGAAGGCGACGGGCGACCATTGCCCCGAGGGCTGGACGTTCAACCGCTATCCGGGACCGGGCTTCGAGGGCGAGACCAACAGCGCCGAGGCCAGCTATTACACCTGGGTGGACCAGCACAACACGCTGGGCCTGGGAGAGGACGTGCCGATCTCCACCGCCAACCTGCAGGACGGCTTCGTGGCCTTCAAGGACGGCAAGATGGTGATGCTGCGCGTGCCCTACCCGTTGGGCTTCTACGCCAAGGGCATGGACGGGCGCATCGACGACCCCAAGGCGGGCTGGAAGGGACGCGGCCTGTGGAGCACGAACGGCGACCGCACGCCGTGGCTGATGGAGACCGGCAAGGGCTCGCGCCCGCGCGCCGTGCAGATCCAGGTGCGCCCCGACCCGCTCGCCAAGTGAGACGGACGCCGGGGACCTTCTGAACCAGAGCGAAGGGGCGGCTGCGGCCGCCCTTTTTCGTGCGCGCTCACGGCCAGGAATGGCGATCAGCCTGCGTAAATGGACGTGCGCGTGTCGGCGTTTTCATAAATAGGCGCCAGCCCCCGGCGCACCAGCACCGCCTTGTGCAGATCGTTCGCGTAAGCGACGACCGACGTGGTGGCGCGAAAGTGCTGCACGTTGTTGCGCATGAACGCGTCGAGCACGAATTCATCGAACGGGTTGAAGAGGAACACGAGGCAGTTCGCGCTCGGCAGCCGGACGTTCCTGGCGTTCAGCTCGACGAAGTCCACATTGCGCATGCGCAGCCTGCGCTTGTTGCGGTTGGCGACCTCGATCAGCGATTTCGAGATATCGATCCCGATGGCCTTGCGAAAGCCGCCATGGCGCAGCGCCAGGAAACACGCCTTGCCCTTGCCGCAGCCCAGATCGACGAAATAATCGAACGGCAGGTTCTCGCCCTGAACGAAGGCGAGGACCTCCTGCATGCTGCGGGTGGTGATCGGCTGATAGAACGTCGCGTGCGAGCGATCGGGATGGGACGCGGGCGCGAGGCCCTCGTTGGCCACCGTGGACTCAAGATCGAGCCCGTGGCGCTTTTCGAACCAGAGGTCGCGCCAGTCCGGGTCGAATATGCGTTTCTCGCCCACGCTCCACCGCCCCGAATTCACTTGCCGAGCCTGGCGCCAGGCGTGCGCGGGTCAGCGGGAGAACCACGCCATCCACAGCTTGATGCCGTTCATCTCTCGCGAGGAATACACGTCGCACGCATACCCGAGCGACTGCATATGCGCCAAGAGATCGTCTTTCTTGTACGGAATTTCCGGCGCCTCGTGCAGCTCGCACACGAAGCGCGGAATGTACTGCGCCATGGCGGGATCGAGATTGAAGAGGATCTCGTATTCGCCGCCCTCGCAATCCATCTTCACCAGCGACACGTTGAAAACGGAGTAATCGATAATGACGTCCGACAAGGTGGTGCAGATGACGGGCGTCTTCGAGCTCAGGCCGGAAAACTTCGTCTGAAAAAACGAATGCCTCGCATCCGTCTTGCTGGAATTGGTGAATTCCCGGATGTCGCTCGTGCTCGTCACCGCCTTGCGGACAGGCGTGACGTGGTTGAAGTCGTTCAGGTCGATGTTCTTCTTCAGGAAGGAGAAGTTCAACTCGTTCGGCTCGAAGACCACGACGCGCCTGGCGACTGAGCCCGCGAGCACCGAGAAGTAGCCCTTGTGTCCGCCGATCTCGATCACCTCGCCGCGCTCGATGATTTTCAGCAGTCGCTCGCGCTGGTAGGCGTCTCCGGCTCCGTAAATCTCGTTGAAGACGAACGCGTCGCTCTTGGACGCGCCAAGCATCGGCAATTTATATTCGGTTGAATACAGATCCATCACGCCGCCCCCGTCGCCGCCCATGGCGTCCGCGTTCCTTCGGGGCATCGCTGGGCGATGCCTAAAGCCGAATGGACGCAAAGAGTTGAGCGTCACTCAAGCTATCCCCCAAGCTTGATGGCGCGTCCAGCGCAATCAGCCGACCTGCGGACCCCGGCGGCCGCCAAGGCAGTTTCAGCCGCTTATAAATTGCGTTGTTTTGTCCCTTATTTGGAATCACGCGCGCGGCGATTACAAAGGTTCGCCGAGCAGGGACGTGCGCCGGAAGACCCGTGCCAGAGCTATGCGCTCTCGTGCGCTCGCTGAAACGTCTAGAATGATCGGGAAGCCGCGAGGCGGGGACGGCGCCCACAGCCAAGGCGCGCTCTAGATGACCTAGAGTCGACGCCTTGATTGTGCGGGGCTTTCGATGGTGGGCGCACCAGGGCTCGAACCTGGGACCCGCTGATTAAGAGTCAGCTGCTCTACCAACTGAGCTATGCGCCCATCGAAAATGCAGCGCCCGGAGCGATCGTCCGGGCGAGCGACGCGGATGTACCAAACGGGTTGGCCCCTGTCCAGAGCCGAACCGCGTCTGGCGCATTTTTTCCGTCGAATTCAGCGCCTTTGTTTCAGGCCGAGGGCGCAGCGACGGGCGAGGGCTTGCGGGCGCGGGGCGCGGGCTTGCCCCGGTGCGCAGGCGCAGGGGCGCGCGCGGCGGGGATCGGGCGCAGCGTCATCGTGACGGGGTTGGGCACGTGCTCATAGGTGGCGCCCGTGGCGGCGTCGACGCCCATGCCGATCACGCCGCCCAGAATCACGTTCCCGGCGAAGCCGGCCGCACCTGCGCCGGCGACCTGCGTCTTCACGTCCACCTGCGCGTCTTCGTAGCCCGGCATGCTGTATACGACCGTGAACTCGTCCTTGCGGGACATCTGCAGCGTGCATGGCGTGGTGCACTGCTGGCCCAGCGACGTGCGGGCGGAAGCTCCGCTCGGCTCGGAGACGATCTGGACTTGCGACGTCGTTCCGCGCGTCACCGTCGCGCAACCGGCGAGCATCAGGCCACCAGCCGCAACGCATAGTAATTTATACATAAAAGCCCCCCAAGGCGCCGGACGACAGCGTCCGGAGGGCTTATGTTAACACAAAGTTAACTTATGGCTTACGGTATCCAATACGGCGGCACGCCATAATGGCTGTGCACCTTCTCGGCCCAGGCGCGATCCTCCACGGGTTCGCCGTCCATCCACTTGGGCGCGTTCTCGAGGTCCTTTTCGGAGACGTCGACGCGGTAGCCGCCCAAATTGGTGTCGTAATCGAGCTTGCTCCAGGGCAGCGGATAGTAATCCTCGCCGATGCCGAGAAAACCGCCGAAGCTCATGAGCGCGTACACCACGCGGCCCGAGACCTTCTCGATGAAGAAGCGCTCGATGGCGCCGATCTTCTCGCCGTTGCGGTCGTAGACGTCCGTGCCGGACACGCGGTCGCTGGCGATGAGGTTGTGATGCTGCGGATTCAACGTGGGGTCCATGAGAGCCTCCCTTGGGCTTGGTTCTCATGGCAACGTTTGGCGTGCGGCGCAGGTTCCGGACGGGCGCCCTGCACCGCGGGCGCCGGTCGCGCCGCTTACGGCTTGAGGCGCGCCGTCATCGGCTCGGGCTTGCCCTTGAGGCGCTTGGCCATCAGCTTTTCCAGCGCCGCCACGTAGGCGCGCGCGGAGGCCACCATGGTGTCCGGGTCCGCGCCGCGGCCCGTCACCGAGCGGCCGTTCTCCGACAGGCGCACGGAGACTTCCGCCTGCGCGTCCGTGCCCTCCGTCACCGCGTGGACCTGATACAGCTCCAGCGTCCCCTCATGGGGCGCCAGCGCCTTGATGGCGTTGAAGATGGCGTCCACCGGGCCGTTGCCGACCGCCTGCCGGGTGACGTGCTGCCCATCGATGGCCAGCGTCAGGGTCGCGGTCTGGGGGCCCATGGTGCCGGCGATCACCGTCAACGCCTCGACGCGCAGGCGCTCGCCCGCGTGGCCGATCTGGTCGTCCACCAGCGCCTCGATGTCCTCGTCGTAGACGATCTTCTTGCGGTCGGCGAGGTCCTTGAACCGCTTGAAGGCGTCCTCGACCGCGTTGTCGCCCAGCGTGTAGCCCATCTCCTTCAGCTTTTCCTTGAAGGCGTGACGGCCCGAATGCTTGCCCATGACCAGCGAGGTCTTCGACACGCCGACGCTCTCGGGCGTCATGATCTCGTAGGTCTGGGCGTTCTTCAGCATGCCGTCCTGGTGGATGCCGCTTTCGTGCGCGAACGCGTTCCGGCCCACGATGGCCTTGTTGTACTGAACGGGGAAGGACGTGACGGCCGAGACGAGCTTGGAGGCGCGCATCAACTGCGTCGACTCGATGCGGTTGAAATAGGGCAGCACGTCCGCGCGGGTGCGCAGCGCCATCACCACTTCCTCCAGCGCCGCGTTGCCGGCGCGCTCGCCGATGCCGTTCACCGTGCACTCGATCTGGCGCGCCCCGCCCGCCAGTCCGGCCAGCGTGTTGGCCACCGCCAGCCCGAGGTCGTTGTGGCAATGCACGGAGAAGATCGCCTTGCCGGCGTTCGGCACGCGCTCGTGCAGCATGCGGAAGATCGCCTCGTACTCCTCGGGCACCGTGTAGCCCACAGTGTCGGGGATGTTGATGGTGGTGGCGCCCGCCTTGATGGCGGCCTCCACGCAGCGGCACAGAAAGTCATGCTCGGTGCGCGTGCCGTCCTCGGCCGACCATTCCACGTCCTCGACGAAGTTGCGCGCGCGGGTGACCTGCGCGGTCACCATGTCGAGCACTTCGGAGGGCTCCTTCTGCAGCTTGTACTTCATGTGCAGCGGCGAGGTGGAGACGAAGGTGTGGATGCGCGGGCGCGCGGCGTGTCGCACAGCCTCCGCGCAGCGGTCGATGTCCTTGGCGGAGGCGCGCGCGAGGCCCGCCACGACGGCGTTCTTGACGCGCTTCGAAATGGCGCTCACGGCCTCGAAGTCGCCTTCGGAGGCGATTGGAAAGCCGGCCTCGATCACGTCCACGCCCAGTTCGTCCAGCATGTCGGCGACTTCGAGCTTTTCCTCGAAGGTCATGGAGGCGCCGGGCGATTGCTCGCCGTCGCGCAAGGTGGTGTCGAAGATGACGACGCGGTCGCGGTTGTTGTTGGACGGCTCTGGCGTCGCATTCTGCTGGATGTCGGACATCGAAGGGCTTCCTGGATCAGATGCGACGGGCTTGTCGCCACGCGTCGCTCACTATCGGTCTCTGGGGTTCATCGCGTCAGTCGACCCCTGAGCGCCAGGGCAAAAGCCCGGCCGGCCCTCAGGGGCGGCTAAGAAGCAGAAGCTTGGTGAGCGCGCGCGCAGAGGTCCGCGCGGCGGAGCGCGTGACGATCTTCTGCGTGCGTGCGGCGCGATGGGCCAAGCGAACCTCTCTCGGCCGCCGGAGGCGGCCTGGACGGGTAGAGCTTCCATTCATAAACGAGGAGCGCCGCCGCTGGCAAGGGAAACGATCGGCGCGGGCAAGATACGCCGATGCGCGCGGCGCCGCACACGCAAACCCGCCGTTACGGACCCGCTCCAGCTTTTAATTCCAATCGCCTCCCCTAGACTGCGCTGAGTCTCAGGAAAGCATGATGAATTTGCAATCGGGGTTGAACGCGCGCCACAGGGAAAAGGTTCGGCCGGCCTTCTCTGCGCGCGCCTATCTGCTGGCGCTCGTGCTCGCTCTCGTCATCCCCGGCCTCATCTTCACCGGCTACGTGCTGATGCGCTTCGCCAGCGCCGAGCGGGCCCGCATCGAGGAGCAGGTGCAGACCGAGGCGCGCAATCTGTCGGGCGCGCTGGACCGGCGCATCGCGGGATTGATCGAGGCGCTGCGCGTGCTGGCGGCCTCGTCCGATTTCGAGAACGCCGACCTCGACGAGTTCCACAAGCGGGCCACCGAGGCCCGGGAGATCGTGGGGCGCAACATCGTTCTGCGCGGCGCGTCCGGCCAGCAACTCGTCAACGCCCGCATTCCCCGCGGAGCGGAGCTTCCCCGCCTGGTGCTGCCGGCCGACCAGCGCGCGCTCGCCGAACGGCGCACCGTGGTGTCCGACGTGTTCCAGAGCCCGCTGGGCGGCCAGCGCATGGTGGCCATCATCGCGCCCATCATCCGCGCGAACGAACCGGCCTATCTGCTGAGCCTCGCGCTGGAGTTGCAGGACGTGCGAAGCGCGCTCAGCGAGATGGGCGTGCCGGGAGACCACGTGGCGACGATTTTCGACGGCCGCGGCGTGCTCATCGCCCGTTCGCGGGACCATGCGCGCTACGCCGGCGCCTCCGAGCCGCAGGCGGTCTGGAAAGCGCAGTCCGGCGTCACCAGCGGGGTGGAGAGCGGTTTTGAACTCGACGGAGCTCCCGTGCTGCGGGCGTGGAACACGTCCGCGCTGACGAACTGGACGGTGACCGCCAGCGTGCCGCGCGAGACCGTGGACACGCCTGTGCGCCAGGCCCTGCTGGCGCTGGCGAGCGTGGGCGGCTTCACGTTGCTGGCGTCCGGCGTGCTGGCGTGGTCGGTCAGCGGCCGCATCTCGGGCGCGCTGCGGGAGCTTTCGTCGGCGGGGGCGGAGCTGGGCGCCCGGCGCGCCGTGCCGCCCATCCACACCCCGCTGGCGGACGCCAACGCCATCGGGGAGGCGCTGACCGGGGCCGGCCGCCGGTTGCAGGAATATGAAGCGCGCCTCGAGAAGGCGCTGGCTGCCGCGCGCATGTTCTCGTTCGAATGGACGCGGCACGACGACGCCATCAGCCGCAGCGCCAGCGCCGCGGCGCTTCTGGGCATGCCGGCGAGCGTGGTGCAATACGGGTCGCGCGCGGAATTCCGCGCCCGCATCCATCCCCAGGACCAGGAGCGCTTCTCGCGCATGGCCGGGGAGGCGACGTTGGAGCATCCCGAATACCGGGTCGAGTACCGTTATCTAAAGCCGGACGGCGAGCTCGTCTGGATGGAGACTTCGGGCTTCGCGGAGTTCGGGCCATCGGGCGAAGTGCTGCGCGTGACGGGATTCACGGCCGACGTCACCGCGCGCAAGCAGGCGGAAATCCGCCAATCGCTGCTGATGCGCGAGCTGCACCACCGGGTGAAGAACAACCTCGCCACAGTGCTGGCGGTCGCCAATCTCTCGGGGCGCAACGCCACGAGCCTCGACGACTACAAGCGCAAGCTGCGCGAGCGCATCCAGAGCATGGCCCGAAGCCATACGCTGCTGACCGAGAACGCCTTCCAGCGCGCGCCCCTCTCGCGGGTGCTGGCCAACGAGCTGGAGGCCTATGGCGACGCGGCGGGCGAGCGCGTGCAGATGGAGGGGCCGGACATCGAGCTGCCGGCGGAGGCCGCCGTGGCGCTCGGCATGGCGTTCCATGAGCTGGCCACCAACGCGGGCAAATACGGCTCGCTGTCGCACGAGGGCGGGCGGCTGATCGTGACGTGGACCGTGGAGAGCCAGCCGGGCCAGAAGCGCCTGCGCATCGTCTGGCGCGAGTGCGACGGCCCGCCGGTGGTCCCGCCCGAGCGCAGCGGCTTCGGCTCGCGGCTGCTGGAAAGCGTCATCGGCGGCCAGTTGCGCGGCCAGGTCGAGATGCATTTCGAGCCCAAGGGCCTGGTGGCCACCATCGAGGCGTTGCTGGACCAGGCCGACAGCCCGCAGGCGGACCCCGAGAAGGTCGCGTGATCCGCCGCGTCCTCCCTGTCGTCAGGAAGGACGCCCGCTCCCCTACTCCGCCGTGACGGACGCCTCGCGCAGCAGTTTCGTCCAGCGCTCGACGTCGGCGCGCACGAGTTTCTCCGTCTCGTCGGGCGAGAGCTTCAGCACCCGCCCGCCGGATTTGGCGAACAGCTCCGAGACTTCCGGACGGGCCAGCACGGCCGCCAGATCGGCGCGCAGCTTCGCCACGATGGGCGCCGGCGTGGCGGCCGGCGCGAACAGGCCGAACCAGCTTTCCATGTCGAGCGGGGCGACGCCCGTCTCCATCACGCTCGGCACGTCCGGGTGGAAGGACTGGCGATCCTTCGAGGACACCGCGAGCGCGCGCACGGAGCCTGCCTCCACCTGCGGGCGGGCGGTGGACGAGATGTCGAAGAACAGGTCGACGCGACCGCCCAGCACGTCCTGATAAGCCGCCTGCGCGCCGCGATAGGGCACGTGGGTCAGCTTCACGCCTGCGAGCTTCTCGGTGACCGCCATGGCGATGTGCTGGCCGGTGCCCCGGCCCGCGGACGCATAGGTGACCTTTTCGGGATTGGCCTGCGCGTAGGCCATCAGCTCCTTCAGGTCCTTCTGCGGCAGGTCCTTGCGGGCGACCAGCGTGTAGGACCACGTCACCGCGAGCCCGATGGGCGTGAAGTCCTTGAGCGGATCGTAGGGGAGCTTGTCGTACATGCCCGGGTTCAGGGCGATGTTGGAGAGCGCGCCTAGCAGCAGGGTGTAGCCGTCCGGCGCCGCCTTGGCGGCCGCCTCCGTGCCCACCAGCGTGCCTGCGCCGGTGCGGTTCTCCACCACGATCGGCTGGCCCACCAGCGGCCCCATGCGGTCCGCGAGGATGCGCGCCACGGTGTCGAAGCCGCCGCCCGCAGGCTGCGGGACGATGAGGCGGATCGGCTTGTCGGGCCAGCCCTGGGGGACCGATTGCGCGTGCGCCGCCGTCGCGAAGGCGGCGAGGCCGGTGAGCGCCAGCGCGACGAACGTCGATGCGATAGGCGAAGAAGCCCGTTCCATGCGTGTGTCCCCTCTTTGGAAGCGCTCTTGCGGCCTTCCCGGGCGGCGACATTACGGCCTCTGCGGGCAAGCGCCAAGCGGGCGGGGAACGTTGAGCGCGGCTTGTTCATCGCTTAGGGTCGGGAACAGATTCGCGCGACGCAGGAGCCCGGCCTTGAAGCTTTTCGCCCCTCTCTTCTTCGCCGGCATGGCCGCGGGCCTTCTGGCCGGATGCAACACGACGCAGCCGCAGGCCGTCGCCAGCGCGCCCGCCGCCTCGTCCGCGGGCGCGGGCGTCACGCCCTCCGGTTTCCGCCTGCCGGAAGGCGCGGGCTGCACGGGCGACGTCGCGCGCTGGCAGGCCATCCAGGACAACGACCTGCAAACCGGCCACGTCACGCAAGCGGTGCACGCCGCCATCAAGCGCGAGATCGAAGCCGCCGCCTCCGCCTGCGCGGCAGGGCAATCGGCGCAGGCGAGCGCCATGGTGCGCGCCAGCCGCGCCCGGCACGGTTATCCGGGCGGCTGAAACCAGCCCTCCGCCAGCGCGCGCTCAAGATAGGCTGTCGTGAACCCCGGCATGGCGTCCGGCAGCAGATCCGCAGGTGTGCGCACCACATGCACGCCCGACAGTTCCGGCTCTTTCTCGCCCGCCAGAAACGCCTCGATCCGCGCCGCCAGCGCGTCCGTCCCCAGCGGCGAGCGCACGATCTTCATGCAGGCCACGCGAGCGCCCTCGAACACCACGGTCCAGCCCGGCTCGCATTGCGCGTCGGGGGGCGCGACGCCCGTCTCCTCGGCCAGTTCGCGCAGCACGCTGCCCGCCAGATCGACGGCGCCGCCGCGCACGTCGTCCATGTCGGGCGTGCCGCAGGGAAAATAGACGCGGCCCGCATTGGCCGTGTGCGCCCCCATCTCGCCCAGCGCCGCGTGCCCGTCCGCCGAGACCAGCACGGCGGCCGCAAAGCAATTGCGGATCGCCGGATCGGGAAAGCCGAAGTCTCGGAAGGCGAGGAAATTGCGGAAGTTCGTCGAGAAGTGGCGGGTGGCCAGCACGCGCGCGCCCGCGCGCTCCTCGATGCGCCAATCGTCCATCAGCAGCACGCGCCCGTCGAACATGCCTGGCCGGTCGCGCGTGGCGGCGCGCCAGTGCGCGTCGATCTCCGCCGCCCGGTCGCTCGCAAAGGCCCAGTGGCGCTCGTGGTAACGGCTCTCGATGGCGTCCACGGTCTCAAATTCGATCTTCATATTTCCAGCACGCCTTCCATGACCAGCACCGCCGCGCCGCCGATGGAGGCGGCTGCAAGGCGGCCCTGCCGCACGTTCATTCCCAGCGTGACGAGGCTTGGGCGACCCATGGCGTAGCCCTGCTCGATCAGCAGCGCGTGCTCCCCGTCCTCAGGGCTCTCATAGGCCATGCAAGGGCCCGCGAAAGCCGCAGCGGCGGCGCCGGTCGCCGGGTCCTCGGCGATGCCCAGCGACGGGGCGAACATGCGCGCGTGCACATGATGGCCCTCTTCGGCGACGTCGTTGGCGTAGAGATAGACGGCGGGATGGTCCGCGGGGCCGATCTCGCCCCACGCGCTCATGTCCGGCCGCGCGCGCGTCACCGCGTCGCGCGTCGCGAGCGGCACGAAGGTGAATCCGACGCCGGCGGACCAGACGCTGGGCTCATGGGCGCCGAACCCGATGTCGCTCTCGCGCAGCGACAAGGCGCGGGCCAGCGCCGCGCGCGAGGGCGCGGGCCCTAACTCTTCGGGCAGGCGCGGCAGGTCGAAACTCGCGCGCGCGCTGCGACGGCCGGTCCCGGCCTTGGGGCCGCGCACCGAGCAGCGCACAAGACCCACCTCCTCCTCCAGCACCACGTCGACGCCATGGCTGCCGAGATAGTCGCGCGCGTCCAGCAGCCCGATGAGCACGGCGGCGCCGATGGTGGGGTGCCCGGCGAAGGGAAGTTCGCGCGTGGGTGTGAAGATGCGCGCGCGCGCCGTGTTCACGGGGTCGGACGAGCGGCACAGGAACACGGTCTCCGACAGCGCGAACTCGCGCGCGATGGCCTGCATGCGCTGCGCGTCGAGGCCGTCGCAGTCGCGCACCACCGCCAGCGGATTGCCCGCGAAGGGCGTCGTGGTGAAAACGTCGAGCGTGTAGAAATTCAGGCGCATGCGTGCGGTGGGCTCCGGTTGCGCCTGCATCATAGGCGCGACGGCCGCGCGCTCAAGCAGTTCCCACGGCCATGTATTGCGCCCCCAGGGGCGCAGCCGAGAGCCAGCGCTCAAGGGCGCGAAGCGGGCGGGCGTCGAACGGAAACAGCAGGAAATGGCTGGCGCGCACGTTCCTCAGCCCCGCGCCGCGCAGCAGCGCCTTTGCGCGCCCCGCGCGCAGCAGCACGGCGTCCGCGTCGAAGGGGCAACGCAGCACCGCAAGCCGCGTCAGGGGATTGAACGGATTGTGCTCGATGACGCACACAAGGCCGCCCGGCCGGGCGACGCGGCGCAGTTCGGCGACATACGCGGCCCACTGGGCCGGAAGCACGTGATGCACGACGCAGACGGTGAGCACGACGTCGAAACGCCCGTCCGCATAGGGAAGCCTCACGCCGTCATAGGCCTGATAGCTCACGTCCGGCTGGTTGACGCGCGCCTGCGCGATGCTGTCGTGCGAGACGTCGACGCCATGCAGTTCGTCGAACAGGCCGGCGAGATACGGGTGCATGGCGCCCACCCCGCAGCCGGCGTCGAGCGCCCTGCCCCCGGCGCCGGGGCCCAGACGCGCCGCCATCTCGTCGCGCAGGACGTTCACCTTGGCGCGCAGAAAGAAGCTGTGCGGCAAGCCTGAAAACGAAACGGACGACTGGACGGCGTCGCCATAGGCGCCGCTGTAAGCGTCGAAGGTTTGCGTCATGCCGGGCCCCTTGCTGGCCAAGCCATAGATGCTGCATGGTTAAAGAACAGTGACGCGCGCCCGAACGAAAACGGCCGCGCGCATCGCTGCGCACGGCCGTCCCGATCGCGCGAAGCGATGCTTAGTTGCGGGCCTTGTCGACCAGCTTGTTCTTGCCGATCCACGGCATCATGCCGCGCAGGCGCTCGCCGACTTCCTCGATCTGGTGCGCGGCGTTGCGGGCGCGCGTGGCCTTGAAGGAGGTCTGGTGAACCTTGTTCTCCAGCATCCAGTCGCGGGTGAACTTGCCCGTCTGGATGTCGTTGAGGACGCGCTTCATCTCCGCCTTCGTTTCCGCCGTGATGATGCGCGGGCCCGTGACGTACTCGCCGTACTCGGCGGTGTTGGAGATGGAGTAGTTCATGTTGGCGATGCCGCCCTCGTAGATGAGGTCGACGATCAGCTTCACTTCGTGCAGGCACTCGAAATAGGCCATCTCGGGGGCGTAGCCGCCCTCGACCAGCGTCTCGAAGCCGGCGCGGATCAGCTCCACGAGGCCGCCGCAGAGCACGACCTGCTCGCCGAACAGGTCCGTCTCGCACTCTTCCTTGAAGGTCGTCTCGATGACGCCCGCGCGGCCGCCGCCGATGGCGGAGGCGTACGACAGGCCGATGTCATGGGCGTTGCCCGACGCGTCCTGATGGATGGCCACGAGGCACGGCACGCCGCCGCCCTTGAGGTATTCGCCGCGCACCGTGTGGCCGGGGCCCTTGGGGGCGACCATCAGCACGTCGATGTCCTTGCGGGGCTCGATGAGGTTGAAGTGGACGTTGAGGCCGTGGGCGAACAGCAGGGCCGCGCCGGGGCGGATGTTGGCCGCGAGGCTCTCGGTGTAGATGTCAGACTGCAATTCGTCGGGCGTGAGCATCATGATCACGTCGGCCCACTTGGCGGCTTCGGCGACTTCCATCACCTTGACGCCTTCTCCTTCGGCCTTGGCGGCGGAGGCGGACCCCTTGCGCAGGGCGACCACGACGTCCTTGACGCCGCTGTCGCGCATGTTCAGCACATGCGCGTGGCCCTGGGAGCCGTAGCCGACGACCGCGACCTTCTTGCCCTTGATGAGGTTGATGTCGGCATCCCGATCATAATAGACGCGCATGATCCGCGATTTCCTCTTGGTCCGGAGCGGACGCCCGCCCTCGATACGCGGGGTGAACCCCGCAAAAACTGTGCGGGAGCCTTCTAGGGGCCCGGAACGCTCCCGTCAAAGGGAGTCTGTCGTTTCCGGCCCCCGGGGGGCTCGCGCGGGAGAAATCCCCCGCAAAATCGTTCAGGGCTCGGCCAGCATGGGCCAGAGCGAGGCGGCCAGCAGCGCCGCCATCGTCCAGTTGAACGGCCGCACCGCGCGCGGGTCCCGCAGGAGCTTGCGCAGGCCGCTGCCGAACAGCGTCCAGGTCGCCGTGGAGGCGACGGACGCCAGCGTGGCGACGCCCACCAGCACGCCCAGCGTAAGCGCGAAGGCCTCCGGCCTCGTGAAGGCCGCAACGGCGCTGATGGCCAGCAGAACGCCCTTGGCGTTGATCCACTGGAACGCCGCCGCCTGCCAGAAGGTCATGGGCGCGCCCATCTGGCCGCCCTCGCCCGCCGGGCCGGACGTGGCGACCTTCCAGGCCAGCCACAGCAGATAGACAGCGCCTGCGATCTTCAGCGCGCCGTATGCCCATGGCAGGCGCGTGAAGACGCCCCCCAGCCCCACGCCCATGACGGCGAGCAGGAAGGAATAGCCCACGAGCACGCCCGCCATGTGCGGCAGCGTGCGCCTGAACCCGAAGTTCACCCCGGAGGCCAGCAGCATCAGGTTGTTGGGCCCCGGGGTCATGGAGCCCGCAAAGCAGAAGGCGGCGACGGCGGCCAGCGACTCTGGGCTCATGGGCGCCCTCGCTCAGCTCGGGTCGGCGCCGCGCGAGATCGCCGCGACGCCGGTGCGCGACAGCTCCACGAGGCCGAGCGGGCGCATGATCTCGACGAAATCGTCGATCTTCTGCGGCGCGCCGGTCAGCTCGAAGATGAAGCTCTCGGTGGTGGCGTCCACCACCTTCGCCTTGAACGCGTCGCCCAGGCGCAGCGCCTCCACCCGGTTCTCGCCCTTGCCGCGCACCTTGATCATCGCCAGCTCGCGCTCGATGGCGCGCCCGTGGAGCGTGAGGTCCGTGACCTTGTGGATGGGCACGATGCGCTCGAGCTGATGGCTGATCTGCTCGATGGATTCGGGCGAGCCGGTGGTGACGATGGTGATGCGCGACCAGCGCTCGACGTGCGCCACCTCGGCGACCGTGAGGCTCTCGATATTGTAGCCGCGGCCGGAGAACAGGCCGACGACGCGCGCCAGCACGCCGGGCTCGTTGTCCACCAGGACGCTGAGGGTGTGGCGCTCGGTGTTGGTCTTGCCGGCGGACGAGGAATAGGGAGACAGGGCTGCGATGGCGTTCATCGGGATGTTTCCGTTCATAAAGGTTCTGTGGTCGCGAAGGCTGATCGTCTCAGCTCCCGCTTCCCCGGACGCAAAGCGATCCGGGGTCCAGAGCCCGGAGTGCGCTCCAGCGGCTCTGGATCCCGGGTTCCGCTTCGCGGCCCCGGGAAAGTGGAGGGGCCAAGGCCCTGAAACTCACACCAGCATCTTGCCCTTCTCGTCGATGATGGAGCCCATCTCGATGCCGGCGTCGTCGGCCAGATCGAGCAGGATCATCTCGTTGTGCGCCTTGCCCGACGGAATCATCGGGAAGCAGTTCTCTTCCTTGGCGACGACGCAATCGAAGATCACCGCGCCCGGATAGTCGATCATCTCCTGGATGGCGCGGTCGAGGTCCGCGGGGTCTTCGCAGCGGATGCCGTGGGCCCCGTAAGCTTCCGCCAGCTTCACGAAATCAGGCAGCGCGTCGGAATAGCTTTCCGAATAGCGGCCTCCGTGCAGCAGTTCCTGCCACTGGCGCACCATGCCCATGTAGGAATTGTTGAGGATGAAGATCTTCACCGGCAGGCGATACTGCTTGGCGGTGCTCATCTCCTGGATGTTCATCAGGATGGACGCCTCGCCGGCGATGTCGATGACCAGCGCGTCCTTGTGCGCCATCTGCACCCCCACGGCGGCCGGCAGGCCATAGCCCATGGTGCCAAGCCCGCCGGAGGTCATCCAGCGGTTGGGCTGCTCGAAGTGGTAGTGCTGGGCCGCCCACATCTGGTGCTGTCCGACCTCCGTCGTGATGTAGGTGTCGCGGTCCTTCGTCAGTTCATAGAGCCGCTGCACCGCATGCTGCGGCTTGATGACGTCCGCCGAATTGCGGAAGCCCAGCGACTTGCGCTCGCGCCACTTGTCGATCTGCTTCCACCAGTCCTTCAGCGCGGCTGCGTCCGGCTTCTTCGCCTCGCTGCGCCACAGGCGGACCATGTCCTCGAGCACGTGGGCGCAATCGCCGATGATGCCAAGGTCGATGAGCACGTTCTTGTTGATCGACGAGGGATCGATGTCGATGTGGATCTTCTTGGAGCCTGGCGAGAACGCGTCGAGGCGCCCGGTGATGCGGTCGTCGAAGCGCGCCCCGACGGCGATCATGAGATCGCAATCGTGCATCGTATGGTTGGCCTCGTAGGTGCCGTGCATGCCCAGCATGCCGAGCCAGTTCTCGCCGGACGCGGGATACGCCCCAAGGCCCATGAGGGTCGAGGTGACCGGGAAGCCCGTGAGCGCCACCAGTTCGCGCAGCAGTTCGGACGCCTGCGGCCCGGAGTTGATGACGCCGCCGCCCGTGTAGAACACGGGACGCTTGGCGGCGGCCATCATCTCGACCGCTTCGCGCACCTTCGCCATGTCGCCCTTGAGGCGGGGCTGGTAGGTCTTGTGCTGCACGTTCTTCTGCATCGTGTAGACGCCGGTGGCGAACTGCACGTCCTTGGGCAGATCGATGACGACCGGGCCCGGACGGCCGCTGCGGGCGACGTAGAAGGCCTCATGCAGGATGCGCGGCAGGTCCTCGATGGAGCGCACGAGGTAATTGTGCTTCGTGCAATGGCGCGTGATGCCGACCGTGTCGCATTCCTGGAACGCGTCCGAGCCGATGAGATGGGTCGGCACCTGGCCGGTGAGGCAGACAAGCGGGATGGAATCCATCAGCGCGTCGGTGAGGCCCGTGATGGCGTTCGTCGCGCCAGGACCGGAGGTGACCAGCAGCACGCCGACCTTGCCGGTGGAGCGGGCGTAGCCCTCCGCCGCATGGGCCGCGCCCTGCTCGTGGCGCACCAGGACGTGCTTGACCGAGTCCTGCTGGAAGAGGGCGTCGTAGATCGGCAGCACCGCGCCGCCGGGGTAGCCGAACAACGTGTCCACGCCCTGGTCCCGAAGGGCCTGGACCACCATTTCCGCGCCGGTCATCTGCTTGGACATGTCTTCGTCTCCGTCTCGCGTCGTGTGAGCTTTGCTCTGCCTTGCGTCTGTTCTGGAATTTCGGCAACAAAAAAGGCCCTCTGAGGGGCCTCGGTCGCGCGCCATTGCGGAGATCCGGCCCTATGGCCGCCCCGGTCCTGGCGCGCTGGATACTACGATGGTCGAGGTTTTCACGGCCTGCTCCAAAAGTGGACGGCAAGTTAGCCGAGGGCGGCCGCAGGGTCAAGGAGGCGCTCGCGCGGTCGTTCTTCAAGCGCCCCGCCCCGCGTGCTACCGTGCGCTATGGCTTCATCTCCCCGCAGACCCTCCCGGCCCCGCCCGCTGTCCGACCTGGTCGGGGCGGCGCTGCATCCCGTGGCGGCCAAGCAGGGGTTCGGCGAGAGCGACATCATTCTCCACTGGGGCGACATCATCGGGCCGCGGCTGGCGGCGGTGAGCGAGCCGCTGCGGCTGCAATGGGCGCCCCGCCCTCCCAATCGCTCGCCGGACGCCCCGCCGGAGCCCGCCACGCTGATCGTGCGCATGGAAGGGGCGTTCGCCATCGAATTGCAGCACCTCGCGCCCATCGTCATCGAACGCGTAAACGCCCGGCTGGGTTGGCGCTGCATCGGGCGCATCGCCGTGCGACAGGGACCGGTGCGCAAGGCGCCCCCCCGTCGCCCGCCCCCCGCGCCGGTCGATCCGGACGCCGCCCTGAGGGCGCAGGCCGCAGCGGCGCCGATCCTGGACGACGGCCTGCGCGCCGCGCTGGCAAGGCTGGGCACGGCGGCGATGTCCGATCCAAAAAATCGGCGAAAGGAGCAGTAGGCAGTAGGCAGTCGGGAGTAGGCTACAACCGGAAGCGGTCTCTCGGCCGGATGGCCGCGAAGGCCCGCCACGACAGGCGCCACGCTCACGCCGACCCGCGAGACCCCCGACTGCCGACTGCCTACCGCCTACTGCCTGCCGCCTGCCGCCTGCCGCCCTCCTCCCCTCCGGCCCCTTGCCCCGTCCCTCGACTTGCCACAATCTCTTGGCTACTTCTTCCGGCAACGGCCCCGTTGGGGCCTATCTCTTTGCGCTCAGCAGGATCGGACACTCTCATGGCGACGCCCTTGACCTTCACACGCCGGCGGGCCCTCGAACTGGGCGGCTCGGCGCTGGCCGTCGCAGCGCTGGCGGGCTCCTCCGCCGCTCCGGCGCTGGCGCAGAACGCGACCGTCCCGCTCGACGCGCTCCTGAAGGAAGGCCCGGTGGCCGACATCTGGCTTGGTGAAAAGTCGGCGCCCATCACGATCGTGGAATACGCATCCACCACGTGCTCGCACTGCGCAGCCTTCCATGCAGGCACGTTCAAGGAACTGAAATCCAAGTACATCGAAACCGGCAAGGTGCGTTTTGTGCTGCGGGAGTTTCCCTTGAACCCCGTCGACATGGCCGCCTACATGCTTGCGCGCTGCTCAGGCGACGACAAGCGCTACGCCGTCGTCGACCTGCTCTTCAGCCAGCAAAAGGCCTGGGTCACGGACAAGCCGCTCGTGGGCCTGAGCGCCCTGCTCAAGCAGACGGGCATGTCGCAGTCGTCCTTCGAAAGCTGCCTCAAGGACAAGGCGATGTACGACAAGATCGGGGAAGCGCGCGACCTCGCCAGCGAGAAGTTCGGCGTCAACTCCACGCCGACGTTCTTCGTCAATGGCCAGCGCCTGGTGGGAGACGTCTCCCTGGCCGAGATGGAAAAGGTGATGCTTCCGCTCATCAAGGGCTGAACGGGCGCCTTCGGGCCGTTTCACACAGGAAAATACGGGCCCCGGCTTGCGTCGGGGCGCCGTTTATGACCGCTTAAGGACGCATCGCGGGCGCACAGCCCCCGCGGTGTTTCCGCCAGCGCCGCGCGCCCGACCATGCGACGCCGTGAACTCCAGCGCCCTGCGCGCGCCGGCGATGAGCCGCGGCGCCGTGCGCGTGAGGAATTGAGTTATGAAGTTCAACAAGTTGCGGCTCGTCGGCTTCAAGAGTTTCTGCGAGTCCACCGATTTCCAGATCGAGCCCGGCCTCACGGGCGTCGTAGGGCCCAACGGCTGCGGCAAGTCGAACCTCGTCGAAGCCATGCGCTGGGTGATGGGCGAGAACTCCTACAAGTCCATGCGCGCCTCCGGCATGGACGACGTGATTTTCTCCGGCTCCGGCAACCGCCCGGCGCGCAACATGGCCGAAGTCGGCCTGGTGCTCGACAATTCCGACCGCACCGCCCCGGCGGCCTTCAACGACGCCGACCTGCTGGAGGTCACCCGCCGCATCGAGCGCGAGGAAGGCTCGGTCTACCGCGTCAACGGCAAGGAAGTGCGCGCCCGCGACGTGCAATTGCTCTTCGCCGACGCCTCCACGGGCGCGCGCTCGCCCGCCATGGTGCGCCAGGGCATGATCGGCGAAATCATCTCCGCCAAGCCCCAGCAGCGCCGCCGCATTCTGGAAGAAGCGGCGGGCGTCGCGGGGCTGCATTCGCGCCGGCACGAGGCCGAGCTGCGCCTGAAGGGCGCGGAGGACAACCTCAACCGCCTGGAAGACGTCATCAAGCAACTGGATTCGCAGGTGGAAAGCCTGCGCCGCCAAGCCCGCCAGGCGGGCCGCTACAAGAACCTCGCCGCCGACATCCGCAAGGGCGAGGCGCTGGTGCTCTACATCTCCCACCGCGAGATCACCGAGCAGATCGCCGCCGCGGAAAAGAAGCTGGCGGACGACGTCCGCGAGGTGGAGGAGCGCACGCGCCAGCAGGCCGAGGCCGCCAAGCTGCAGGCCATCGCGGCCTATGAGCTTCCGCCCCTGCGCGACGCCGAGGCGAAGGCCGGCGCGACGCTCCAGCGACTTGTGCTCGCACGCGAGCAGCTGGAGGGCGAGGAACAGCGCGCCAAGCAGCGCGGCGCCGAACTGGAGCGCCGTCTCGCCCAGCTCGACCGGGACCTCGCGCGCGAGCGCGCGCTGATCGACGACGCCGCCGGGGTGCTGGCGAAGCTCGACGCCGAGAACGCCGACCTGGAGCTGGCGGGCGAAGAATCGGAGGAAAGCGACTGGGCCGCCAAGGAAAAGCTGGCGGACGCCGAGGGCCGGCTGATCGAGACCGAGCAGGCGCTGGCCGCCGCGCAATCGGCGCTGTCGGACCTGAACGCGCGGCGCACCGCGCTGGAGCAGGCGCTGAGCGGCGAGGAGCAGCGGCTGCGGCGCTTCGAGGCCGAACTGGCGGGCGTCGCGCGCGAACTGGAGGCTCTGCGCGAGCAGGCTGGCAGCGAAGAGGATTTCGCCGAGGCCGCCGAGCGGCTGGAGGGCGCGCAGGTCGCGCTCGACATGGCCGAGGAAGCCGCCCTCGCCGCCGAGGAGGCCCACACGGGCGCCCGCGAACATGAAACGCAGACGCGCGCGCCCCACACGGAGGCCGAGCGCAAGGCGCAGCGGCTGGAGACCGAGGCGCGCACCCTCTCCAAGCTGCTCGCCACCGCCGAGAGCGACCTGTGGCCCCCGGTCGTCGACGACATCAGCGTCGACAAGGGCTATGAGGCGGCGCTTGGCGCGGCGCTGGGCGACGATCTCGACGCCTCCACCAATTCGTCCGCCCCCGCACACTGGGGCCAGACGGCGGCGAGCCCGGACGATCCCGCCCTGCCGCCGGGCGTGCATCCGCTGTCGCGCCTTGTGCGCGCGCCCGCGCAGCTCGCGCGGCGCCTTGCGCAGATCGGCGTGGTGGTGCGCACCGACGGCGCGCAATTCCAGCGCATGCTGAAGCCCGGCCAGCGGCTCGTGTCCAAGGAGGGCGACCTGTGGCGCTGGGACGGTTTCACCGCCGCCGCCGAAGCCCCCACGCCGGCCGCGCGGCGCCTTGTGGAAAAGAACCGGCTCGGCGAGCTCAACGAGCAGGTCGAGGAGGCGCGCGCCGAGGCCGACGTTCTGAAAGCCCGCAACGAGGCCGCGCAAGCCGCCGTGCGCATGGCGGCCGTCGCGGAGACGCAGGCGCGCGCGGACGTGCGCAACGCGCAGAAGACGCTGGCGGAAGCCCGCGACGCCTCGGCCGCCGTGGAGCGCAAGCGCGGTCAGGTGGCGGCCCGCCTCTCCGCCCTTGAGGAAGCCGCGAGCCGCCTGTCGCGCAGCCGCGACGAGGCCGCCGCCCAGCACCAGGAAGCCACCGAGGCGCTGGAGACCCTGGCGCCCACGCAGGCGCTGCAAACCAAGCTCGATCGCGCCCGCGCCTCGGCGGCGCACGCGCGCGCTGAAACGTCCGAAGCGCGCGCCGCCGTGCAGGGCCTTGCGCGCGAGGCGCAGATCCGCACCCAGCGCCGGCAGGCCATCGCCAACGAACGCACGTCATGGGACGAGCGCCGCGCCCGCGCCACCCAGCAGATCGCCGACTTCGAAGAGCGCATCGGCGAGGCGCGCGAAGAGCAGATGGAGCTGGCCGAAGCGCCCGACCTCTTCCTGCAGCGCCGCCGCGCGCTGATGAACGAGATCGACCAGGCCGAAGAAGGCCGCAAGCAAGCCTCCGACCGGCGGGCGGAAGCTGAAACGCGCCTCGCCGAATCCGACCGCATCGCCCGCAGCGCGCTGGACGCCATGGGCGCCGTGCGCGAGGAGCGCGCACGCTCGGAGTCCCGCGTCGAAGGCCTGCGCAACCGTCGCGACGACATCGTGCGCGCCATCGCCGCCGACCTTGAATGCGAGCCTGCGGCGCTGGCGGAACTCGCGGGCGTGTCGCCCGGCGACAAGCTGCCGGAGCTGGGCGTCGTCGAGCGCAAGCTGGAAGAGCTGAAGGCCGACCGGGAGCGCCTTGGGGCGGTGAACCTGCGCGCCGACGACGAGCTCACCGAGATCGAGTCGCGCCGCGACGCCATGGTGCGCGAGCGCGACGACCTGACTGAGGCCATCCGCAAGCTGCGGCTCGCCATCCAGAACCTCAACAAGGAAGGCCGCGAGCGGCTTGCGGCGGCGTTCGACGTGGTGAACGGCCATTTCAAGGAGCTTTTCACGACGCTGTTCGGCGGCGGCGCGGCCGAGCTGCAACTGGTGGAATCCGACGATCCGCTGGAAGCGGGCCTCGAAATCCTCGCCCGCCCGCCCGGCAAGAAGCCGCAGACGATGACGCTCTTGTCCGGCGGCGAGCAGGCCCTCACGGCCATGTCGCTCATCTTCGCGGTGTTCCTCACCAACCCCTCGCCGATCTGCGTGCTGGACGAGGTGGACGCGCCGCTGGACGACGCCAACGTGGAGCGCTTCTGCAACCTGCTCGACGAGATGCGCAAGAAGACCGACACGCGCTTCGTGACCATCACCCACAATCCCATCACGATGGCGCGCATGGACCGCCTGTTCGGGGTGACGATGGCCGAGCGCGGCGTCTCCCAACTGGTGAGCGTGGACCTCGGTCAGGCCGAGCAATTGATCGAGGCCGCCGAATAGCGGCCTTTATTCAGGCGTCGCGGCCGCTTGCTCCCCTGCGCCCGCAATGGCAGTGTGCGGCAGGACTGGCCGCGCAAATGCGCCAGCGTATTTCGGGGGAAAGCGCACATGCGGCGCCAGTTTTTGATCTCACTTCTCGGTTCGGCGGCGGCTCTCGCCGTTTACGCAGGGGCCGCTTGCGCGCAGGCCAATTATCCTGACCGGCCCATCCGCGTCGTGCTGGGCTTTGCGGCGGGGTCGGGGGCGGACATTCCTGCGCGCTTTTATGCGGAGGAGCTGCGCAAGATCACCGGCGGCGCCACGTTCCTGATCGACAACAAGCCCGGCGCGTCCGGCAACCTCTCGGTCGACGCGGCCGCGAAAGCCAAGCCAGACGGCTACACGCTTCTGCTGGCGTCCACCGCCACCACGGCGGGCAACACCGCGCTCTACAAGGACGTGCCCTTCAAGGTGCAGACGGAACTCACGCCCATCGCGGCCCTGCACGAGAACGGCTTCGCGCTCGCCATCAATCCGTCCGCGCCCGCCAGGGACGTGGCGGAGCTGACCGCTTACCTGAAGGGCAAAGGCGTGAAGGCGACCTACGGCTGGGCGACCACGGTGGGTCTCGCGAGCTCGGTCATCTACGCCAAGGTGGCGGGCCTCGAGATCACGCCCGTGCCGTACAAGATCACCCCGCAGGCGGTGTCGGACCTCTCCGCAGGCCAGCTCGATTTCGTGTTCGCCGATGTGCCGTTCGCGGTCGGCCAGGAGAAGGCGGGACGCGTGAAGCTGCTCGCCGTGACCACTGAAAAGCGCGTGCCGGGCCGCCCCGACCTGCCGACCATGAACGAACTGGGCTACAAGACCTCCGACACCACCGCCCTCTGGGCGCTGTGGGCGCCTGCGGGCGTGCCGCAGCCCATCCTCGACAAGCTGGGGGGATGGATGAAGACGCTCAGCGAGTCGAAAGCCGTCGAGGACTTCCTCGTGCCGCAGGGCGCGAGCCCCGTGGTGGGCGACGCCGCCTTCATGAAGAAGAAGCTCGCGGAAGCCATGGTGAGCTGGAAGAAGGTGCAGGAAGACGGCAAGCTGGATCCGATCCAGTAGGCTGGCGCATCCTTCTCCCCGTTTTACGGGGAGAAGGAAGGTACGCCCTTCCTGTATAAATGCGGCATGCGCCCGGTCCCGTGCCGTCATGGTCGCGACGGCGACCATCCACGACAGGCCGCACACTCAATGGCCTGCCGTGAATCCTCGCGTCGCGAGGATGACGCGACGAATGAGCTCAACCAACCTCCACTTTCCCGACGCGAAGCGGTCCCGTGAATTGAACGTGTGAACGATCTTTCTACAATACGCCGGCGTCCCGCATCGCTGCGATCTCGGCCGCCTCATATCCAATTTCGCTCAGGATCGCGTCCGTATCGGCGCCCAGAAGCGGTGGGGGACAGCGCGGCGTGGGATCTCCGCTCGCCAGCCTGAAGCCGGCGCGCACCACCGCCAACTCACGGTCGAGCCCCGGCGCGTCGCTGAAGCGGCGCACAAGGCCGCGCCCTTCCACCTGGGGATGCGCGAGCGCCTGCGGCACAGTGAGAACTTCGCCTGCGGGAACCCCCGCCGCGTTGAGCGCCAGCGACCATTCGCGGGCGCTTCTCTCGCCCAGCGCGGTCTCGAGTTCGGCCTTCAGCGCATAGCGGTTTGTCTTGCGGGCTTCGCGCGCAGAAAAGCGCTTGTCTTGTATAAGCTCCGGGCGGCCAACGATGCGACAGAGCTTTTCAAACTGCTCCTGCTTGTTGGCGGCGATGTTGAGCACGCCCTCGCCCGTCACGAACGTGCCGGACGGCGCGGCCGTCATGTTCTCGTTGCCGAGCGCCTGCGGCTCGACGCCCGCGATGAGCCAGTTGGACACCTGCCAGCCCATGGTGACCAGCGTCGCCTCCAGCATCGACACGTCGATGGTTTCCCCCTCGCCCGTGCGGCCGACGCGCACAAGCGCGCCGCTGATGGCCAGCGCCGCCGTGAGGCCGCCAATCGTGTCCGATACAGGATAGCCCACGCGCAGCGGCGCCGATTGCGCATCGCCCGTCACGCTCATCACGCCCGACAGGCCCTGCACGATCTGGTCGTAGGCGGGATTGTCGCGCAGCGGGCCGTCCTGACCGAAGCCCGAAATAGCGCAATAGACGAGGCGCGGCCGCAGCGCTCTCAAGGCCTGCGCCCCAAGGCCGAGGCGCTCCATGACGCCGGGCCGGAAGTTCTCCACCACCACGTCGGCGCCGGCCACGAGCTTGCGGAAGACGGCCTTGCCGGCGTCGCTCTTGAGGTTCAGCGCGATGGAGCGCTTGGCGGCGTTCTGCGCCAGGAAAGACGCGCCCATCAGGCGTTCGTTCAGGGCGGGGTCGGCGCCAAGCTGGCGGGCGAGGTCGCCCCCGCCGGGCGCTTCGACCTTGACGACGTCGGCGCCCATCAGCGCAAGCTGGTAGCAGCAGAACGGGCCTGCGAGCACGTTCGTGAGGTCGAGAACGCGGACCCCGCTGAGCAAAGCGCTCATGCGGACGCATCTTTGCGCGGCGTGAAATCCCTGGTGCCCAGCAGGAAGTCGCCGATGAGGCGGGCGGTGGCGTGCGGGCGCTCGATGTCCACGTCGCGCGAGGCGTCCGGCACGAAGACGATGCGGCCCGCGTGCAGGCGCTCGCGCCACGCGCGCGCGGTCTGGGGCGTCACGATGCGGTCCAGCGCCCCGAACGCCGCCAGCACCGGCGTGACGACATCGGCCAGATGCTCAAGCAATTCGGCGTCCTCCGCGGCGCCGTCGCGCGAGTGCAGGTCCGGCGCAAGCAACGCGACCGCCTCCACGCGCTCAGGCGCTTTCAGCGCGAGGCACAGCGCCGCATGGTCCTCGTCGCCGCGCGCCAGCACGCAGAAACGGTCAAGCCCCAACCGGTCCGCGCAGGCCAGCGCCTCCTGCGCGAAGGCGTGCGCGTCCAGTCCAGCCGTATCGCTCAACGGCACTGCGGCGGGGCTGAGCGCGATGAGGCGAAAGCCGCGCGACAGATCGTCCAGCAGGCGCGATCCTTCAGGATCCTCGAAGCCCAGGCACAGGACCGGGGCGCCGCCGCCGGTCTCCTGCTCGCTCAGCGCAAAGCCCGCCGTCTCGATGGTGCGGGCGCGCCAGATGGGGATGGCGGGTTCGTCCTGTGGCATGTTCGCCTCGTGTCAGCGCGACGCGCCAAGCATACCATGCAAACGGCCCTGCGCGAGCGCCGCGTCCGCGCGGGCCCGCATCAGGATGACGCAGAACAGCGCGCTCAAGACCATGAAGGCCAGCGGAACCCCCGTGGCCTGCGCGCAGGCGCGCGTGGCGGCGGGCGCGATCCACGCGAGCGCAAGCGCAAGATGCTCATAAGGCCCGAAGCCTCGTTCAAGGCCGTGAAGCGCAAGGAACGCGATGGGCAGCGCGAGCAGCACGAGATCATAGTCGTAGCCATAGGGGGTGGCGAGCAGCGCTCCCGCCGCAAGGCCCGCCGCCTTCAGGCGGGCGTCGACCGGCGCGCGCCACAGGGCCACGACGCCCGCCGCCGTCGCAAGGCCCACAAGCGCCTGCGCCCCATACGCAAGCCCGACGCTTCCCCCGTGCAGGCGCACCGCCGCAAACGCGCTGTGCATGCCGTGGAAGCCCGAATAGCCCTGCTCCATCAGCGCGCGGGTGAAGCCCGTGTTGGCGAAGAACGCCAGCCATGGCGCTGTCCCGAACGCCAGCAGGCTTGCGACGACCAGCGCCAGCACCGTGGCCCCCGCGCTGACGAAGGCGCGCCAATGCCCGCCCGCAACCAGCGCGAAGGGAATCACCACGCCGAAGTGCGGTTTGTAGGCGAGCAGGCCGATGAACACGCCAGCCAGGACAGGCCTGCGCCACAGGCACAACAGCGCCCCGCCCAGCAGCCCCGCGGTGAGGAACCCGTTCTGGCCGCTGATCGCGTTGACGTAGAACCCCGGAAAGGCGGCGCACGCCAGCAGGACGCGCCAGCGCGGCGCGGGCGCGTCGCGCAGGATGCGGCGCAGGGTCTCAAGGTGAAACGCGCCCGTGAACGACAGCCAGGCGCCCAGCGCCCAGCCGTACGGCATGAGGCCGAGGGGCGCGACGAGCGCCAGCAGGAACGGCGGGTAGTGCCAGCCGAGCACCTGCGCGGCCGCGCCGAACAATTCGCGATGCAGCGCGGCGTTCGCCTCTATGCCGAAGGGCAGCGCCGCCTCGCCGCGCAGCACGGCGATTCCCGTGGACCAGAACAGCGCGAAGTCGAGGCCGACGAGATGGTCGGCCGTCGCGGCGCCGGCGCGCGCGCCCCAGATCTCGACAGCGAACCGGATGATGAAAAAGAGCGCGCCGACGAGCACGCTGGCGCGCAGCAGCGTGCGGGAGATGAACGGGCTTCCCAGCGCATCGCGGACGCGCGTCAAACCCGCCAGTGCAGCCGCCATCGCTCACGCGCCCCGCGCCGACCCAGTGCGGCGCGGGCATGATGGTCGGCGCCGCTTGCCAAAGGCTTAAGCGGCGCCGCAAACGGGGCTACTTGCCGACCGCCTTGTTGTAGTAGCTGAGGTCGTAATATTTCTCCGGCGGCCCCATCTTCTTCTTGGGCTCGGCGAACTGTTCGCGCAGGTCGATCGCGGTCTTCACGCCCTCCACGTCCAGCGCGCCCTTGGGCGTCATCGCCGCCTGGCCCTTGGTGAGGCCCGCGACGCTCGGCGCTGCGGCGGCTTCGGGGATTTTCACCTTGGCGGCGAGAATCTTCACCGCCTCCGCGGTGTTGGCGGGATCGTAAATCCAATCGGTGGCGGCCACCATGCCCTTGATGTAGCCGACCACCGCCTTCTCGTTGGCCTTGGCCCAGTCGCGGTTGGCGATCTGCACGGTGGCCTGGTAGCGGCCGACGCTCTGCACGGCCTCGCCCAGGAAGGAATAGCCGGCCGCCTTGGCCTGCGTGGTGAAGGGCTCCGAGATCAGGCCCGCGGCGAGCTTGCCCTCCTTCAGCGCCTCCAGGCGCTCGCGCGTGCCGCCGACGGCCACGAATTCATAATCGCCCGGCGCGAGGCCGTTTTTCTCAAGCATCTTGCGCAGCACGAAGGCGTAGCCGGTGGAGAGCGAATCCAGCGCGAACTGCTTGCCCTTCAACTCGGAGATGCTCTTGATCGAGGGTTGCGCCATCAGCGCCAGCTCGGTCGAGGCTCCGCCCATGATGACGATGAGGTCCGGCGTGCGGTCCACCTTCGTGGTGCCCTGCCCCTCCTGGTAGGCGATGAGATTGTCCAGCGCCGTGCTGGCGATGTGGAACTTGCCGTTGATGAGATTGCCCATCTGGAAGCCGGAGTTCGGCGTCGCGGTCACGTTCACCGTCAGGCCTTCGCGCTCGAAGAAACCCTTGTCCTGCGCCACATAAATGGCCATGGCGCTGGCGCCCGCGAACACGATGGTCTCGACCGTCTGGGTCTGGGCCAGGGCGGCTCCCGAGCCCAGCGCCGATACGGCGGCGGCGGCGATGGCGGTGGCGATTTTCATGGGCGTCCTCCAAAACCCGCACGCTGATCCGGCGGATTGAAGCAAACCGTAGAAGCGGGGGCGGATCGTGTCCAGACCACAATACACATACAAGTTTTGTGATATACGATAAAACACATTTCACGCCGCTGAAATTTGCGCTATGGTGCCGCCCGTTCATCATGGAGGCTTGCGTGCCCGTATCCCGTCGCCTGTTCACCGCCGTCGCTCTCGGGGCCCTCGTGGCCGCCACCCCGGCCATGACCTGCTCGCCCGCGAACGCGCAATCGGCTCCCGTGCGGGTCGGCTACATCCCGATCCTCGGCGCGGCGCCGGTGTTCGTCGCCGACAAGGAAGGCTTCGCCAAGGCGGGCGGGGTGGAGTTCAAGTTCACGGCGTTCGAGTCCGGCCCCAACATGATTTCCGCGCTCGCGTCCGGCACGCTGGACGTCTACGTGGCCGGCGTGGCGCCTTTGGGCGTCGCGCGCTCCAAGGGCATCGACGTGCGCGTGGTCGCCGCGACCGCCGTGGAGGAAATGACGGTGGCGGCCGGCCCGACGCTTGCGACCTTCTTCGCGCCCGGCGTCGCGCCCGCCGAGGCGTTCAAGGCCTTCCGGGCCAAGACCGGCAAGCCTGCGCGCCTCGCCACCCAGCCGCCCGGCTCGGTGCCCCACACCACCCTGACCCATTGGCTCAACGTCGTCACCAAGACCGATCCCGCCGACGTGCAGGTGGTGCCGATGGGCATCGACGCCACCCAGCAGGCCTTGCTGGCTGCTGCCGTCGAGGGCGCGACGATCCGCGAGCCCGCCGATTCCATCGTCCAGACGCGCGATCCGCGCATCAAGCTCGTGGCGCTGGGGGGCGAGATGTTCCCCAACCAGCCCGGCACCGTGGTGGCTGTTTCCGGCGCGTATCTGGCGAAGGACCCCAAGGGCGTGCAGACGATCGTGGATTCCGTGGTCAAGGCCATCGACCTCATCCAGAAGGACCCCAAGCGCGTCGCGCCCCACATCGAGGCCGCGCTCGGCAAGGGCATCGTGGACGTCTCCATCATCCTGAAGGCGCTCGCCTCCCCGGCCACCAAGTTCGTCGCCGATCCGCGCGCCATCGCGGAGGCGACGCAGAAAATGCAGACCTACCAGGTCTCCATCGGCACGCTGGAGAAGGACGTGCCGCTGGACGGCCTGTTCGACCCGTCGTTCTTCATCAAGGCCGCCGGCAAATGAGCCGCGCGGGCGGACGTTTCGTGAGAGGCGCGGCGCTGCTTGCCGCGCTGGCGCTGGCGGGCGCCGCCCAGGCGCAGCAGGCCGTCAGAATGCAGGTGGGTTTCGTGCCGGTGATCGGCGCGAGCCCCCTGTTCGTGCTGGACGGGGCGGGCTGGGCCAGGCAGGCCGGGCTTGACGTCTCGACGGTGAAATTCGACTCCGGCCCCACGGCCATCCAGGCGGCGGCGTCCGGACAGCTCGACGTGCTCGTCATCGGCATCGCCCCCATGGCGGTGGCGCGCGCCAAGGGCGTGGACCTGCGCATCGTGGCCACGACTTCGCGCGGCGGCTCCGGGCTCGTGGCCACCACAAAACTCCAGCAGGCGTTCGAGGACGCGGGCGCCGATCCCGCCCGGGCGTTCGCGCTGTTCAAGCAGAAGAACGGGCGGCCGGCGAAACTGGGCACGCTGCCCGCGGGCGCCGGGCCCAGCGTCGCCCTCAGCTACTGGCTGAAGAACGTGGTGCGCGCGCCCGCTGGCGACGTGGACATCGCCACCCTGGGAATCGAGGCCGTGCAGCAGGCGGTCCTGGTGGACGGCATAGACGGCGGCACCGTACTGGAGCCGGCGCTGAGCGCCGTGCTGACGCGCGCGCCGCACCTGAAGGTCATCGCCACGGAAGCCGCCATGTTCCCCGACGCGCAGGGCGTCGGCGTCGCGGTGTCGGGCGCGTTCTTGAAGGCCAATCCCGCAGCGGTCGACAAGCTGGTCTCGCTGATCGTGCGCGCCACGCAAGCCGTGCAGGCCGATCCGCAAGGCGCCGTCGAGCCGGTGCAAAAAGTGCTGGGCGGCGGGCTTTTGCCGAACGCCGTGGTGTTGCGTGCGCTCACCTCCCCGACGCTGACGTGGACCAACGATCCGCGCGCCGCCATCGAGCCGACCCGGCGCATGCTGGCTTTCCAGGTCGCCAACGGCGATTTCCAGACCGCGCCGCCGATCGAGGGCCTGTTCGACGCCAGCTTTTTCGAGCGTGCGACGAACGCCGCGCCGCGCTAGGGTCGGCCCATGACGCGATCACTGCTGAATCGAAGCCTGCCCGCCATCGGGCTCGTGGCCTTCCTGCTCGCCTGGGAGGCGGCGCCGCTGCTCGGGCTGGCGCAACGCTCCCTCGTGCCGCTGCCCAGCGAATTGCCCGCCGCGTTCCTGCGCGAGGTGAAGAGCGGCATCTGGCAAACCTCCGTCTGGCTCAGCCTCTCTCATTATACGATGGGGCTTTTTGTGGGCGCAGGCGCGGGCGTCGGACTTGGAATCGTCACCGGAATGTCGGGCGTCGCCGAAGGCCTGCTGGCATGGGTGAACCGCGTGCTGCGGCCCATCCCGGGCCTCGCCTGGGTGCCGTTCGCCATCATCTGGTTCGGCGTCAACCAGTCGGGCGCGGTGTTCATCATCTCCGTCGGCGTGTTCTGGATCGTCTACTTCGCCACCCACGGGGCGATTCGCAGCGTCGACCGGGACCTGATCGAGGTCGCCAAGGCGTTCGGATTCGCCAGCGCGCCGGAACGGCTCATCAAGGTGCTGCTGCCCGCCGCCACCCCGGGCATCCTGGTGGGCCTGCGCACGGCGCTCGGCCAGGCGTGGATGGCGGTCGTGGCGGCAGAACTGTTCGGCGTGACGGGCCTTGGCAGCCGCATGATGCAGGCCTCCAGCCTGCTGGCGACGGACATCGTGGTCGTCTACATGCTCACCATGGCGGCTCTTTATGGTTTGATGGACGCGCTCTTCATGTTCGCGCAGGGGAGGCTCCTGCAATGGAAGCCGTGACCAAACTCGACCCCGTGATCGACATCCGGGGCCTCGCGCTCTCCTTCGAACAGAACGGCCAGCGCACGGACGTGCTGCGCGGCCTCGACCTCGCGGTGGAGCAAGGCGAGTTCATCGCGCTCGTGGGGGCGTCGGGCGTCGGCAAGTCCACGCTGCTGCGGGTGCTGATGGGCCTTGCGGCGCCCACCGCCGGAACCGTGCAGGTGCATCCCGATCCTGCGGCCGAACGGCCCATGGCGCTGGTTTTTCAGGACGCGCGCCTGCTGCCCTGGCGGCGGGTGTGGTCCAACGTCGCCTTCGGGCTGGAGAAAACCAGCCTTAACAAAGCCGAGCGACGCAAGCGCGCCATGCAGGCCCTGTCGGTGGTGGGCCTCGCGGACCTCGCCGAACGCTGGCCGTGGCAATTGTCCGGCGGCCAGCGCCAGCGCGTGTCGCTGGCCCGGGCGCTCGCCGTCCGGCCCTCGATCCTGCTGATGGACGAGCCGTTTTCGGCGCTGGACGTGGCCACCCGCGAAGGGCTCCAGGACGAGTTGATCCGCGTCTGGCGGCAGATGGGCAAAACCATCGTGTTCGTCACCCACGACATCGACGAGGCGATCTACCTCGCGGACCGAATCGTTGCGCTCGGGGGCAAGCCCGGCGAGGTGAAAGCGGTGCGGACCGTGGACCAGCCCCGGCCCAGAAAGCGCGGATCCATCGCCATGCAGGACCTCGCGGCGCTTGTGAAAGCCGATATCTCCGCCGAGGGAGCGCCCCAGCGCGACGACTGGGTGATCTAAATGCGGCCTGCGGGGCGCGACCTTTGGACACCACGGCTTCAAAATCGCGTTTGGTGTTTGTTTTCAATGATTTATGAAAACAGGCGAAGCCTTGACACACTTCTGCCCCGCCCATATGTTGCGCGCGCTCGCAGGGGCAGGTCTGAAGTTTCTCCGATGATCGCGATCCGGCCAAACCGGGTCGGCTCCCGAGCTGCTTTCGCGTATACGGATACGGCATCGCCCATGCGCCCACACGGCGTGCGACGGAGACTGCCATGACCAATTCCGAAGGCGGCCGGGACGACGACGAGGCGCTGAAAGCGCGTCTCGAACGGCTTTCACGCGCGCTTGAAGAGCGCCAGCAGCGGGAGCCGGTTCGCGGAGACATTGTGGACGTGTCGGCGAGCAGCACGGGACGCGCCCTCAGCCTGGGCATTCGCGTGCTGTCCGAGTTCGTGGCTGGAATCATCGTCGGCGGGGGCATCGGCCTGCTGCTGGACCGCTGGTTGTCGACAGGACCCGCGTTTCTCATCGTCTTTCTGGCGCTGGGCACTGCGGCGGGGTTCTGGAACGTGTACCGGATTGCGGCTGCGCCAACGGGCGGGCCGCGCGACGGTGCTCAATAGCGCCTTGCGGCGCAGGTGCTTTCAACACGCGTTCGCGCGCGTGAGCAGATCGAGGGTGACGACGTGGCAGCTTCCGCCGGAAATACGATCGATCCGATCCACCAGTTCCAGGTGAACAAGATCATTCCGCTCCAGATGTTCGGCCATGACGTGTCGTTCACCAACGCGTCGCTGTTCATGGGAATCGTGGTTCTGGCGATCCTCGGCCTGATGGTCTACGGCACGCGCGCCCGCGCCATGGTGCCGGGCCGCCTGCAGGCGGCGGCTGAAATGTCCTATGAGTTCGTCGCGTCCACGGTGCGCGGCACGGCCGGCCACGACGGCATGCGCTTCTTTCCCTTCGTGTTCTCGCTCTTCATGTTCGTGCTGTTCTCGAACCTGATCGGCCTTGTCCCCTACACGTTCACCGTGACCAGCCAGATCGTCGTGACGTTCGCCTTCGCGGCGCTGGTGATCCTGACGGTGCTGGGCTACGGCTTCTACAAGCACGGCCTGCACTTCCTGAAGCTGTTCGTGCCCTCGGGCGTGTCGCCCGCGCTGCTCTGGTTCGTGATGCTCATCGAGATCATCTCGTTCCTGTCGCGCCCGATTTCGCTGTCGGTTCGTTTGTTCGCCAACATGCTGGCGGGCCACATCACTCTCAAGGTTTTCGGCGGATTCGTCGCCATGCTGCTGGGCGCTGGCGCCTGGGCGGCCCTGGCGCCCCTGCCCCTCCTCGGCGTCGTCGCGCTCACCGCGCTCGAACTGCTCGTGGCGGTGCTGCAGGCCTATGTGTTCGCCATCCTCACTTGCGTCTACCTGAACGACGCAATTCACCCGGGCCACTGATAAATATCCGAACAACAAATGGTCGCCCTTAAAAACTCGAACAGGAGTTCGACATGGATCCCGTAGCAGCTAAGTATATCGGCGCCGGTCTGGCCGCCATCGGCATGGGCATTGCGGCCGTCGGCGTGGGCGCGATTTTCGGCAACTTCCTCTCCGGCGCCCTGCGCAACCCGTCGGCGTCCGACGCCCAGTTCGGTCGCGCGTTCATCGGCGCGGCCCTCGCGGAAGGTCTCGGCATCTTCGCGTTCCTGGTCGCCATTCTGCTGCTCTTCGTGGTCTGACGCTTCCGCGTCCGGTGTCTGGCGCCCCCATGGGGCGTCCTGATATCTTCCAACTGCTCACTTCCGCGCGCGCGGGTTTCTCTTCGAACCCCACGCGCGCGGCTCGCCGTCAAGGCACAGCCATCGGGACTGCACGATGTTCATCACTGAAGCCGTCGCCGCCACCGCGGCTCAAGATCACGCCGCTGGCGCGGCTGGCCACAGCGCCGTATTTCCGCCCTTCGACGTCTCGACCTTCGCGTCGCAGATCGTCTGGCTCGCGATCGCGTTCGGCCTGCTCTATTTCGTGATGGCGCGGGTCGCCCTGCCGCGCGTCGCCGGCATCCTCGAGAAGCGCAGCGGCCTCATCGCCGGCGACCTCGAGACGGCCGCCGCAGCCCAGAAGCAGGCGAACGACGCCGGTCTCGCCTACGAGAAGACCCTCGGGGACGCGCGGGCCAACGCCCAGAAGACCGTGCAGCAATTGCGCGACGCCCTCACCGCCGAGACGGAAACCAAGCGCAAGGCGCTGGAAGCCGATCTCAACGGCAAGCTCGCGACCGCCGAGGCGACCATCGCGGCCACCAAGGCCGACGCCATGACCAACGTCACGGCCATCGCCAGCGACGCCGCCAGCGCCATCGTGCGCCAGATCACCGGCCGTGACGCCGACCCCAAGGTCGTCGCCGCCGCCGTCGCCGCCGTGAACGGCTGAGGAGAGCGCCATGCATTTCGACGAAAGTTTCTTCGTCGCCGTCGGTTTCGTTCTGTTCGTGCTGCTGCTCGGATACCTGGGCGTGCACAACACGATCGCGGGCGCGCTGGACGGCCGCGCAAAGCAGATTTCGGACGAACTCGCCGAAGCCCGCCGCCTGCGCGAGGAGGCTGAGTCCGTGCTCGCCTCCTACCGCACCAAGGCCGCCGAGGCTGAGGCCGAAGCCCAGGCCATCGTCGCCGCCGCGCGCGAGGAAGCCGAGGCGCTGGCGCGCGAATCCGCCGACCGGATGAGCGAATTCGTCGTCCGCCGCACCAAGCAGGCCGAAGCCAAGATCGCCATGGCGGAAGCTCAGGCCATGAACGACGTGCGCGCCGCCGCCGCCGACGCCGCCGTGAAGGCCGCCGAGATCGTGCTGCGCGACCAGACACGCGGCGACGCCGCGAGCGAACTGGTGACGCGCGGCATCGCCGACCTGCGCACGAGCTTCGCGCACTGACGGGCCCCCAAGGCGCACACAAAAAAGACCCCGGGGTTCATCGCCCCGGGGTCTTTTTTTGTCCTGATCCCAAGAAGGTCAGCGCTTGCGGCGATCCCGGCGCGGCTCCGCCTGGGCGCCGTTGAGGCCGACGAAGACCTCGTAATCCTCGTTGGCGGCCTCGCTGACGAACGGGACCGCGATGTCCTCAGAGATGACCGAGAACGTCGAGTTCGACGCGCCCTGCGGCACGCTGGCGGGGACGTTGTAGGTGCGCGAGGCCAGCATCTTCTCCTCGCCGTCGCGACGCACCGAGACGGTCACGGGCACGGTGAACGAGGAGGGAGAGCCCGCAGGGCCCAGCAGGACCTTGCCTTCGACGCCGACCTTCAGAACGAGCTGATTGCCCACCACGCGGCACTCGCGGGCGATGTCGCCAAGCGAGAACTGGTAGCGCACGTTGGCGCTGGACTGGCCGCCCGCGTAAACGCGATGGGCCGCCCCGCCCTCCTTCACGTCCACGTACGGGCACACGACCTTGGTGGGATCGGGCGCGCCGGCCGCGACGGGAACGGCGGAGGCCGCCGGCGCCGCGCCGGACGAGCCGCCGAGCGAGAACAGGTTTCCCATGGCCGAGGAGGCGTCGCCCGCGCAGCCGCCAAGGCCAGCGAGCGCCCCGACGAGCGCGGCCCGCGCAACCAGCTTCGACGCGGTGGACCCGGAAACGCGCTGACCCATACGAACACTCCAAAAACCGCCCGCCGCAAAACTGCGCCGCCGCTGGGAAACGTTAACAAACCGCGAAGAATTTATACCAAGCGCCCAAGGGGCGCCAGCGCAGGGCTCACGGCAGCCGGTCGAAGCCCTCACGGAAGCCCGTCAGGGTTAACGGGATGCCCGTCCCCTGCTCGGGCGTCTCGAACACGATGAACGTGGCGCTCTTGCCGGACTTGATGTCCTCCAGCAGCCGGTCGTCCATGACGACTTCCGCCACGCAACCCGACGGCAGGCAGCGCACGAAGCCCGCCCGGCCCTTGTCGGCCGAATCGATGTTCAGCCCGAGGCCTGCGGGCAGCAGCACCCCAAGCGGGGCGATGACGCGCAGCAGCCGCGACTTGCCGTCGGCCGTCTTCAAAACGATGACGACGAGGTTGAGATTGGGCTTGTCTTCGGCCGCCACGGACTGGATGAGCGCGCATTGCTCGCGGCTGGCGCCGGGCGGCGTCTCGCAGCGCATTTCCCAATCGCCGTACTTGCCCCGCACCACCGCCTGGGCGGAGGCGGGCGCGGCGGGCGCCAGGACGCTGGCGGCGAGCGCCAGGAGAGCCGCGGCCCCGACACGGCGCGGCCAAGCGGGACGCGAATCAGATGCGCCCGCGGCGCTCGGGCGGTTCGAGGTTCCGCACGCCGGCGCCTCCGGAAAAAGCGACATCCTGGACAAGGCCATCTCCACCACGCAATCGACAGTTTTTTACACCCCTGCGGGCGCGCAAGTCGCAATGCACTGCAAATCGCGGCGCCGCAAGCCCCCCGGCCGCGCGCAAGTTCGCAGGGGGACGCGACTCAGGGGCGGGGCCGATTATGGGCGCAGCCCCCGCTTTGGCAAATTGACGCGGCAGAGCCCGTGTAATCGGGCTTTGCGCGAGGCGAAAGCCGTTTACGCGCCCTTATGCCGCATCGTTCGGGCGGAACGGCTGTGTTGCGCTCATGGCTGCTTTATGATTGGAACGGAAGGAGGGGCGGCGCCTTTGATCGGGCGCGCCCGGCGGGCGTGCGAGCGCGCCCCTGATACAGCCGAGCGGGAGCGACGATTTCCATGATGTCCCACAATAGCGGCGCGAAGCCTTACGGTGCGCCTGGGCGGTTTCTGGCCACAGCCAGCGCGGCCATCGCCGCATGGACCTTTCTTTCCGCCAGCGCCATGGCGCAGGCGATCTACGCTCCCCGGCCCGGCCAGATCGGCCTGCCCGAGCCCGTGACGCCCATCGCGCACGAGATGAACTTCTTCCACAACGCCATCCTGCTTCCCATCATCACGGTCATCAGCCTGTTCGTGCTGGCCCTGCTGGTCTGGGTGGTGGCGAAGTTCAACGAAGGCGCGAACCCCACCCCGTCGCGCACCACCCATCACACCGGCCTTGAAGTGGCCTGGACGGTGATCCCCGTGGTGATCCTGCTGATCATCGCCATCCCGTCCTTCCGCCTGCTGAACCACCAGCTCACCATGCCGAACGCCGACATGACGCTGAAGGTGACGGGCAATTCCTCGTGGGCCTGGACCTGGGCCTACCCGAAGGACGAAGGCGGCGGGTTCGAGTTCCAGGCGCGCCTGCTCGACCAGGACAAGCTGCCGGCCGACAAGCTCCGCCTGCTGGACGTCGACAACGAGGCCGTCGTGCCGGTCAACAAGACGATCCGCCTGCAGGTCACCGCCGACGTGGTCGGCATCATCCACTCCTTCGTGGTGCCCGCCTTCGGGGTGCGCATCGACGCCGTGCCGGGCCGTCTCAACGAGACCTGGTTCAAGGCCGAGAAGGAAGGCGTCTACTACGGCCAGTGCTCCAAGCTCTGCGGCAAGGATCACGCGTTCATGCCCATCGTCATGCGCGTGGTCAGCGAGGACGCCTACAAGGCGTGGCTCGAGAAGGCCAAGAAGGAATACGCCGCAATCGACACCCCGGTCCGCGTCGCCGACGCGCGCTCCGCGAACTGATCCAGAAGATCGAGGGACACCCAGATGGCAACCAATGCTGCGGCCCATCATGACGATCACGCCCATGGAATTCCCACGGGCTGGCGCCGCTATATGTATTCGACGAACCACAAGGACATCGGCACGCTCTACATCATCTTCGCGATCTGCGCGGGGCTGATCGGCGGCGCCATGTCGATCGCCATGCGCATGGAGCTTGCGGGCACCGGCATCGGCGTGTTCCCGTGGATCTCCGCCTTCCTGTCCGGCGACGGCTCCGTGGACGCCGCCAAGCACATGTACAACGTGTTCATCACCGGGCACGGCGTCATCATGATCTTCTTCATGGTCATGCCGGCGCTGATCGGCGGGTTCGGCAACTGGTTCGTGCCGCTGATGATCGGCGCGCCCGACATGGCCTTCCCGCGCATGAACAACATCTCGTTCTGGCTGCTGCCTGCGTCGTTTGCGCTGCTCGTCATCTCGATGTTCGTCGAAGGCGCGCCCGGCATGCACGGCTTCGGCGGCGGCTGGGTCATGTATCCCCCGCTCTCGTCCAACGCCGGCCACCCCGGCCCGTCGATGGACTTCATCATCCTGTCGCTGCATCTGGCGGGCGCTTCGTCCATCCTGGGCGCGATCAACTTCATCACCACGATCTTCAACATGCGCGCGCCGGGCATGACCCTGCACCGCATGCCGCTGTTCGCGTGGTCGGTGCTGATCACCGCCTTCCTGCTCGTGCTGTCGCTGCCCGTCCTGGCCGGCGCCATCACCATGCTGCTGACGGACCGCAACTTCGGCACGTCGTTCTTCGACCCCGCCGGCGGCGGCGACCCGATCCTGTTCCAGCATCTGTTCTGGTTCTTCGGCCACCCGGAAGTCTACATCCTCATCCTTCCCGGCTTCGGCATCGTCAGCCACATCATCTCGACCTTCTCGCGCAAGCCGATCTTCGGCTACCTGGGCATGGCCTACGCGATGGTGGCGATCGGCGTCGTGGGCTTCATCGTGTGGGCTCACCACATGTACACGGTGGGCCTGTCGCTCAACACGCAGCGCTACTTCGTGTTCGCCACGATGGTGATCGCGGTGCCGACGGGGGTGAAGATCTTCTCCTGGATCGCCACGATGTGGGGCGGGTCGATCCGATTTTCGGCCGCCATGCACTGGGCCGTGGGCTTCATCTTCCTGTTCACGGTCGGCGGCGTGACCGGCGTCGTGCTCGCCAACGCCGGTGTCGACCGCTACATGCACGACACCTACTACGTGGTGGCGCACTTCCACTACGTGCTGTCGCTCGGCGCCGTGTTCATCATCTTCGCCGGGATGTACTACTGGTTCCCGAAGATGTCGGGCTACGTCATCCCCGAGTGGATCGGCAAGCTGCACTTCTGGCTCGCCTTCATCGGCTCGAACATCCTGTTCTTCCCGATGCACTTCCTCGGGCTCGCCGGCATGCCGCGCCGGTACGCGGACT
>JAQGJX010000155.1 GCA_028290405.1 Hyphomicrobiales bacterium
TGAAGCCCGAGCCCGCCGCTGCGGCCCCGAAGCCCGCCGCCGCCAAGCCGCCTGCGGACGTCGATCCCATCGGTTCGCTGCTGCGCGGAAGCAACGCGGCGCCTGCGGCCGCCGCCGACACGCAGCAGGCCAAGCGCATCGTGGCGGCGCAGCGCGCGTTGCAGAAGCTGGGCTACGACGTCACGCCCGACGGCGTCTTCGGCGCAGGCTCCAAGGCGGCGCTGGCGAAGTTCGAGCGCGAGCGCAACCTGCCCGTGACGGGGGAGCTTGACGCCAGGACACTGCGCGCGCTTGGCGCCCGTTCAGGCGTTCCGATACCCTGACCCCATGCGCCTTCGAGCGGACATCTGGGTTTCAGCCTATCTGCGCCGATGCGCGGTGGAGGGCGCCAACGCGGTCCTGCGCAAGCGCGGGGCGCCGGAGGCGGGCGCCATCTTCGTGCAGGTGGACTGCCTTGATGGACGCGTGGCGCTGTTTGGGCCCGCGCCCCAGAGCCTTATGGAAGACTCGGGCGAACGCCGCTGGACGCGCGCGCACGCGCAGGAGTGGATCGATCCGCTGGCCGCGCTGGAGCGCCTGCAGCGGGAGATGAAGTTCGATCCCGATCTGTGGGTCGTCGACGTGGAAGACCGGCAGGGCCGCAACTTCCTGGATCTGGCGGCCTGAGGCTAGGCGCCTTTCATGATCAGCAGCGTTCGCTCCCTGCGATCTCCCCGGGAGGCCGCCGGCGCGAGGCGCGAGACGCGCGGCGGTTCGGCTGGCCACGAACGATCCATCCTGTCCCCCGGAAGGGCGCGGTCCGCCGCCACGACGCGCGGCAGGTCCTGCGCGCCGCGCTCCGCACTGGCGCGCCTGAACGCGAGTTGCACCTCGCGGCCGACGCAGGCCTGCAGGATTTCGGCGGCGACCTGCGCGGGCGTGTCGCGCACGATGTCCGACAAGGTGCGCACGCGCACGTAGGAATGGGAAATCTCGTCGCGGCAGCACAGGAAGATGCGCACCGCGTCCTCCGGATAGGCGCCGACGCAACAAAGCAGCAGCGCGAGAGGCTCGCCGCTCGCGTCGTTCACCAGCGGCGCAAGGACCTTTTCGTCCCAGCCGATTTTCTCCGCCAGCGCGGCGGTGAAGTCTTGCCACTTCTTGTCCTGCGCGGTCTCGCGCAGGTTCTGCACCAGCGCAGGGGCGGAGCGCACCGGCGTCAGGTCGCGGCCCATCTGGGTGCGCCGCGCGGCGGCGATGATGCGCGCGCGCTCCAGCGTGGAGGCGCGCAGGAAGTAGGTCGGCGACACCAGCGGCTCCACGGAGCGCGCGGAGAAATTGGCCGACAGCGCCGAATCGCCGCGTGCGGTGACGGCGAGCCGCTCCACGCCCGCGCGGGTGAACGTGGCGCTCTGGTTGAAGGCGAGCGCGCGATTGGTGGAGGCGTCGGCCCGCGCGATGAGCGCCTCGGTGATCGGGCCGCCGATGCCCCGGCGCCGCGCGAGCGCGGTCGCCAGCGCCCGGTCCTTGCCGCGCGCGACGGCCATCTGTTCCTCGGCCGAGAAGTTGACGGCGTGCTCCACGATCAGTTCGGCGCACGCTGGGTCGGCTTGGGAAATGGCGGCCAGCACTGGCTTGGGGGCGGCGGGGTGTCGGGCGAGCTTGGAGGCGACGTACATGCGGGTGGACTTGTCGGCGTCGCCCAGGATGCGCAGCATCAATTCCTGGTAGCGCGCCACTTCGTCGGGGCTTGGCTCCGGGCGCAGGCAGTAAAGGTCCGTCAGGGCGCGCAGCACGGTGGGGCGCGCAGTCATGCCGGCGTCAGCCTTGGTGGTGATGGCGTTCTCGAGCGTGGAAATCTGTCTCGTCAAATCGTGCATGGATGAACCGGCGCGAGAATCACATGAGTCGATTTGATGAGCATATGTCCACTTTGTTGACGTCTCCTTAACCATGATCGTTTGAGAAAGGGTTTCTGCTTCGCGCCGGTTTTTTTCACCGGGCCGGGATTCCGGAGAAGGCGACATGGTTCGTATTTTGAGCTTCCCGCGTTCGTACAGAACGCACACACCGCGGCCGCAGACCTCTGGCGGCGCTGAAATCCTGTTCTTCACGGGCGTGCGCTACGAGCGTCATTTCGACGCCCCGCGTCCCGCCTCGACCTTGCAGCCTGCGCTCGCCAAGAAGGCGCCCGCGCGGCGCCGCAGGGTCGTCAGGACGCCCGACAAGCAGCAGGCCTGAGGATCAGCGCTTGGGGGCTTCCTGCGCGCAGGAAGCGGTGGCGAGCCGCTTGCGCGCGGCGTCCGCGTCGCCCTGCTCGACGATGAGGCTGCGCACGAGCACGAAGCCTTCGCGCCCCGGCGTCACGAGGCGCAAATCCTGGGGCAACTCGTCTTCGGGATCGAGCGCCTCCACGGCTTCAAGCTGCGCCTGCGTGAGCAGCAGAACGTCGATGCGCCCCCGCAGGGACGAACGATCGGTCATGCCGTAGAACGTCGCCCCGAACCTGTCGTGGAACGAGAACGCCAGCAATCCGTCCACGTTCGACAGGTCCGCGCGCAGCCGCACCGGGCCGTCTGCGATGTTGAACCTGCACACGCCCATCAGCATCGCGGGATCGCTGAACGGCGCCAGCTCGGCGCCCGGGCGCGCCTGCGGCAGAAGCGTGAAGCGATTCGCCTGCGCGAGTTCGCCGATGCGCGTGAAGGCGTCGCGGGTCGCCACGTACGGCATGGCGAGGATGGAGAGGATGTGCGTCAGCCCCGCCACGATCACGACGGCGAACGCGTAGGGCAGGGCGCCCAGCAGCCGGTCAAGTGCGCTCACGAGCACGCCCCCCTGCGCAGATGGGGCATCTGGCTCGCCGCAAGCGCGGTGGCTGACGAACTGGCGGGGGTGTCGTAAAGCCGCAGCGCCAGCGCATAGGACGCGTCGGGGGGCGCGGGAAGCCAGTTGCCTGGCCGCGCCCTTGAGGACACCGCGATCTCGAACGCCCCGTTGGAGGCGCGCACGATCTCCGCCGAGGTGAGGCCGTAGCGCTCCGACGCGTTGGGTATGAGGGCGCCCTTGGGGCTCATCACCGTGAGCGTCCAGTAGCGGGCGGGCGGAATGGCGCCGCCGACCACGTAGTCGCAGCGCGGATCGAGCGCCGCGCCGGTCTCGTCCTGCCGGGCCACGAACGACAGGCCCTCGCCAAGGCTCAGGGGAATCTCGCCGGTGCGCGCCAGCGAGGCGCGCGTGTAGGGGTCGGCGTCGCGATAGGCGCTGCGGGGCCAGCTCGTCCACGGACCCGTCGCAACCAGCCCGAATCGAACGTCCCGCTCCACGGCGAGCCAGGTCGCCGCAAGGCCGATGCCGACCCCCACGAGGGTCGCTACAAGCGATTTGAGGAGCGTGAGCAAACAGGGGTCCAGGGCGGCGCGGAAGCTTGGTTGAGGAATCGCATTCCGGGACGCGCCGCGCAAGGGCCCGCGTTTCGGGCCCTGCTTGGCGCCCTCGGGCCCGGCGCCGTATGAGAGGCGCTGCAAGGAGAACACGATGACCGGTACATTCTTCCCGAAGGCCAAAGCACTCGTGGCGGCGCTGGCCGCGCTGACGCTGGCTCCAGCGCTGGCGTGCGCGCAGGACGCTTCCGCGTTCTACAAGGGCAAGACAGTGCGCTTCGTGGTGGGCGTCGGCGTCGGCGGCGGCTTCGACGCCTATGCGCGCATGATCGCGCCCTATCTCAGCAAGGCGCTGGACGCGACCGTGGTGGTGGAAAACCAGCTTGGCGCAGGCGGCCTCGTGGCGCTGAACCGCATCTCGACCGCGCAGCCCGACGGCCTGCAACTGATGATCGTCAACGGCACGCCCGCCGCGCTCGGGCAATTGCTGGACCAGCAGAACGTGCGCTACGACCTCACCAAGCTGGAGCATCTTGGCGTCATCGCCGCCTATCCGTGGATTTGGCTGGCCGGCAAGCAGACGCCCTACAAGACCATCGCCGACATGCAGAAGCCGGGCGTGAAAATTCGCTGGGGGGGCGTCGGGCCGACCGACGGTCCCGCCGACGGCGCCAACGTCACCTGCCACGCGCTGAAGCTCAATTGCCAGATCGTGCTGGGCTACAAGGGCAGCGCCGACATCGCGCTCGCCATGGAGCGCGGCGAAATGGACGCGCTCTACGTGTCCGACAGTTCCGCCGCGCAATACGTGAAATCGGGCGCCGCCCACGCCATCGCCTCCATGGGCGACAAGCGCTCGAAGCTGCTGCCCGACACCCCCACGGTGTTCGAGCAGACGAAGCTCGACGACGAGCAGCGCTGGTGGCTCGACTTCCGCATGAGCATCAACGATCTGGGCCGTATCCTCGTGACCACGCCGGGCGTGCCCGCCGAGCGGCTCGCGTTCCTGCGCGCCGCCGTGAAGACGGCCCTCACCGACCCGGCGCTGATCGCCGAAGGCGCGCGCAGCGAGCGTTTCGTCGATTTCCAGGAGCCGGAAGTGGCGCGCAAGCTGGCCGTCAAGGCGCTGGGCGAAGCGACGCCCGAGATGCGCGAGAAGGTCCGCAAGGTGGTGCTGCCTGCCCAGTGACCGGGCGCGCCCTCCTGCCGCGTGCGGCGGGAGGGCTTGCGGCTGCGCCATTGTGCGCAGGCCGCGCGCCGCGTTAAGCTCACGCGACGCGCACAGGGGGAACCGCCATGCTCCGCACAGAGGGCTTCGTCCACTTTACCATTCCCGTGAAGGACCTCGACCGCTCGGAAGCCTTCTACCGGGACGTGATGGGCTTCAGGAAACTGCGCCGCAACAACCATATGGTGTTCATGGAGGCGCACGGGACGAGCTTCGTGCTGACCCTGTCGGAAAACCCCGTCGAGCCCAATCGCGGCGACAAGCACGACATCCACACGGCCTTCAAGGTGACGGGCGCGGCCTTTGAGGCCGCCAAGGCGCATCTGGCCAAAGTGGGCCATCCGGTGTTTCGCGAGGAAGATCGCCCCACCGGCACCTTCCAGGGCCGCAGCGCCTACTTCCACGATCCTGACCGCAACGTGCTTGAGATCATCGACCTCGTGCGCGGGCCCGTGGCGGACGGCGAATAGGCTCTAGCTCTTCAGGTCCGCCACCAGATCGCCCGGGAAGTCGCGCGCCCATCGCGCTAGGCGCTCGCGCACCGCATGTGGATCGGGCAGGCGGAAGGTCGCGGCGGACTTGGCCTGCCCGACGTTGACGCTGTAACCCCCGTGGGCGTTGACGATTCTGAATCCGTCCTCGTCCGTCACGTCGTCCCCGAAGAAGATCGGCGTGCGTCCGGCGAACGGCGCCTGCTTCAGGAAAGCCTCGATGGCGCAGCCCTTGTCGGCGTAGGCGGGCAGGATCTCCGCCACCGCCTTGCCGCGCTGGATGCGGAAGTCCGGGCCAAGCGTTGCGGCGATCTCCTCCAGCCATTCCAGCATCTTTGGGCCGAGGTCCGGCGCAAGGCGCCAGTGGACCGCCACCGTCTGCACCTTGTCCTCCACCAGCGCGCCAGGCCAGGCGACGATCTTGCGCGACAGCATGTCGGCGACGGCCCGCAACCGCTCGCGATGCTCGGCCGGTTGCGCGCGCAGGCGCCCGTTCATGCGGATCTCCAGCCCGTGCAGGCCGCCGGCGTCGAACGTCGCCGGGGCGAAGAAGCCGTCGAGCGTGTCGATGCGCCGTCCGCTGATGAGCGCCAGCGCGCCGTCGAGCCGCTCGCGCAGGGCGCAGAGCGTGTCGCGCAATTGCGGGCTCACCACGACGGCGTCGGGCGTGGGGGCGATGTCCACCAGCGTCCCGTCAAAGTCGAGAAACAGGGAGCATTCGCCATGGTCTGCGCGTTGCGCTGCGGGCGTGGCCGTCAATGTCGCCTCCGATCAGTTCGGCTGCGCGGCCACGCTCCCTCCGCGCGGCGGGCCGAGCCGCACGATGGACGACGCGGGCGCCATCGTGATGGTTCCCGTCGGCGCCATGTCGGCGCGCTTCAGGCGGGCCGAGGTGGCGCGCATCATCTCCTCGATGCCGCCCAGCGTCTCCGTCGAGCGGCGCGACAGCGTGGCGGGGCGCTGCGGGGCGCCCAGCGTGACGGCGCCCCCCGAGGGCCCGGCGGCGGAGGCCACCGCCGGCGTGTCCGTGACCCCATAGGGGTTCTTCAGCTCGATCCCCTGGTGGGCGAACTCCATGATCTCATGCCAGGTGCGCGCCGGAAGGCTGCCGCCCGTCATGTTGCGCATGGAGGTCGAGGCGTCGTTGCCGAACCAGACGGTGCCGACGTAATTGCCCGTGAACCCGTCGAACCAGGCGTCCTTGTAGGCGTTCGTCGTGCCGGTCTTGCCCGCCACCTGCACGCCCGGGAGGGCTGCGGCGCGCGCCGTGCCGGCGTTCACCACTTCCTTCATCATGTTGTTCATGATGGCGATCTTGTCCGCGGGGACGACCTGGACGGCGGGCGGGCCGTCCCGGTCGTGGCGATAGATCACGTCGCCGGTGGAGTTGCGCACCTCGACCGCCGCGAAGGGCGTGGCGCGCCGTCCGCCGTTGGCCAGCACGCCGTAGGCGGCCGCCATGTCGATCATCTTCACTTCGCCCGCGCCCAGCGGCAGCGAGACGGTGTCCGTGAGGGGCGTGTTGACGACGCCCATGGCGCGCGCGAGATCGACGATCTTCGACCGGCCCAGCGTGGCGATGCGCGCCTGATGGTAGCCCGCGCCGCGGGGCCAATAGGCCTCGCCGATCTTGATCGACAACCACACGGCCGCGGTGTTGAGCGAGCGCTGAAGGGCGTTCACCATGGGCACGCGCCCGGCGCCCGCGCCGCCGTAATTGCCCGGGCACCAATTGCCGATGCAAAGGTTCGACGCGTCCACGACGGTGTCGCGGTTGAAGCGGCCCGTCATCACGGCCGCGAGGTACACGAAGGGCTTGAAGGATGAGCCCGGCTGGCGGGCCGCGTCGGTCGCGCGGTTGAACTGGCTCGCGCCATAGTCGCGCCCGCCGACGATCGCCCGCACAAGGCCCAGCGGCTCCATCACCACCGCCGCGCCCTGGTCGGCGTTGTACTGCCGGCCATACTGGCGCAGCGCGTCCTCGATCGCCGAGTCGGCGCGTTTCTGGATCGACGGGTCGAGGCCCGTGCGCACGGTGAGCACCCGGTCCGGACCGAGCTTGCCTGCGTCGGCGAGCTTCTTCACTTCGCCGAAGGCCCAGTCGAGATACCAGTCCGGCGAGGCCTCGCGGCGCCTGTCCACCGGGGCCGCCGGGCTCTTGCGGGCGAGGAAGATCTGTCCCTCGGTGAGGAACCCGGCCTCCACCATGTTCTGCAACACGTCGTTGGCGCGGGCGCGGGCGGCCGGCAGGTTGACGTGGGGGGCGAACTTGGCGGGCGCCTTGAAGAGGCCCGCGAGCATCGCGGCTTCCGCCAGCGTCACGTCCCGCACGGACTTGCCGAAGTAGAAGTCCGCCGCCGCCTGGATGCCGAACGTGCCGCCGCCCATGTAGGCGCGGTCGAGGTAGAGCTTCAGAATCTCGTTCTTGGGCAGCCGGAACTCAAGCCACAGCGCCAGGAACGCCTCGCGGACCTTGCGGTCCATCGTGCGCTCGTTGGAGAGGAACAGGTTCTTGGCGAGCTGCTGCGACAGGGTGGAGCCGCCCTGCACGACTCCCGAGGAGCGGGCGTTGACGCTGAGCGCGCGCAGCAGGCCGATGGGATCGATGCCCCAATGATCGTAGAAGCGCCGGTCTTCCGTCGCCAGCACCGCCTGCACGACGTATTCGGGCAATTGCTCCAGCGGGACGGAATCGTCGTGCTTGATGCCCCGGTGCCCGGCCACCTGGCCGTAGCGGTCCAGGAAGGTGACGGCGAGGTCCTGCTTCTTCAGCCAGTCCTCCGAGGTCTCCTGAAACGCGAGCGTGGCGAGCGACAGCATGACCACGGAGCCCAGCGCCCCCAGCGTCAGGCCCTCGCAGGACACCTCCACGGCGACCTTGCGCCAGCCGGAGACATGGAAACGATCCATGAACGCCGCGAAGCTCTCCCACCGCTGGCGGGCGCGCTGGCCGCTTTCGTACAGGGTGGAATCGACCCACGAGTCAAAGCCAAGCATCGCGCGAGCGAACCTCTTGCCCCAACCGGTGTTCTGAAAATCATTGAACACGATAGCTCTCTAACCCGCGCGCTATTGTTAAAATCTTTATCACATTCGCAATCGGCTTGACGACGGCTTCCGCAAGCGCCATGCCACAAATCCTGAACCATTTTGAGACATGCTTAAGAGCCCTGATGCCAGCTGGCCCGAAGACGCGGACGAAGAGCACGACAGCGGCTGAAGAGGTCCCGGCGCCAACCGCCGCGCCAACGCCCGGCGCCCCGGCGAGTTCCGCCGCGCCGTTCTGGAAGAAGCCTCTGGAGGAGATGACGGAGCCGCAGTGGGAGTCCCTCTGCGACGGGTGCGGCCGCTGCTGCCTCGTCAAGCTCGAGGACGAGGACACGGGCGACATCCATTTCACCAACGTGACCTGCCGCCTTCTGGAGGCGGGGACGTGCCGGTGCTCGGACTATCCAGGCCGCAAGGCCAAGGTGCCGGACTGTATCAAATTGACGCCCCAGAGCGTGCGCGAGATTCCGTGGCTGCCGCCGACCTGCGCCTACAGGCTCGTGGCGGAGGGCAAGGACCTTTATCCTTGGCACCACCTGGTCTCAGGCTCGCGGGAAACCGTGCACCAGGCCGGAATCTCCGTGCGCGGCCGCGTCGGCCCCAGCGAGGACGACGTCGAGCTCGAGGACATGCTGGACTACATCGTCAAATGGCCCGGGCAGGTCCCCAAGCCCCGCAAGCCGAGAGGTTAGAGGCTCAGGCGGCTCCCGCCCGCCTCACACCAGCCGGTTGAGCCGCTCGATTTCCTGCTCGATCACCTTGACGTCGGCGATGCGCACGGCGCGGCCTTCGATTTCCACCCCTACGGTCTTCAGCCGCGCAAAAGAGCGCGAGAGCGTTTCCTGCTTGAGGCCGAGCGAGGCGGCGATGACGCCTTTCGTGTAGGGCAGGCGGGTCTCGGCCGCGCCGTGCCCGGGAGGGCAAAGGGACAGCAGGAAGCGCAGCACGCGCTGGTCCGCCGTCTGGGCCTTCAGGGCTTCGATTTCGTCCATCAGAGCCCAGATCTTGGCGGAGGATTCCGACAGGATGGCGAGCGCGAGTTCGGGCGCTTCGCGCGCCGCCTGCGCCACCACGTGGGCGGGCATTCGCACGATGCGCGTGGGGCCGGTGGCTTCCGCCGTCGTGGTGTGATTGTCGCCCAGAACGGCGACGGATTCAGCGAACGTTTCGCCCCGCCCGAAAATGTGGATCAGCGTTTCTTCGCCGTTGGCCGAAAGGCGGGTGAGCTTCACGTACCCCTCCAGCACCACCATCACCCATTGGGCTTTCTCGCCCTGGCGCACGATGGTGTCGCCCTTCACGTAGCGGTCGAAGCGCACGGAATCCGCCAGCCGGGCGAACGTCGCGGGGCTGAGCGTGGAGAACAGCGGCAGCGACCGCAGCAACTCGATGTCCTTCGCTTGCGGGGTCACTCGGCCGGGCGCTCCTGATCGGGGGGAGCGCCACCATGGCATAAAACGCGCGCGCAAGACATGGCTTTGGCGCCGGTTCCGGCTTTGGGCGCGCCCCTAGCGCGCGCGCCGCGACAGCAGGCGCGTGGTGGCCGCGTAGGCGCGCTGGGCGCGCTCGTCAGCCGGCAGATGGGCGTCGCGGGCGGTGGGCGCCTCCACGCTGATGTCGACGTCCGGTCCCAGCGCGTCCAGCAATTCGTCGAGCCAGAGGGAGCCCTCGCCGGGCAGGAGGCGGGCGGTGCGCGATTCCTTGCGCAATTCCTCGACGCTGCGCGTGCTGTCGGGCGGCGGCGGCGCGTCGCACAGGTGCACCAGAGGCGCAAGCCCGGGCGCCAGCGCGCGCACGTCCGCGGGCGAACCGCCGGAGCGCGACAGGTGCAGCGCGTCCACCAGCAGCTTCGCGTTGTCGCGCTGCGCGGCGGCCACCATGGCGGTCGCCTCCGCCAGCGTGCGGCAGCCGCTGTAGGGATTGAACTCGATCAACGCCTCCAGGGCGCAGGTTTCCGCAAGGTCGCACATGGCGCGGAACGTCTCCAGCCGCCGGACCGGATCGGCGTCCTCGACCGGACACACGACGTAGCGCGCGCCGATGCGGTGGCTGAACGCGAGCGTCGGCCCCCAGGCTTCCACGTTGGTCTCCGGCCGGAGGGGAAACACGCCGATCTCGAGCGCCCGCACGCCCGTCGCGGCCAGAAGGTTGACCAGCGCGTCCTGCGCCGCGAGATCGCCTATGGTGACGGCGTCGGTCGGCAGAAGCGGCTGCAATCGCAAGCCCACATGGGAGAACCCGGCGCTCTTGGCGGCGCGCACCTGTCCAAGGGGGCCGGCGTCCAGCACGCTCAAAGCGGCAAGAGATAAATCGCCCATGTCGTCCCCCCAAATGTCGTTCTCGCAATCGTCAGGTTGTAGCAGCAACGAGGGGCCCTGAGGAAGGCGCGGCGGGCGCGGACCGGCAGCGGTCTGGGGATTTCCTAGAAACGGATTTTATTCCTTGACACCGCGCCGCTCCGGATGTACAAAACGGTCATTCTCCAGAGGTGCGGCGATAATCTCTCTGCCCGGCGGCGCCGGGCGGTTGCGGCGGCGTGCGCCGGGGTGACCCAATTCATGAGAATTAAATCCAAGACAGCCCTGGCGAGCGCCCGCAAGCAGTTCGATGAAGGCGCCCCGCTAGGCGCCATCGCGAGATCGCTCGGGCTCAACGCCAGCCAGTTTCTTGCGCTGCGGCGCGCACAGGGCTGGCCGGAGCGGCCCCGGAAGGCGAAGGGCGCGAAGCCCACGGCGGCTCCGGACGAACCCGCCGATCCGTCCGCCCCCCCGCCGGAGGCCCGACCCGCCGAGCCGCCCGCCGCTCCCACCGATCTTGCGGAGTTGCGGCGACGACTGGAGCAGGCCGTCGAGCGCGAGCTGTCCGCCGTGGCGGGCCGCCTGTCGGGCTCCTCGGTGGCGGCGGGCGAGCGCAACGCGCGCTTGTTGGCGAGCCTTGTGAAGACCTTCGCGGAGTTGCGCCGCATGGAAGCGCTGGACGCGGGCCAACGCGGCAAATCGGGAGCGGGCGGACATGGCGCAGACGACGAGCCAGCCCCCCGCGACCTCGACGCCTTGCGCCATGAGCTTGCGCGAACTGTGGAGCGCATTGCACGCGACCGGCCGGCAGGATGATTTCATCGGCGCCCTGAGCGCGGCGGAGATCGAGACCATGCTGGCCGCATGGCCCATGGCGGCCCGCGCCGACCAATTGCCGCCCCGGCAGGCCCGCGGCGGCGATCCCTGGAGCATCTGGCTGGTGCTGGGCGGCCGGGGCGCGGGCAAGACGCGGACGGGAGCGCAATGGGTGCGCGGCGTCGCGCTCGGCCACGAGGGCTTCGCCAGCCGCCCCGTGGGGCGCATCGCCCTTGTGGGCGAAACGGCCGCCGACGTGCGCGACGTGATGATCGAGGGCGTGTCCGGCCTGTTGTCCGTTCACGCGCGGGCTGAGCGCCCGGTCTGGGAGCCCTCGCGGCGGCGGCTCGAATGGCCCAACGGCGCCATCGCGCAGGTGTTCTCCGCCGAAGACCCCGAGAGCCTGCGCGGGCCGCAGTTCGAATGCGCATGGCTCGATGAATTCGCCAAATGGCGCTACGCCGAGGAGGTGTTCGACATGCTGCAGTTCGGACTGCGGCTCGGCGAGCAGCCCCGCCAGCTCATCACCACCACGCCGCGCCCTTCGCAGATATTGACCCGCCTGATGGCCGAGGCCCGCACCGCGCTGGTGCGCGCCTCCACCTACGCCAACGCGGAGAACCTTGCGCCCTCGTTCATCGAAAGCATCGTGGGACGCTACGCGGGAACGCGCCTCGGCCGGCAGGAGCTGGAAGGCGAGATCGTCGCGGACTCGCAGGATGCGTTGTGGTCCCGCGACATGCTGGAGTCCTGCCGGATCGACTCCGCGCCCCCGCTGGCACGCGTGGTGGTGGCGGTGGATCCGCCGGCCTCGTCGTCCGGCCGTGCGGACCGGTGCGGCGTCGTGGCTGCGGGCGTGGATCGCGACGGCTATTTGTATGTGCTGGAGGACGCCTCGCTGGGCGCCGCGCGGCCCGCCAAATGGGCGCGCGCCGCAGTCGCCCTGTGCCACAAGCACGAAGCCGACGAACTGGTGGCGGAGGTGAACCAGGGCGGTGAAATGGTCGCCGCCGTCATCCACGAGGCCGACGCCTCCATCCTCGTGCGGCAGGTGCGCGCCACGCGCGGCAAGTATCTGCGCGCAGCGCCTGTCGCCCAATTGTACGAACAGGGCAGGGTGCGCCACGTCGGCGCCTTCCCGGCGCTGGAAGACGAGATGTGCGCGTTCGGGCCGGACGGCCTGCCGGGGCGCCGAAGCCCCGACCGGCTCGATGCGCTGGTGTGGGCCATCACGGCGCTGGGCCTCACCAAGCGCGCGCCCGAGCCGCATGTGCGGCGGGTTTAATTTCCAGATTTGAAGCCTTGGCGCCGCTCTCGTCGGCCATCGGCCGGCGCAACTCCCGCAGACCTCTCTCCACCTCAGGAAATCCCCATGCCCTCCATCTTCTCCCGCCTTCTGGGCGCGGGGACGCGTGCGCGCGTTCCTGCTGCTGACGTCAAAGCCTCGCGCGCCGGCGCCATGCTGGCGATGCACACGTTGGCCGCCCCGCGTTGGACGCAGCGCACCAGCGCGGAGCTGACGCGGGCGGGCTATGAGCGCAACGCCATCGTGTATCGCTGCGTGCGGCTGATCGCCGAGAACGCCGCGAGCGTTCCCTGGCTTGTGTACGAGGACGGGGTCGACGACGAGGCGCATCCGCTCGCCGCGTTGCTTGCCCGCCCCAATCCCGGCGAGGCCGGGCCGGCGTTCCTTGAGGGGGTGTTCAGCAACCTGACGCTGTTTGGAAACGCATATCTGGAAGCGGTCTCCCTCGACGGCCGATTGCGCGAACTCTACAGCCTGCGGCCAGATCGCATGGCCATTGCGGCGGGCGCCAACGGCTGGCCGGCCGCCTTTGAATATCGCATCGGCGCGGACGTCGTGCGCTACCCCGTGGATCCGGACGGGCGCTCGCCGGTGCTGCATCTCAAGCTCTATCATCCGCTGGACGACCATTACGGCTTTGCGCCGCTCAACGCTGCGCAGACGCCGCTGGACGTGCACAACGCGGCCGCCGCATGGAGCAAGGCGCTGCTGGACAATTCCGCGCGGCCTTCTGGCGCGCTGGTTTATGCAGGCGCTGGAGGCGCGCTGTCGGACGAACAGTTCGACCGCCTGAAGAGCGAGCTGGACGAGAATTTTTCGGGCGCCCGCAACGCAGGGCGCCCGCTGTTGCTGGAAGGCGGGCTCGACTGGAAAGCCCTGTCGCTCAGTCCCAAGGAGATGGACTTCGCCCAGGCCCGCAACGACGCCGCGCGCGAAATCGCGCTTGCCTTCGGCGTGCCGCCCCTGTTGCTGGGCCTGCCCGGCGACAACACCCATTCCAACTATCAGGAAGCCAACCGCGCCTTATGGCGCCAGACCATCATTCCGCTGGTGCGCCGCACGCAGAAAAGCATCGAGGCCTGGCTGGCGCACGCCTACCCGCACGCCACGCTCGCCGCCAATCTCGACGGGCTTGAAGCGCTGGCGAGCGAACGCGAAGCCGAATGGCGCCGCATCGGCGCCGCAACCTTCCTCAGCGACGACGAGAAGCGTGCGGCGGTGGGCTATGGGCCGATGAAGAAGGCGGCGCGTTCGCCGTGTC
>JAQGJX010000166.1 GCA_028290405.1 Hyphomicrobiales bacterium
CAGGCCCTGCGCATCCACAAGATCGCGGCCCAGAACCAGCGTGCGACATGCCGTGCGCGGCGCCTCGCCATTCACGATCAGCGTCTCTTCCCCGCCCAGCGCGTCCAGCAGCCACACGGGCGCGCCCTGCGCGTCCAGAAGCGGCGCGTCCTGCGCCACCGCTCCAGGCGCCATGGGGCCCGCCCAGGCGTCGCCGTCCGACGTCGACAGGGGCGTGTCGTAGACCTTCGGGGTCGACAGACGGCCCGAATTGATCATGCGCTTGCCGAAACCCGTGCTGCGCGCCAGCGCCAGCGCGGCGTCCCGGAAGCGCAATTCCTGCGCGCTGCGCGGCGCGATGAAGTCGGTGGAGCGCGTCGAATGCAGGATGTTCTCGTCCGCCGCCTGGGAGCGCTCCGCGTCATAGCTCTCGATCAGCGACTCGGGCGCTTCGCCCTTCAGGATCATCGCGAGCTTCCACGCCAGGTTTTCGGCGTCCTGCACGCCGGAGTTCGCGCCGCGCGCCCCAAAGGGCGACACCTGATGGGCGCTGTCGCCCGCGAACACCAGCCGCCCATGCACGAAACGGTCGATGCGCCGGCACTGGAACGTGTAGAGCGACACCCATTCCAGCTCGAAGTCGTCGTGCTTCAGCATCTGCTTGATGCGCGCAATGACGCGCTCGGGCTGCTGTTCCTCGCTGGCGTCCGCGTCCGCCCCAAGTTGCAGGTCGATGCGCCACACGTCGTCGGGCTGCTTGTGCAGCAGCGCGGAATGGCCCGCATGGAACGGGGGCTCGAACCAGAACCAGCGCTCTGGCGGAAAGTCGCCGTGCATCTTCACGTCGGCGATGAGGAACCGGTCCTCGAACGCCTGCCCGCGCCATTCCAGCCCTGCGAGCGCGCGCAAGGTGGAGCGCGCGCCGTCGGCCGCCACCACCCAGTCACCCGTCAGCGCGTACTTGCCGTCCGGCGTGTCGATCTCCAGCGTCACGCCGTCGGCGGCGCGCGAGGCCGCGCAGACCCGGTTGCGCCAGCGCACGTCGATGTTGAGTTCAGCGGCCCGCGCGAGCAGGAAGCTCTCGAGGTAATACTGCTGCAGGTTGATGAAGGCGGGCTGCTTGTGCCCCGCCTCGGGCAACAGGTCGAACTGGTAGACCTGTTCGTCGCGGAAGAAATTCTTGCCGATCTTCCACACCACGCCCTTCTCGACGCAGGCCCGGCCGGCGCCGAGGCGATCGAGAATCTCCAGCGTGCGCTTGGAATAGCACAGGCCGCGCGAGCCCTCCCCGATGCGGTCCGCGTCGTCGAGCAGCGTCACGCGCACGCCGCGCTGCGTCAGGTCGATGGCGGTCGCGAGCCCCACCGGCCCGGCGCCCACGATGACGACGGGATGGCGCACGGGCGCAGCGGCGTCCTGATCGGCGCTGCGCCTGTAGTCGAACTTGAAAAGCGCCTTGCGCTCCGCCCCCGCGGTCATGTCCGGCCCTTGTCGTTTTCGCGCGCCTTACGGCTCGCGGCGGGTGGGATCGAAATGCTTGCGCAGGCCCTGCCAGCAATCGACGTAGCTGTTGTCGAGCGTCGGCAGTTCGGCCGCGTAACGCGTGACTCGCTGGGGAAACCGCGTCTCGAACATGAACGCCATCGTGCCTGTCTGCTTGACGGGCTTCAGCTCGGAATTGCTGGCGTGCTCGAAGGAGGTTTCGTCGGGCCCATGGGGCAACATGGAATTGTGCAGGCTCATGCCGCCGGGCCGGAAGCCTTCGGGCTTGGCGTCGTACACGCCGTAGATGAGCCCCATGAACTCCGACATGATGTTGCGGTGATACCACGGCGGACGGAACGTGCCCTCCGCCACCATCCAGCGGTCGGGGAAGATCACGAAGTCGATGTTGGCGGTGCCGGGCGTCTCGGAGGGCGCCGTCATAACCGTGAAGATCGACGGATCGGGATGGTCGTTCTTCACGGACCCCACGGGCGAGAATCGCCGCAGGTCATATTTGTAGGGCGCATAGTTTCCATGCCACGCCACCACGTCCAGCGGCGACTGGCCGATGGGCGTGACGAACAGCTCGCCGCCCCATTTCACGAACAGGCGCGAGGGCGCCTCATGGTCCTCGTACGCCGCGACGGGCGTGAGGAAGTCGCGCGGATTGGCGAGGCAATTGGCCCCGATGGGCCCGCGGTCGGGCAGCACGAACGACGCGCCGTAGTTCTCGCACACATAGCCGCGCACCGGCCCGTCCACGAGCTCGGCGCGGAAGATGACGCCTCGCGGAATGACGCAGATCTCGCCGGGCGTCACTTCGATGACGCCCAACTCGGTGCACAGCCGCAGCGCGTTCTGCTGCACCACGATCAGCAGTTCTCCGTCCGCGCACATGAAGTATTCGTCGCGCATGGAGCGGGTGACGAAAAGATAATGCGACGCCATGCCGGCGCGCGCGTCGCAATCGCCCGCCGTGGTGATCGTCCGCAGGCCGTCCACGAAGGTCAGTTCCTCCGTGGGCACCGGCACCGGGCCCCAGCGCAACTGGGCCAGCGGCAGCGAGCTTTCGTCGCGCGCGGCCGGCGCGCTGCGCAGCAGCTTCGGCTCAACCCGTTCATAGCGGCCCGAATGCTTCACGCTGGGGCGGATGCGATAGACCCACGACCGCTGGTTGCTGTTCTGCGGCATGGTGAAAGCCGTGCCGGACAATTGCTCGGCGTAGAGCCCGTAGGGGCACTTCTGGGGCGAATTCTGGCCCACCGGCAGGGCGCCTTCCAGCGCCTCCGTCTCGAACGAATTGCCGAAGCCTGACATGTAGCGCAGAGTCATGGCGTTTCCTCTGGTGCGGAAGGCGCAGATGCGCTCCAGCCGAGCGCTTGCCAAAATTAGTTGCATCTGAAATGAATTTCGTCAACCGCAGTCCCGAGGCGCCATCATGACCAGCAAGAGCTTCGCTTCCACCGGCGACATGGCCGAGAAAAAAGTCTCATTCTCGGAAATCGGCCCGGGCCTGTTCGCCTACACGGCGGAGGGCGACCCCAATTCCGGAATCATCGTGGGCGACGATTGCTGCATGGTGATCGACGCGCAGGCGACGCCCGCCATGGCGGGGCGCGTCATTTCCCGCGTGCGCGAGGTGACCGACAAGCCGATCCGCTACGTGGTGCTGTCCCATTACCACGCCGTGCGCGTGCTCGGCGCATCCGCCTACGAGGGCGCAAGCGTCGTGGCGTCCGGCGAGACGCGGCGGCTGATCGAGGAGCGCGGCGCGCAGGACTGGGATTCCGAATACGGCCGTTTCCCGCGGCTCTTCCAGGACGCTGAGAGCATCCCGGGCCTCACCTGGCCGACGTTCGCGTTCGAGGAAGAAATGACGGTCTGGCTCGGCAAGCGCGAGGTCAACCTCATGCACCTTGGTGCGGGCCACACGTCGGGCGACATCGTCGCCTGGGTGCCCGACGCGGGCGCCATGTTCACCGGCGACCTCGTGGAATATCACTCGGCCTGCTATTGCGGCGACGCGCAATTGCGCGACTGGCCGCAGACGCTGGACGCCATCCGGGCCTTCTCCCCCAAGGCGATCGTGCCCGGGCGCGGCGATGCGCTGGCGGACCCCCAGACGGTGAAACTGGCGCTCGCGATGACGCGCGACTTCGTGCAATCCCTCTATGGCGCCGCCGAGATGAGCGTCGCGAAAGGCCTGTCGCTCAAGGAGTGCATGGCGGCGACGCGCGCGGCGATGGACGCGAAGTTTGGCGACTTCGCCATTTATGAGCATTGCCTGCCGTTCAACGTCGCGCGCGCGTTCGACGAGGCGAGCGGCGTCGACGATCCCGTCATCTGGACGGCGGAGCGCGACCGCGAAATGTGGGCCGCGCTTCAGGGCTGACGCGCCTCAGGCCTTGCGGCGCTGGCGCTTCTCGGGCGGGCTCAGGTCGAGGACGATCGTGCACTCCAGCCCTTCGGGCAGGAATTTGCGCTCGACCTGCGCGCCCGGCAGGCCTCGCTCGATGAGCGTGGAGCCGAAACCCGTGCTGCGCGGCGGGCCCACGGGCGGGCCGCCGGTTTCGCGCCAGGTGAGACGCAGCGACTTGGCCCGCGCGCCGCTGATCGTCCAGGTCAGGTCCACCCGCCCCTCGGGCGCGCTGAGCGAGCCGTGCTTGGCGGCGTTGGTGGCCAGTTCGTGCAGCGCCAGCGCCATGGGCACCGCGTGATGCTGCGGCAGGCGCGCGGCGGGACCGGCAACGCGCACGCGCGGATCCGGCCCTTCCAGATAATGCGCCAGCTGCTTGGCGATGAGATCGGCGAGATTGGCGCCCCGCCAGTGCATGTCCGTGAGAAGATCGTGCGCCGCCGCCATGGCCGAGAGGCGCCCGCTGAGCGAGGCCACGAACTCTTCGAGGCTACGCGTGCGCGGCGCCGTGAGGCGCACCAGCGACTGGATGACCGCGACCGAGTTCTTCACGCGGTGCAGCAGTTCGCGCGTCATCAGGCGCTGCACGCGCGCCCATTCCTTGCGCTCTGAAATGTCGCGCACGAGGCTCAGGATCAGCGTCTCGCCCTCGACCATGTGCGCCGCCGCGCTCACCTCGACGGCGAAAGAGCCGCCGTCGCGACGCAGGTGCGTGGTCTCGAAGAGATGCGCGCCCGCCACGACGCCCTGAAGGTCTTCCTCAAGGCGCGCGCGCGCCTCCGGGGCGCGAAGATCGCCGATCTTCATGCCGACCAGCTCCGCGCGCGAATAGCCGTAGCTCGACACCGCAGCCGCGTTGCATTCCAGGATTTCCCCGTCCCGCACCCGGATGATGAACAGCGTGTCGCGCGCGTGCTCCGACAACAGGCGATAGCGTTCCAGCGCCCTGTGGCCCTTCTTGCGTTCGCCGATCTCGTGAGCCAGCGACGAGACGCCGATCACCCGGCCGTCCGGATCGCGAATGGGCGAGGCGTTGATGGAGACTTCGATCAGCCCGCCGTCCTTGCGCTTGCGCACGGTCTCGATGCGCAGGCTGCCGCCGCCGCGCACGACCTCGAGCTTGCGCCGGGCTTCGTCGCGCCGGTCCGAGGGAATGATGAGATCGATCCTGTGGCCCAGCGCTTCCTGGCTCGTGTAGCCGAAGAGGCGCTCGGCGGCCGGATTCCACGACGTGATAAACCCGTCCAGCGAATAGCTCTTGATGGCCTCGCTCGACGAGGCGACGATCGCCGCCAGATGCGCGTGCGCCATCGTCGTGGGGGACACGACGGGGTTAACGTTCGCGGGATCAAGCTGGAGGGGATCGCGCCCGGCGGGGTCCTGATCGGAGCGAGGCTGATGCGGCGCGCCCTGCACGCAATCGACGTCGTGGGTCATCCAGAGACCCTGGAGCGCGCGCGCAGATGATGCATTACGACCTCGCGAAAGCCCCCCTTCGCCAGCCTCGTGTGCAACATAGGGACCTTGTCGGCGCCACCGCAAGAGCCAACGATCTCAAACGCACAGGAAATCAGCACAAACTGCCGCAACCGCCGCGACGCTGAAGCTTGCCGGCGTCCTGCCGTTCACGGCGTCCCTTCGACGATCTCCACGTCGACCCGGTCAAGATCGCACGCGCGGGCGCTGGCGCCGACGTGCAACTGGATGAGGCCCGTATCCAGCCGCAGCTTCAGCGTCTCGTCCGGGTAGGCGAAGTCCCACGCGCGCAGCACGAAGGTCGCGGTGCGGGTCTCCCCCGGCTCCAGCGAAACCTTCGTGAAGTCGCGCAGCTCCAGCAGCGGCCGCGTCACCCGCGCCACCGGATCGTGGGAGAACACGAACACCGTCTCGCACGCCTGGCGGTCGCCAAGGTTCGTCACGTCCACGCTCACCCGCACAAGGCTCTCGGGCCCCAGGCGGGCATTGTCCACGCGCAGGTTCGAGCGGGCGAAGCGCGCGTAGCCCTGCCCTTCCCCGAAGCTCCAGCGCGGCGCGAAGGGCGCGTCGCCAAAGCCCGTGGACCAGCCGTTCGCGGGATCGTGCGGGCGGCCCGTGGGGCGAATGCCGAAGAAGATCGGCACCTGCCCGAGGACGCGCGGCCACGTCACCGCCAGGCGCGCCGACGGGTTGCAGGCGCCCGACAGGATGTCGCCCAGGGCTGAACCCGTTTCGGTCCCCGCATGCCAGGCGATGAGCACCGCGCGCGCCCCCTCCACCAGCCAGTCCGGCAGGATGAGCGGACGGCCGCTGCACAGGACCAGGATCACCGGCGCGCCGCTGTCCAGCATCGCCCGGGCGAGCGCGAGCTGGCCCTGAGGCACGTACGGCCGCGTGCGCGTGTTCGCCTCGCCGTTCATGGCGCGCGACTCGCCGACGCAGAGCACGACGGCGTCGGCCCCCCGGGCGGCCTCGACGGCCTGCGCCAGCAAGTCCGCGTCCTCGCCCTCGTACACGGCGCCTAGCGCGTGGCGCACCTCGGCGGACGGCCACGTGGCGCGCAGGCCGGCGATGATCGTGGTGGAGTCCTCGCCCGCCCCTGCGGACGCCCACGCGCCGAGCTGGTCCTCGCACGCGTCCGCCAGCGGGCCCACCACGGCCAGCGTGCGCACGGCGCCCAGCGGCAGCATGGACTCGCGGTTCTGCGTCAGCACGATGGACCGGCGCGCGGCCTCGCGCGACAGCCTGCGGCCCTCCGCGGAGGGCGGCTGCTTGGGCGTGCCCGCGGGTCCCATGCCCCGGTAGGGATCGTCGAAGAGACCCAGCGATTGTTTCAGCGCGAGAACGCGACGCACCGCGCCGTCGATGTCCTCCATGGACACAAGCCCGCGCTCCAGCGCGACCGGCAATCCGTTCGCGTAGGCGTCCGACATCATGTCGATGTCCACGCCCGCGTTCAGCGCCAGCGCGGCGGCTTCCGCCATGTCGGCTGCGACTCCGTGGTTCACGAGTTCGGCGATGGAATTGTAATCGGTGACGATGAGCCCGTTGAAACGCCATTGGGCGCGCAGCACCTCGCGCAGCAACCGCCGGTGCGCCGTCATGGCGACGCCCGCTACGTCGACGAACGCCGGCATGATGGCCGCGACGCCCGCGTCCACCGCGGCGCGGAACGGCGGCAGGTACACCTCCTCCAGCGCGCGCTGCGACACGTCCACTTCCGCATATTCGCGCCCGGCCAGCACGGCGCCGTAAGCGCAGAAGTGCTTGGCGCAGGCCGCCAGCCGCATGCGGCCGGTTTCGTCCGGCGCCTGGTAGCCGCGCACCCGCGCGCGGGCGTATTGCGCGTTCACGTAGGGGTCCTCGCCGGCGCATTCCACGATGCGGCCCCAGCGGATGTCGCGCGCGACGTCGATCATGGGCGCGAAGGTCATGTGGACGCCGTCGTGCGCGGCCTCCTGCGCGCTGGCCCGGGCGGTCTCCTCCCACAGCGCGCGATCGAACGCGCACGCCTCGCCAAGCGGCACGGGGTGGATGGAGCGGTGGCCGTGCACCACGTCGAGCCCGAAGAACAGCGGCACGCCGAGGCGGCTTTCCTCCACGGCGCGGCGCTGCGCCTCGCGGATGAGGTCCGCGCCCCAGACGTTGAGCAGACTGCCGACGCGCCCGTCGGCGACCATGTTGAACGGATTGTGCGGACCCGGCGGCCCCGTCTCCACGAGGCCGTCCGCCAGCATGGTGAGCTGGCCGAGTTTCTCCTGCAGCGTCATGCGCGCGATCAGCGCGCCGATGCGCCCCGTCGTGTCCTGGTCCATGAAAGCCCCCGCTCCCTAAGCTTTGCTTATGGCTGGGAAAGCCGGGGCTGCGCAAGACTGGTTTTTGCAGGCGGCCGCCGTCAGCGCAGCGCGCTGGCCTTGGCCCACCAGCCGGGATGGCCGTGCGCGATGGCCCTGGCGGCCCGCGCCGCCGTCCGGCAGTCCGCGAACAGCGCAAAGCACGTGGCGCCTGAGCCCGACATCCGCGCCAGCTTCGCGCCCGGCGCCGCGCCCAGGACCGCCAGCACGTCTCCCACCACCGGCGCGAGCGCGCAGGCGGCGTCCTCCATGTCGTTGCGCGCGCGGCGCAGCTTGGGGATCAGCGCGTCGAACGTCTCGTTCCCTATGGCGGGATGGGGACCGAAGCCCGAGGCCTCGCCCTTCGCGAGCCCGATCCGCCCGAACACGCGCGCCGTCTCCAGCGCGACGCCGGGATTGACCAGCACGGCGAACAGCCGCGGCAGGAAAATACGCGGGCCCACGTCGTCGCCGCGGCCCAGCATCATCCGCGCGCGCGGATCGAGGCACACGGGCACGTCGGAGCCCGTGGCGGCGGCGGCGGCGAACACGCGGGGATCGTCGCCCGCCAGCCCGTTCAGCCGCGCCAGCAGGCGCAGCGCGGCGGCTGCGTCCGACGACCCGCCCCCCAGGCCCGCCGCCGCCGGCAGGCGCTTGAGCAGGCGAAAGCGGCCTGCGCGCAGGCCCGGAACGCGCTGCGCGAGGGCGCGCGCGGCTTTCATGACGAGGTTGTCGTCCGCAGGTCCGCAGGCCGCCGCGGTCGGGCCTTCCACCTCAAGCGCAAGGCCGTCCGCAGGCTCGAGGGTCAGCAAATCGCCCGCGCCCGCGAAGGCCACGAGGCTTTCAAGGTCATGCCAGCCGTCCTCGCGCCGCCCCCGGACGTGCAGGGTGAGATTGAGTTTCGCCGGCGCCTTTTCAACGAGGACCGCGCTCATGATCCCCGTGGCCCGCCGGCTTCGACAAGGCGCGCCATTCGCAGCGCATCAGCAGTGTCGATCTCCCGCAGGCCCGCGGCCACGCCCGCCTGATCGCGCGCCGACCGGTTCTGGCTGACCTTCCATTTGGCCTCGATGCGTTCGATCACGATCTCAAGGCCGACGATCTGCCGCAGCATCCCGTCGATGTACTCTTCCGGCGCATCGGCCACCCCCCAGGGCGCGGGGCGGCGCGCTTCGTGAGCGCGGGTCATTTCGTCAACATGGGCGCGCAGCCAGTCCCTGTCGTCGACAAGCCGCGCGGCGCCATGAACCTGCACGAGCCCGTAATTCCATGTGGGCACGACGCGGCCATGATCCTGCTTTGACGGATACCAAGAGGGCGTGACGTACCCCTCGACGTCCTGAAAAATCGCCAGGGCGCGCCCGCTCGCCGACAGCGCGTCGCATTGCGGGTTGGCGCGGGCGAGATGGGCGCGCAAGACGCCCAGAGGCGCCGCCTCCGCATCAAGCAGGAAGGGCAGCGCATCTGCGACTGGTTCATGACGAGCGCACGTCACCAGCAGGCCCAGCGGACGCGCGCGGATCATCGCGTGCTGGCTGGCGAGATCGTCCGAGCGGAAGGCCGGAACCGTATACAACGCCCGCTCCCGGCCCGCTCAGCCGCCGCCGTTGACGGCCGGCTTGGCGTCCGTGGCGGGCTGAGCCTCGGCGCCGGTCTTCAGTGGTTCTTCCTCAAGGCCCGCTTCGATCTTGCGCAGGATCTTCGGCAGGTCCTCGGGCTCGGGGTTGAGGTCGCGCGCATGGTTCCACTGGAACGAGGCGTCGAGCTTGCGGCCAACCTTCCAGTAGACGTCGCCCAGGTGGTCGTTGATGACCGGATCGGAGGGCTTCAGCTCGATGGCGCGTTCGAGTTCGCGCAGCGCCTCCTCGTACTTGCCGAGGCGGTAGAACGCCCAGCCGAGCGAGTCCACGATGTAGCCGTCGTCGGGCCGCAGGTCGACCGCGCGGCGCAGCATGCGGAAGGCCTCTTCGAGGTTGAGGCCGCGATCCACCCACGAATAGCCGAGATAGTTCAGCACCAGCGGCTGGTCGGGGAACAACTCCAGCGCCTTCTTGAAGTCGGCTTCCGCCTTCGGCCATTCCTTCGAGCGCTCGTAGGACACGCCGCGGAAGTAATAGGTCGTCCAATCCGCCCGGCCGGGCTTTTTGGAGATGCCGAGCGCCTTCGTGTAGGTCTCGGCGGCTTCCTTGAACAGCTTGCGCGACCGCTGGAGGTTGGCCAGCGCCAGCAGCGCGTCCGGATCGTCCGGCGCCTGCTTGATGATGGCCTCGAGATGCTCCTGCGCCTCGTCCTTGCGCTCGAGCGATTCCAGCACGAGCCCGATCTGCAGGTCCGCGCTGGCGCGCAGCGGCGTATCCTCCGGCATCATCTCGTAGACGTCGATGGCGCGCTCGCCCTGCTTGATGCGCTCGTAGAGGTCGCCGAGGCTGACGATGGCGAGGCCATGGTCGGGCGCCAGATGCAGCGCGAGGCGCAGGTAGATGATCGCCGCAAGCTCGTCGCCCTGCCGCACGCCGGCGGCGCCGAGCCCGTACAGCACTTCGCCCGCGCCCGCGATGGCGGTGCGGATGAGCGGCTCCAGCGGTTCGTTCGCCTCGATGCGGCGCATGGCGTCCACCACCACGGGGTGGCGCGGGAGCGCCTCGTCGAACGCCCGATAGGCTTTCAGCGCCTCGTCCTTGCGGCCCTGGCGGGCTTCCATGCGGGCGTACGCGTCCACGAGGCGCAGGGTCGTGCGCTCGGCGGCGTAGGCGGCCTGCATGCGCTTGGCGGCTTCCTGCGGCCGCTTGGCGAGGTCGGCGATGAGAGCTGCGTGATAGTCGCGGAACAGCGCGAAGGGCTTGTCGTTCAGCCGGTCGGCGGCCTCGAGCGCCTTCGTGTAGTCGCCGCTGCCCGCCCACGTCCAGGCGGTGAGCAGGATGGCGGTGATGTCGCCGCGCCGCGTGTTGCCGCCGCGCGCCAGATGCGTGCGCGCCGTGGCGAAATTGCGCGTCTTGATCGCCCGCACGCCCAGCGCCAGTTGCGCGAGGCCGTTCTTGGCGTCGAAGCGCACCAGCCGCTCGGCGAGGTCGAACGCCTGCGTCATGTCGCCGTTCGACAGCGAGGCGACGAAGGCGCGCTCGATCAGCACGGGGTTGCGCGGATCGGCCCGCAGCGCCTCGCGAAAATAGGTGGACGCGGCCTGCGTGTCGCGCTGGGCCCCTGCGACGAGCGCCGCAAGATAACTGCCCGAGGGGCTGAGCCCGACTTCGAACGGCGCGGGCGCGGAACGTGATTCGCGCGCGCCGGCCGGCGCCATGGGTGCGAGGACGAGGAGCGCGCACAAGCTGGCGCCCGCCGTCAGGATACGCCTCGCCCTTGCGGCCCGCGCGGTCGGCTGGAGCTTGAAGAAAGGCACGAAATCGTCTCTCCCACTAGCGCCCGGGCGCAAGCGCCGCTGCCCGCTTTCGCGAAAACTGCGGCTCCTGGACGGAAGCGATGTCACGGGCGCCGGGCGGCAAAGTTCTCGCAGGCGGGCGCGTTCGCCAAGGAGAATCCATGACGAACATGGCCCTTTTGCGCCGCCGGGGCAAGCGCGCCCCGGGGGCTGGCCGCGCCCCTGCGCCTCAAGCTAGGCTTTTGTCTCAGCCGCCGATTTTCGAGAAGTCCGCGACCGTGCGCACGGCGCCCCGCAGGGCGTTCAGCAGCCGCAGCCGGTTCAGCCGCAGGGCCGGATCGGCGTCGTTCACCGTGACCTTGTCGAAGAACGCGTCCACGGGCGCCCGCAGGTGCGACAGCGCCGACATGGCGGCGGCGAAATCCTCCCGCGCGACGGCGGCGGCGGCGGCGCTCGAGGCGCCTTCAAGGGCCGCGCCAAGCGCCTTTTCCTCGGCCAGCGCCAGCAACGCGGGATCGTAGGCGCCGTCGAACGACGCGCCTTTTTCCTTCTTCTCCTCGGCCCGCACGATGTTGGCGGCGCGCTTGTAGCCAGCCAGCAGGTTCTTGCCGTCGTCGGTGTCGAGGAACCCGCCAAGCGCCTCGACGCGCCGCACGATCATCAGGAGGTCGTCGCTGCCTTCTCCAGCCGCGCTCTGGTCCCTTCCTTCTCCCGTGCGCGGGAGAGGGGTCGCGCCCAGCGCCGCGTCGATGAGATCATGACGCGCGCCCTTGTCGCGCAGGTAGACCTTCAGGCGGTCGTGGATGAACGAGAGGAGGTCGGCCCCGACAGCGTCATGTCCCGCCTGCACAGGCGCTCCCCGCGCGCGCATCACGCCCAGATGCGCGCCGATGAAGCGCATCAACCCCACGCGCGCGTCGTTCTCCAGCAGCAGCCGGATGACGCCCAGCGCGGCGCGACGCAGCGCGTAAGGGTCCTTGCTGCCCGTGGGCTTCTCGTCGATCGCCCAGAAGCCAACCAGCGTATCCAGCTTGTCCGCCAGCGCCACCGCAATCGACACCGGGTTCGTGGGCACGCGGTCCGAGGGCCCCTGCGGCTTGTAGTGTTCCTCGATGGCCGCGCACACGTCCGCGTGTTCGCCCTGCAGCTGCGCATAGCGGCGGCCCATCAGGCCCTGCGTCTCGGGGAATTCGCCGACCACTTCCGTCGGCAGGTCGGCCTTGCACAATTGCGCGGCGCGGTCCGCCAGCGCGGGATCGGCGCCCACCAGGGGCGCGATCTCTTTCGCCAAGGCCCGGATGCGCTCCACGCGCTCGCCCTGGGTGCCGAGCTTTTCGTGGAACACGATGTCGAGCGCCTGCAATTTCGCGAGCCGCTGGTCGAGGGGCTTGTCGCGGTTGGCGTCGGTCACGTAGTCGGGCAGCGGGCCCTGGTCGGTCTTCCAGAAATACAGCGCGTCGGACAGGCGGGCGCGCACCACGCGGGCGTTGCCGGCCGCGATCGCCTTGCCGCCGTCGCTCGCCTCGATGTTGGAGACGAGGATGAACTTGTTGGCCAGCTCGCCGTCGGGATTGCGCAGCACGAAGCACTTCTGGTTCGCCCAGATGGTGGCGCGCACCACTTCGGGCGGGATGGCGAGGAACGCGTCCTCGAACTCGCCCATCAGCGTCACCGGCCATTCGACAAGACCCGCCACTTCCTCCAGCAGGCCTTCGTCCTCCACCAGCTCAAGCCCCTGCGCGAGCGCGAGGTCCTGGGCGTCCGCATGGATGATGCGCTTGCGGCGCTCGGCGTCCAGCACCACCTTCGCCTTCTCGAGCGCAGGGCCGTAGTCGTCGAACCGGCGCACCGTGATCTCGCCGGGCGCCATGAAGCGATGGCCGCGCGTGGTTGCGCCCGCAACGATTCCGTCCACCTCGAAGGGCACCACTTCGGGCTCCTCCGTGTCCGGGCCGAAGGTGGCCAGAATGGAATGCAGCGGGCGCACCCAGCGAAGCGAATCCGAGCGGACCGACGCCGCTCCCCAGCGCATGGACTTGGGCCACGGGAAGCCGCGCACCACGCCGGGCAGCACCTCCGCCAGCACGTCGAGCGCGGCCGCGCCCGGGCGCTCCACCACGGCCACGTAGAACTCGCCCTTCCCCTTGGGGTCCTTCTCGATCCGGGCCTCGTCCAGCGATGCGAGCCCGGCGGCGCGCAGGAAGCCCTGCACGGCCGCGTCGGGCGCGCCGACGCGCGGGCCCTTCTTCTCTTCGCGAAGGTCCGGCTGGCGCGCCGGCAGCCCGGCGACGTGCAGCGCCAGCCGGCGCGGCGTGGCGAAGCTGGCCGCGCCCTCGTAAACCAGCCCGCGCTCCACCAGCGCGTTGGTGACCAGCCGCTTCAGGTCGTCCGCCGCCTGCTTTTGCATGCGGGCGGGAATTTCTTCGCAGAACAGTTCAAGGAGGAGATCGGGCATCGGAATCCACTGGGCGGAGCGGCTGGGCGTGAGGCCGCTTGTTAGTCGCAACCGGCCCCGATGTCACGCCCGCGCCCGCTCAGGCCTGATCGGCCCCCTCCGTCCGTGCGTTCCGCCTGAACCGCCGCAGCAGCCTGTCCCGCAGGCCGATGGAGCGCTCCTGCGCGGTCGCCGGTCCGCCCTCCTCGCGGATGAGGTGGATCTCCCGGTCGTGGAACGGCTCCAGCCCGGGACGATGGCCCACATGGATCACCATGGTCTTGGTCATCTCGTCGCGCATGTACTCCATCATTCGGAACTGGCTGACCTCGTCGAGCGCAGAGGTCGGCTCGTCCATGATGAGGATGTCGGGCGGGTCCAGCATGGCGCGCGCGAAGGCCACGCGCTGCTGCTCGCCGCCCGAGAGCACCGATGGCCAATTGTCCGCTTGGTCGAGGCGCGGCGCGAGGTGCTCCAGCCCGCATCGCACCAGGGCGGTTTCGATCTTTTCGCGCGGCGTGTCCTGAGAGCCGCGCGGATAGAGCAGCGCGTCGCGCAGCGTGCCCAGCGGAAAATACGGCCGCTGGGGCATGAAGGCGATGTGCGCGCCCTTGGGCAGCAGGATCTCGCCCCCGCCCCACGGCCACAGGCCCGCGATGGCGCGGATGAGCGTGCTCTTGCCGCTGCCCGAATCCCCGCGCACCAGCACCTTCTCGCCCGGGCGAATGATGGCGTCGGATTCGCCGATCATCACCTTCCCGTCGTGCTGGGACACGTGGACCCCCGCAAGGTGCACGCAATCGTCCGGCCCCTCGCGCAGCGTGATCGTCTCGCTCTTGCCGTGCTTGCCGATGGTGGCGTCGAGCCTGTCGAGCGCGTCCGTCAGCTCCGTCACGCGCTGGGCGGAGGCGAACCAGTCCGCGAGCCGCAACGCATTGTCGGCCAGCCAGTTCAGCGCCGTCTGCACCTGCACGAAAGCCGCCGCGGCCTGCATCAGCGAGCCCAGCGACATCTCGCCGTCGAGGTATTTGGGCGTGCACAGCAGCAGCGGGATGACGGGCGCCAGCACGTTGTTGGACCCGGTCAGCCACGTCATGCGGGCCTGCTGCCGCAGCACCCCGTACCAGCGCGACACGACGTCCTTGAGCGTGTGCTCCAGCCGCGCGCGCTCGTCCTCGTCGCCGCCGATCATGGCGATGTTTTCCGCGCTGTCCTTCACGCGCGTCAGCTCGTAGCGGAATTGCGCCTCCCCGGCGGCCTTCTCCTCCACGCGCAGCACCAGCGGACGGCCGACGAAATACATGCTCGTGGTGGTGATGGCGGAATAGACGATGCACGCCCAGACGAGATAACCGGGGATCGTGATCCCCGAGACGGTGAACGCCCCGCCGATGAACCACAGCACGCTGATGAACGAGATCGCCGCCAGCACCGCGTTGAGCACGCCCAGCGAAAAGTCCACCAGCAACTCGATCGCCAGGCGCCCGTCGTCGGACATGCGCGCCTCGGGATTCTCGGCCTCCCCGCCCACGATGCTGAGCTGGTAGAAGCGCCGCTCGGAAAGCCAGCGGGCCACAAGGCGCTGCGCCAGCCATTGCCGCCAGCGGATTTGCAGGCGCATCCGGAAGTGCAGCAGCAGCACCGCCATGGCGGCGGAGAAGAACGCCAGTCCCAGCACCAGCCCGACGCTGAACCAGATGGTGGCCACGTCCTTGCGCTCGACGGCGTCGAAGAAATACTTGTTCCAGCGATTGACCGCGAGGGCGGCGCCAAGGTTCGCCAGCAGGAACACCAGCACGAGCGCCGAGAGCACGACCGCCTGCCGGCGGGTCTCGCCGCGCCAATAACCAAGGGAAAAGCGCAGGAAGCGGCGCGCCCTGCCTTTGCGGGGCGCCCCCGCCGACAGCGTCGCGGCTGAAGGGGCAGGGTTATGCGTATCCGGGGTCGCGTCCATGGGCGTCCTTGCGCAAGGGGCAAGCCGCCGACTCCAGATGTGTCGCCGACCATAGCTATAACGTGGTCACGAACTTGACGTTCGCCCCCTCAGGAAAATATTGACCGCCGTCCGGCGAAGCTCGGCGCTCTTTTCCCTTTACGGGGCCGCTCCGCGGCCCTATATGCTCGCTCAGAGTATAAGGCTGTCGTCAGCCAATCGCCCGGCCCTGCATGGCCGGTATTTTTAGGCGGGACTTATGCTCGATGTGAGCAAAAGTTCTCGGGACCAGCGTCAGGAGATGGACATGAGCCTCGATGCCCTCGCGCGCGCCGCCGCCCGGCCCGCCGGTTACGCAGCGCCTCTCTCGGACGCCGCCCGCCGCTACGGCGTGCTGCCGATGCCCAATCTCGCCTGGACCCCGGAAGTGGAGCGCGAGACCGCGCACCTCTACGAGAAGGTGAAGGCCGTGATGCCGCCCGTCGAATGGCCGTTCCACGCCCCATACGTGAAGGCCATCAACGACCTGAAGCGCGAGCGCAACGCCGTCATCCTGGCGCACAACTACCAGACGCCGGAGATCTACAATTGCGTCGCCGACGTCGTGGGCGACTCGCTGCAGCTCGCCCGCCTCGCCGGCCAGTCGAAGGCCGACGTGATCGTGCAGGGCGGGGTGCACTTCATGGCCGAGACCTCGAAGCTGCTCAGCCCCGAGAAGACCGTGCTGATCCCGGACTCGCGGGCCGGCTGCTCGCTGGCCGAATCCATCACGGGCGCGGACGTGCGCCTGCTGCGCCAGCAATACCCGGGCGTGCCGGTCGTCGCCTACGTGAACACGTCCGCGGAGGTGAAGGCTGAGGTCGACATCTGCTGCACCTCCTCGAACGCCCTGCGGGTGGTGGAGAGCCTGGGGTCGGACCGCGTCATCTTCCTGCCTGACCAGTACCTGGCCAAGAACGTGCAGGCGCAGACCAAGGTGCAGATCATCGCCTGGGCGGGCGCGTGCGAGGTGCACGAACGCTTCACGGCGGCCGAAATGCTGCGCTACCGCGCCGACGATCCATCCATCACCATTATCGCCCACCCGGAGTGCCCCCCGGAGGTGGTGGAGGTGAGCGACTTCGCCGGCTCGACCGCCGCCATGATCGACTACGTGAAGACGAAAAAGCCCAAGCGCGTGCTGCTGGTGACCGAATGCTCCATGGCCGACAACGTGGCCAGCGAGACGACCGGCGTGGAGTTCGTGCGCCCCTGCAACCTGTGCCCGCACATGAAGCGCATCACGCTGCCCAAGATCCTGGAAAGCCTCGTTTACATGCGCGAGGAAGTGACCATCGACCCCGCCCTGGCGGAGCGCGCCCGCCGCAGCGTCCAGCGGATGATCGATCTTGGGTAGGCGCAGCGGGCGCCGGGCCTGAGCTGTTTACCTCCGCAAGTCTTCGGTGATGTCTTGGCGACAACCGTTCCCGCCAGACTTAAAAGGACGAAACGCCGGCGTTCTACGACGAACGGCGGCGTTTCCTTCCTTGCTTTCGCCCCAAACAACATTTATGTTCCATCATCGACTTTGGCCGGACGATTGCCCGCTTCGCCCTTCTACGATCGGCGCACGACTGTCTCTCTACCAAAACTCGACTACCCCCGGGGTAGGCGCCCAGGCGCCTTTTCCCCATGCGCACTATCGAACGAAAGGTCATTCCCATGGCTACGGGAACCGTGAAGTGGTTTAACTCCGAAAAAGGCTACGGCTTCATTCAGCCGGATCAGGGCGGCAAGGACGTGTTCGTCCACATCTCCGCCGTCGAGCGCGCTGGCATGCGCACGCTCAACGAAGGCCAGAAGGTCTCGTACGAGCTCGAGACGGATCGCCGCTCGGGCAAGCAGTCGGCCGGCAGCCTCCAGGCCGCGTAATTGACGAGCGGCCCAGGCCGCATCGGTTAAATTCAGGAAACCCCTTCGCGAGGCTCTCGCGGAGGGGTTTTCGTTTGTGGGGAGCCGCGGATGGACCGGCGCCCCGCCAGCAGGAAACTCACCGGCGCCGATCGTCATCCCGGCGAAGGCCGGGACCCACGACAGGCATCCCGTCCGCGGCCTGCCGTGGATCGTCGCCGTCGCGACCATGACGGCTAGCGTGTCCCACGGAGACTCGCTCCCCTACCGTAGCAGCACGAAATTCTCGTCGTCGCCCGGCACGGAGGGCATGCGGCCCGCCTCCCATTCGTGGGCGGCGGCGATCATCGTTTCCTTGCGGGAGGAGACGAAGTTCCACCAGATGAAGCGCGGACCGTCCATGGGTTCGCCGCCCAGCAGGATCAGGCGCGAATCCGCCAGCGCCCGGATGGCGACGGCCTCGCCGGGGCGCAGCACGATGAGGCGGCCTGCGCCGAAGCGCGCGCCGTCAGCCTCGACCTCGCCGGTCGCCACGTAGAACCCCCGCTCCTCCACGTCGGCGTCGAAAGGCAGCGAGGCGCCCGCCTTCAGGATCGCGTCCGCGTAGATCGTCTGCGTGGGCGTCCTGGCGGCCGCCGTGGCGCCGTACATGGAGCCCATGATGAGCTTCACCTGCTTGCCCGCGTCCTCGATCGTCGGCAGGTCCTGCGCGCCATGATGGACGAAGCTGGGCTCCGCATCCTCCAGCGCGCGGGGATGCGCCATCCAGGTTTGCACGCCATAGAGCTTCGGCCGTCCGGTGCGGGCGGCCTGCGGCGTGCGCTCGGAATGCACGATGCCGCGCCCCGAGTGCATGAGATTGAGTTCGCCGGGCCGGATGACCTGGTCGGAGCCCAGAGAGTCGCGGTGCGCGATCTCGCCGTCGAACAGGTACGTCACGGTGGTGAGGCCGATGTGCGGATGGGGGCTGATGTCCAGCCCCTCCCCGAGCAGGAATTCAGCCGGGCCGAACTCGTCGAAGAAGATGAACGGCCCGATCATCTGCACCTGCTGGGCGGGCAGCGCGCGGCGCACCATCACGCCGCCCAGATCCGCCACGCGGGGCGCGATCACGTGTTCGATGGCGGCGCGGCGCGCGGCGGGCGTAGGCTCGGGAGTCTGGAACTGGGACATGGAACGCTCCTTGATGGGCGCTAATCTATGCCCCCGGGGGCCGTGTTGACAGCGCCCTGCGCCTGCGCGGCTGCAAGCGGGCGCTTGCGCGCCCCTCAAGGCTCGCGAAGGTCCGTCACGTCCAGCGTCAGTTCGATGCGCCGCTCGTCGCGCAGCACGCCAAGGCGCACGCTTTTGCCCACCCCGGCCTCCGCCAGCACGGCTGCGAGGTCCGCGAGGCGGCGAACCGGCTTGCCGTTGGCGGACACGATGATGTCCCCCAACTCTCCGGTGGCGGGGTCTATCCCCCGCAGGCCCGCCCGCTCGGCGGGGGAGCCCTGGACGGTGCGCATCACCACCAGCCCGTCGATGCCGAGCCGCGCCGCCACCGCCTCGTTGCCGACGATGATGCCGATGCCGGGCGTCGGCACGCGGCCCGTGCGCACGAGCTCCGGCACGACCCGGTTCACGGCGTCCACGGGAATCGCAAATCCGATTCCCGCCGAAGCGCCGGAGGGCGAATAGATCGCCGTGTTGACGCCGATCAGCCGCCCGCTGGAGTCCAGCAGCGGCCCGCCGGAATTGCCGGGGTTGATGGCGGCGTCCGTCTGGATCACGTCGGAGAGTTCGCGCCCGTCGTCGGTCGGCAGGCGCCGCTGCAGGGCGCTGATGACGCCGGTCGTCAGCGTCTGGTCGAGGCCGAACGGGTTGCCGATGGCGTAGACGGTCTGCCCCACCTGCAAGTCGGCGGACGCGCCGATGGCGATCGGCGGCGGGGGCGACGAGACGCGCCCGATGCGCAGCACCGCCAGATCGTAGGCGGCGGCCCGCCCGACCAGCGTGGCGGAGACCACCTCGCCGCCGCCCAGCCGCACCCGAAAGGCGCTCGCCCCCGCCACCACGTGATTGTTGGTGACGATGTGCCCGGCCTCGTCCCACACGAAGCCCGTGCCGGTCTGCCCTTGCGAGCCGTCCTCCCCGCCCATGGGGGCGCGCAGGCGCGAGCGGGGAGGCTCGGCGAACACGTGCACCACGGAGGGCGCGGTTCGCCGGAAGAGGTCGATGGTGCGCTGCTCGCTGTCGGACACGCCGGTCGCGGGCGCGACGGCCCGGGGCGTGGTGGCGGAATACATCAACCTCGCCACGTAGGGCTCCGCGACGAAGAACGTCAGCAGCAGCAACAGCGCCCCCACGATCCAGCCGCTGAACCTGCCCATGCTCCGCTCCGCCGAAGGTTGCGCCTTCAACTCACATAGGGCCGATCAGGCGCCGGTCCAGCGGGCGCTAGCGCGGCGCTGCGGCGCGGGCGAGCCGGTCGTTGATCGCCTCCCCAAGCCCCTCATGGGGGATGGGCGCCACGGCGATGGCCGTGATCCCCGGTGCGTCCAGCGCCCGCAGCGCGGCGAACAGGCGCGCAGCCGCCTCGCGCAGGTCGCCCGTGGGGGACAGGTCGAGCCGCGGCTCCCCGCCTGGCAATTGCCCGGCGAAATCCAGCGCCGCCTCGCCGGCCCCTACGTGCGTCGCCTCAAGCCGCACCGGCGCGCGGGGCGCGTAATGGGAGGCGAGCATGCCGGGCGCGAGCGCCGGCGCCGCGGCGTCCGCGTGCGCCTCCGCCTGCGCGTCCACGGGGCGCCCGAGCGCGCTCTCGATCTGCGCCCGCGTCACGC
>JAQGJX010000170.1 GCA_028290405.1 Hyphomicrobiales bacterium
GGGCGCGCGAGCGGCACGCGGGGCGCGGCAAGATGCTGGCGCGCGACCGGGTGGCGGCGCTGCTCGATCCCGGTTCGCCGTTCCTGGAAATCGGCGCGCTGGCGGCGTTCGGCATGTACGAGGGCGACGTGCACGGCGCCTCGCTGGTCGCGGGCGTCGGCCGGGTCGAGGGCCGCGAGGTGATGATCGTCGCCAACGATCCCACCATCAAGGGCGGGGCGTATTATCCGCTCACCGTCAAAAAGCACCTGCGCGCCCAGGAGATTGCGCAGGAGAACCGACTGCCCTGCGTGTACCTCGTGGATTCGGGCGGCGCGAACCTGCCCTACCAGACGGACGTGTTTCCCGACCGCGAGCACTTCGGCCGCATCTTCTTCAATCAGGCGCAGATGTCCGCGCAAGGCGTCGCGCAGATCGCCGTGGTGATGGGCTCGTGCACGGCGGGCGGCGCTTACGTGCCCGCCATGGCGGACGAGGCGATCATCGTCAAAGGGCAGGGGACGATCTTCCTCGGCGGGCCGCCGCTGGTGAAGGCCGCGACGGGCGAAATCGTCAGCGCCGAGGACCTTGGCGGCGCGGACGTGCACACGCGCATCTCGGGCGTCGCGGACCACCTCGCGCAGGACGATTCCCACGCGCTCGCGCTGGCGCGGCGCATCGTGCGCAATCTCAACGGAGCCAAGCGGGCCGATCTCGCCCTGCGCCCGCCGATCGAACCCGCGTTCCCCGCAAGCGACCTGTTGCGGCTTGTCCCGACCGATCTTCGCCGCCAGTACGACGCGCGCGAGCTGATCGCGCGGCTGGTGGACGGCTCGCAGTTCGACGAGTTCAAGGCCCGCTACGGAACCACGCTGGCGTGCGGCTTCGCGCATCTGGCCGGCATGCCGGTGGGGATCCTCGCCAACAACGGCGTGCTGTTCTCGGAAAGCGCCCTGAAGGGTGCGCACTTCATCGAACTGTGCTGCCAGCGGCGCATTCCGCTGCTGTTCCTGCAGAACGTCTCGGGCTTCATGGTGGGCCGCGACTATGAGGCCGGGGGCATCGCCAAGGACGGCGCGAAGCTCGTCATGGCGGTGGCGTGCGCGCGCGTGCCGAAGATCACGCTCATCGTCGGCGGCTCGTTCGGCGCCGGCAATTACGGCATGTGCGGGCGCGCGTTCGGCCCGCGCTTCTTATTCACCTGGCCCAACTCGCGCATCAGCGTGATGGGCGGCGAGCAGGCGGCCAGCGTGCTCGCGACCCTGCGCGCCGACGCCGCCGCAGAGGCCTGGAGCCCGCAGGACGAAGAGGCCTTCAAGGCGCCCATCCGCGCGCGGTACGAAGCGGAGGGCTCGCCCTATTACGCCACCGCGCGGCTATGGGACGACGGGATCGTCCTGCCCGGCGAAACGCGCCGCGTGCTCTCGCTGGCGCTGTCCGCCTGCCTCAACGCCCCCGTGGAGGAGACGCGGTTCGGCGTCTGGCGGATGTAGCGCGCGCGGTCCCCGCCGTGGGTCCCCGGCGGTCGCCGGGATGACGCGCCGCTCGCAGGTTCCCGGCGTTTCGTCTAAGGTCCGTCCAAACAACGATCCCCCGGGAGGACCCATGTCGCGCATCTCTTTTCCGCTTCTCGCAGCCGCCGCATTGGCCCTGGGCGCCGCGCCCGCCAGCGCCGACGCCGTGGCGGATTTCTACAAGGGCAAGAACCTGTCCATCTGGGTCGGCTACGGCACCGGCGGCGGGTATGACACGACGGCCCGGCTCGTCAGCCGCCACATCGGCCGCCACATCCCCGGCAATCCCACGGTGGTGGTGCAGAACGTCACCGGCGCTGGCAGCCTTTTGGCCGCCAACAACCTTTACAACGTCGCCCCCAAGGACGGCTCGGTGCTGGGCGTGTTCTCGTCCACCGTCGCCATGATGCCGCTTTACCGCGACGTGAACGCCAAGTTCGACACGCTGAAGTTCAACTGGATCGGCAACCTCCATCGCGACACGCTGGCGTGCGGCGTCTGGAAGGGCGCGGGCCAGAACATCCGCACCCTCGAAGACCTCATCGCCGCCAAGCAGACGGTTGTGTTCGGCTCGGACGGCGGCGACGCGCCGCTGACGCGCTGGCCGCTGTTCATGAAGAACGTGCTGGGCGCGAACCTCAAGGTGGTGGCGGGCTACAAGGGCACGCGCGAGATCAACCTCGCGATGCAATCGGGCGAGGCTGGCGGTTCCTGCGGCATGTTCGAATCCACCGTCCGGACGGCCTACGCCAACGACTACAAGAACGGCGATCTCGTGCTGTTCGTGCAGACGGGCTTCAACCGCAACGTCGAGTATTTCGGCAAGGCGACGAACATCTACTCGCTGCTGAAGACCGACGAGGAAATCCAGATGGCGAAGCTGGTCTTCGGCGTGTCGGAGCTCACCCGCCCGCTCGCCGCGCCCCCCGGGGTCCCGGCGGACCGCGTGGCGGCGCTGCGCAAGGCGTTGATGGACATGGCCAAGGACCCTGTGCAGATCGAGGAGGCGCGCAAGATCGGCACGGAGCTGAGCCCGATGTCGGGCGAGGAAATCCTCGCCGAGTTCGAGACGCTGTTCAAGACGCCATGGCCGGTCGTCGAGAAGTCGTCATGGGCGACAAGCAAGCCTTGAGGCCGCTCCCCGGCTGTTCGCCGGATTGCGCTTAGCCCCGCGCGCTCCCTCCCCTCAGGGGGGGAGAGCAGTGCTTGCAGAAGAGAGCTGTGTCCCGCTGAAGCCCTCGCGCCTACTCCCTCCCCTCAGGGGAGGGCCGGGGTGGGGTAGGCCACGGCGCTTTGCAGGATGGAGCCAGGCCCACCCTGTCCCTCCCCTGAGGGGAGGGAACGCGGCGCTGGCGAGATCGAGCGCGTCCCAGGCGGGATTTCTCAGCGCGGCTCTGTATGATCGCCCCATGAGCTTTTCCGATCCAGTCCATGAAGCGCGCGCCTTCACCCGCGCCATCTGGTTCGTCGCCCTCGGCATCGCGCTGTTCGCCGCCGGACAGATCGCGGTCGCGCTGAGCCTTGGCAACCTGACGCTGTTCAAGGACGGCGTGGACTGGATCTACGACGTGCTGCTGTACGGGCTCGCGGCCATCGTGTTCGGCCGGGGGGAGACGGCCGAGAAGTCCTCGGCGCTGGTCATTGCGCTCATCATGGCGACGGCGGGCGCGCACACGCTCTGGGACCTCGCCGACAAGATCGCCAATCCGCGCCCCATCGAGGCGCTGGTCTTCGGCTTTTCAGCCGCCAGCGCGGTCGTCATCGCGATCCTCGTCGTCGCGGCTCTCTGGCGCTTCCGCGCCTCCGAGAACGCGCTGATCGCCGCCACATGGCTCGCCTCGCGCAACGACATCGTCAAGACCACGATCTATGTGGGGCTGGGCTTTGGCGCGCGGGTGTATCCCCAGCGCTGGCCCGAATATGCGCTCGACGTGTTCGTCGCGGGCCTGCTGTTCCAGTCCGCCTGGTCGATCCTCGCCAAGGCCCTGCGCGAGCGTCGGGGCGTGAAGGCCGCCGCCTGAGGCTGGCTTGCCTGCGCGCGCGGGTTCGCGCACTCTCCAGCCATGTTCGGATCGGTGCTGATCGCCAACAGGGGGGAGATCGCGCTTCGGGTGCTGCGCACGGCGCGGCGGCTCGGCATGCGCGTCATTGCGATCTATTCGGACGCCGACGCGGGCGCGCCCCATGTGCGTCTCGCCGACGAGGCGCACCGGGTAGGGCCCGCGCCAGCGGCCCAATCCTACCTCGACGGAGCCGCCATTCTCGACGTCGCCCGCCGCACGGGGGCCGAGTGCCTTCATCCGGGCTATGGCTTCCTGTCGGAGAACGCGGACTTCGCGCAGGCCTGCGCGGACGCGGGCCTCGTGTTCGTTGGCCCGCCGCCGTCGGCCATGCGCGACATGGGGCTGAAGGACCGCGCCAAGGCGCTGATGCGCGCCGCCGGCGTGCCCGTCGTGCCGGGCTATGAGGGCGCGCGGCAGGACGCCGCGCATCTGCGCGCGCAGGCGCAGGCCATCGGCTATCCGGTGCTGGTGAAGGCCATCGCGGGCGGCGGCGGCAAGGGCATGCGCCGCGTCGACGCGCCGGACGATTTCGACGACGCGCTGGCGGGCGCGCAGCGCGAGGCGCAGGCGTTCTTCGGCGACGCGCGGGTGCTTCTCGAGCGCTATGTGGAGCGTCCGCGCCATATCGAGATGCAGGTGTTCGCCGACGCCCACGGCGAGGTCGTGCATCTCTTCGAGCGCGATTGCTCGTTGCAGCGCAGGCATCAGAAGATCATCGAGGAAGCGCCCGCGCCGGGCATGACGGAGGGCGTGCGCGCCGCCATGGGCGCGGCGGCGGTCGCGGCGGCGCGGGCCGTCGGCTACGTGGGAGCTGGCACGGTGGAGTTCATCGTCGACGGCGCGCGCGGGCTGGCCCCGGACAACTTCTTCTTCCTTGAAATGAACACGCGCCTGCAGGTTGAGCATCCGGTCACGGAGCTGGCGACGGGGCTGGACCTTGTGGACTGGCAGTTCCGCGTTGCGGCGGGCGAACCCCTGCCGCTGCGTCAGGCGCAGATCAGCCTGCAGGCCTGCGCGGTGGAGGCGCGGCTTTACGCGGAGGATCCGGACCGCGGTTTCCTGCCGTCTCCCGGGACGCTGCACGCCCTGCGCCTGCCGGCCGGCGTGCGGGTGGACGCGGGCGTGGAGCAGGGCGGCGAGGTGTCCGGCTTTTACGATCCCATGATCGCGAAAATCATCGCGCAGGGCGCCACGCGTGACGCGGCGCTGGACGCGTTGGCGCGGGCGCTGGACGAGACGCTGGCGGCGGGCGTGCGCACCAATCTCGCGCTGCTGCGCGAGCTGGTGGCGGACGGGGGATTTCGCGCAGGCGATTTCGACACGGGCGCGGTGGATCGCAAGCTCGCCGGGCGCGGCGCGCCGGAGCGGGACGGCGAGGCGATCGCGTTCGCGGCCGCCGCGCACGCCCAAATGGAGCGCGGCGTCGCCGGGCCAGATCCGTGGAGCGTGCCTGACGCCTTCCAGTTCGCCGGACCGCGCCGCACGCCGCTCATGGCGGCGGCCGACGGGGAGCCTGTGGGGGCGAGCGTGGAATGGAGCGCGGGCGATCCCGTGGGAACGTTCGACGGCCATCGCTGCACGGCGTCCCCGGAGGGGGAGTGGTGGCGTTGCGGCCCGCTGTTGGGGGTGGCGGGCGGCGACAGCGTGTTCGTGTTGCGCGGCGGGCGCCAGACGCAGGTGCGCTTTCCTGATCCGCTGGAGCGCGCGGGCGAGGAGGCTGACGGCGACGGGGCGGTGCTCTCGCCCTTGCAGGGCCGCGTCGTGTCGCTGTTCGTGCAGGCGGGCGACGTGGTGTCGCGCGGTCAGCGGCTCGCGGTCATCGAGGCCATGAAGATGGAGCACGTTGTGCTTGCGCCCCGGTCGGGGCGGGTGCATGCGGTGGCGACAAACGTCGGCGCGCAGGCCGGTCAGGGCGCGCGGCTGATGACGATTGAAGAGGGGGAGACGGCATGACGGAGAAATTCGCTCTGGTGACGGGCGGCGGCACGGGCATCGGCCGCGCGGCGGCGCTGGCCCTTGCGGGCGCGGGGTTCGCGGTGGCGATCGCGGGCCGCCGCATGGACGTGCTGGAGGCGGCGGCCGCCGACATCCGCGCCACAGGCGCGCGCGCCCTGCCCATCGCATGCGACGTCAGCAAGCCCGAGCAGGTGGAGGCGCTGTTCGCGCGCGTGAAATCGGAGTTTGGGCGGCTGGACCTCCTGTTCAACAACGCCGGCATGGGCGGCCCGCCCTCGCTGCTGGAGGACCTGCCGTTCGAGGCGTGGCGCACGGTCGTGGGGGTCAATCTCGACGGCATGTTCCTGTGCACGCAGGCCGCGTTCCGGCTGATGAAGGCGCAGGAGCCCATGGGCGGGCGCATCATCAACAACGGATCGATCTCGGCCCACACCCCGCGCCCGAACTCCATCGCCTACACGGCGACCAAGCACGCGGTCACGGGCATCACCAAGGCGTCGTCGCTGGACGGCCGCAAGTACGACATCGCCGTGGGGCAGATCGACATCGGCAACGCCGAAAGCTCCATGGCCGACAAGATGAAGCGCGGCGTGCCGCAGCCGGACGGCTCAATCCGCCCGGAAGCCACCATGGCGCTCGACCACGTCGGCAAGGCGGTGGTCGCCATGGCGAGCCTGCCGCTGGAGACCAACGTGCTGTTCATGACCATCAAGGCCACGAAAATGCCGTTCGAGGGCAGGGGCTGAGGGCTGCGGGGTCGTTCCGTCGCGCCGTCCCCACGCCCACTTTCCCGGGGCCGCGAGGCGGAACCCGGGACCCAGAGCCGCAAGCTCTCGCTCGTAGCCCCTGGGCCCCGGATCGCTGTGCGTCCGGGCGCTTTACCCCTTCAACGGCACCTTCGGCACGATGCCGCCGCGCGGGTCTTCGCCCGGGCCCGACTCCGGGCCTGACGTGTCGTCGCCGTCCGTCGCGTCGCCGGACTTGCGCGCCTTGGCGCGGCGCACTTCGGGCTCCTCGCGGGGCTTGCGCTTCTTGCGCGCTTCCACGACTTCCTTGTCGGGCTTGGGCAGGGCCGGGCCTTCCGGATACAGGAACGCCAGCTTGTTCTTGCCGTTCTCGTCCGGCGCCACGACCACGCGCACCGTGCCGCCGCCCTTGAGGCGGCCGAACAGCACTTCGTCGGCCAGTGGCGTCTTGATGTGCTGCTGGATGACGCGGGCCATGGGACGCGCGCCCATCATCGGGTCGTAGCCGTTCTCCACCAGCCAGGTGCGGGCCTCGTCGCTGAGTTCGATCGTCACGTTGCGGTCGCCGAGCTGGATTTCGAGCTGGGCGATGAACTTGTCGACGATCTGGCGGATCACTTCCACCGGCAGATGGCCGAACTGCACGATCGAGTCGAGACGGTTGCGGAATTCGGGCGCGAACAACCTGTTGATCGCCTCCATGTCCTCGCCCTCCCGGCGCGACTTCGCAAACCCGAAGGCGGGCCGCGCCATGTCGGCGGCGCCGGCGTTCGTCGTCATGATGAGGATGACGTTGCGGAAGTCGATCTTCTTGCCGTTGTGGTCGGTCAGCTTCCCGTGGTCCATGATCTGCAACAGGATGTTGTAGAGGTCCGGATGCGCCTTCTCGATTTCGTCGAGAAGCAGCACGCAATGGGGATGCTGGTCGATGGCGTCCGTCAGAAGGCCGCCTTGGTCGAAGCCCACGTAGCCGGGAGGCGCGCCGATGAGGCGCGAGACCGTGTGGCGCTCCATGTACTCCGACATGTCGAAGCGCACGAGCTCCACGCCCAGCGACTTGGCGAGCTGGCGCGCCACCTCGGTCTTGCCGACGCCCGTGGGGCCGGAAAAGAGATAGCTGCCGATGGGCTTCTCGCCGTCGCGCAGGCCCGCGCGGGCGAGCTTGATCGACGCGGTGAGCGCCGAGATGGCCTTGTCCTGTCCGTACACCACGCGACGCAGCGTGGTCTCCAGATGCTGCAAGACCTCCGCGTCGTCCTTCGACACGGTCTTGGGGGGAATGCGCGCCATCGTGGCGATGGTCTGCTCGATCTCCTTCACCCCGATGGTCTTCTTGCGCTTGGATTCAGGCAGAAGCATCTGGCTCGCGCCCGTCTCGTCGATCACGTCGATCGCCTTGTCGGGCAGCTTGCGGTCGTGAATGTAGCGCGCGGACAATTCCACCGCGGCCTTGATGGCGTCGCTGGTGTAGCGGATGCGATGGAAGTCCTCGAAATAGGGCTTGAGGCCCTTCACGATTTCGATGGTGTCCGGCACCGAGGGCTCGTTCACGTCGATCTTCTGGAAGCGGCGCACCAGCGCACGGTCCTTCTCGAAATACTGGCGATATTCCTTGTAGGTCGTGGAGCCGATGCAGCGCAGCGAGCCCTGGGCGAGCGCGGGCTTCAACAGGTTCGAGGCGTCCATCGCGCCGCCTGACGTGGCGCCGGCGCCGATCACCGTGTGGATCTCGTCGATGAAGAGGATCGCGTTCTTGTGCTGCTCGATCTCCTTCATCACCTGCTTCAGGCGCTCTTCGAAGTCGCCGCGATAACGGGTTCCGGCCAGCAGCGTGCCCATGTCCAGCGAGAACACGGTGGCTTTGGCGAGCACCTCGGGGACTTCGCCCTTGATGATCTTGCGCGCCAAGCCTTCGGCGATGGCGGTCTTGCCGACGCCAGGGTCGCCCACCAGCAACGGGTTGTTCTTCTGCCTGCGGCACAGCACCTGGATGGTGCGCTGCACTTCGGACTCGCGGCCGATGAGCGGGTCGATGCGGCCCTCGCGCGCCTTCTTGTTCAGGTTGACGCAATAAGCGTCGAGCGCGCCTTCCTTCTTCTTGGCGTCGCCGCTCTCTGGGCGCTCGCGCGGATCGCCGCGCTCCTGCTCTTCCTCGGCGCCGCGCGGACCGCGCGTAGAATCGCTCATGCCGGGACGCTTGGCGATGCCGTGGCTGATGTAATTGACCGCGTCGTAGCGAGTCATGTCCTGCTCCTGCAGGAAATAAGCCGCATGGCTTTCGCGCTCCGCGAAGATGGCGACGAGCACGTTGGCGCCGGTCACCTCCTCGCGACCGGACGATTGCACATGGATCACGGCGCGCTGGATCACGCGCTGGAAGCCCGCTGTGGGCTTGGCTTCATCGTTGCGGCCGTTGGTGGCGAGGTTCGCCAGCTCATGGTCGATGTAGTCCACGAGGCTCTTCTTCAGGGCTTCGAGATCGACCGAGCAGGCGCGCATGACGGCGGCGGCGTCGCCGTCGTCGAGAAGGCTCAGGAGCAGGTGTTCGAGGGTGGCGTATTCATGGCGGCGTTCGTTCGCGACCGCGAGCGCACGATGCAGCGACTGTTCCAGATTCCGTGAGAAGGTCGGCATGTGGGCTCCTGTCACTTCTTTTCCATGATGCACTGCAAAGGGTGCTGGTGCTTTCGGGCGAAGTCCATGACTTGCGTCACTTTGGTCTCGGCGACTTCGTACGTGAACACCCCGCATTCGCCGACCCCGTGCTGGTGCACGTGGAACATAATGCGCGTAGCCTCGTCGGAGTTCTTGTTGAAATAGCGGCGAAGAACCGTGACGACGAATTCCATCGGCGTGTAGTCGTCGTTCAGCAGCAAAACCCGATAAAGGCTCGGCTTCTTGGTCTGCGTGCGCGTGCGGGTGATGACCGCCGCGCCGGTTCCGTTCCCGGAGCCTTTCTGGTCGTCGCCGTCGCCGCGCTGCGGATCGCGCGCCATTCGGGGCGCCGCGTTGCGCAGGTCGACGCTGCGCGGGCGAACGCCAGCGGCGCGGGGGCTCGATAGAAAACTCACCAGCGGTCTCCGTTCCGGTCGCAGGCAGCTGATTTTACCCTCATCGACCCTCTCGATTGCAACAGTCTCTTCGTGTCCGGCAATCATAATCTAGGTAGCCGGCACGCGTCCCGCCAGACCATCCGCCGGGGCGATTTAGGTTTCTCAGCGAGCGTAGCAGAGCCGCAGGGCGGCGCCAGCGCCTTGCGGAGATTGCCGTGTATACGCACGAAACCCGCCGGGAGATCGCCGCCGGGACCCAGACGCAAAAAAGCCCGGCGCGAAGCCGGGCTTGATCGTCTTGGCGCCGGGCGAGCCCGGCGGGCAGGGCGCCTTACTTGGCGACAGCCTGGACCTTGGCGACGGCCTCTTCGACCGGCTTCATGAATTCCTTGGCGAGGCCCGTGTAGAGCTCGCCCATCTTCGTCGACTGGGCGACGAGCGCCTCGTAGGCCGACTTGGCGTAGTCCGTCTGGATCTGGATCGCGCTCTCGAGCGACTTCACGCCGACCAGCTTCTCGAAGGTCGAACCGGCGGTCTCGAGGGACTTCTTGGAAAATTCGGTCGCCTCCGTGGCGATCTGCTGGACGCTCTTGGAAATGGTGGCCGTCGAGGCCGTGGCGGCTTCGATCTGGTCCTTGCTGAACTTCTGCAGGTCTTCAAAATTCTTGAACATGTCACCCTCGTTGGTTTGTCATCCGAGGGGCAGACGCTGGGAAATGGCCTGCCCGTTCATCACGAGAATCTTTGTATGTGCACTGCACCATATTGTCAACGAATCTTTTTGCACCGCACAATTTCCGGATGGCGAAGCTCAGGCTGTCGTAAATTGAGCGACCTTGGCAAGACGACATTAACCCCCGCGTAACCCCCGTCGCCTAACGTCCGAGCATGTTGTGTTTCGGTCACACGGGCGTCGCTCTGGCGTGGCCCGCAGGACCTTCCGGGGACGGCGTATGGGTGTGTTCAGCGTGACCAGGATGCGTTGCCTGTCGCTCAGGTTCGTGGCGGGAGTCAGCGTCGCTGTGGTGATGAGCGCGATGGCGGCGCCGGCGGACGCCCGCACCCGTCATCGCAGGGCGCCGGGCTACACGCCCCCCTATGCGGCGATGGTCGTGGACGCCAATTCAGGCAAGGTTCTCTACGCGCAGAACGAGAACGCCCTGCGGCATCCCGCGTCCATCACGAAGGTGATGACGCTCTACATGCTGTTCGAGCAGCTCGAGCGCGGCAAGATGCGGCTCGACAGCGACATCCCGATCTCGGCCAACGCGGCCCGCCAGCCGCCCACCAAGCTCGGCCTTCGGCCGGGCTCCACGATCAGCGTCGACAACGCCATCCGGGCCCTCGTGACGCGCTCGGCGAACGACATCGCCGTCGCGCTGGCGGAAGCCCTTGGGGGCGACGAGGAGCGCTTTGCGGAGATGATGACCCGCAAGGCCCATTCGCTGGGCATGACCCGCACGAACTTCGCCAACGCCTCGGGCCTTCCGGACCCCGAGCAGGTGACGACCGCCCACGACCTGACGATTCTGGGGCGCGCGGTGCAGGAGCGGTTCCCGAAGTACTATCCCTACTTCTCCATCCACGCCTTCCAGTTCGGGCGCGGATCGATCCGCAACCACAACAAGCTGCTCGGACGCATCGAGGGCGTGGACGGCATCAAGACCGGCTACACCCGCGCGTCGGGCTTCAACCTCCTGACCTCCGCCAAGCGCGACGGGCGCCGCATCGTGGGCGTCGTGCTGGGCGGACGCTCGGGCGGCCACCGCGACCAGATCATGGCCAACCTCGTCGAGGAGCACATCGACCGGGGCTCGAAGACGCGCACCGCCACGATGGTGGCGGAAGTCGAGGCGCCGGAGCCCGCGCCCGTGCGCAAGGCCGAGCCGGTTCGCCAGCCAGAGCCCGTGCGGACGGCCGAAGCGCCGCGCCCCGTGGAGCGTCCGCTCGAGCGCCAGATCGAGGCGCCGCGCCCGCTGGAGCGCCAACTGGACAACGACGGCCTGCGCCCTGTCGCGCTGGTCGCCTACGCCCCTGCGGCCCGGCCGGCCGTGATTTCCGCCGCGGGCGAGAGCACCGCGTCCATCCGCACCTCCACGCCGGGCGCGCTCGACGGCTCGACGCGTTCGTCGGCTTCCGGCGCCAGCGCGACGCCCTCGACGCTGCGCTGGGTCAACGGCCCGCGCGGGATCGTCACCGGCCAGGCGACGCGCGGCCGCGAGGGCGACCTGACGCCCCCGGCTGGCATTCCTGAGGAAAGCTCGCGCGTGGCCCGCGCCCCGGCGCCCACCCAGCTCGCCGCCGTCCACACGCCCGCGCCCTCCGCCGCCCCCGCCAAGGCCAGCGCCGTGAAGGAAAGCGCTCGCGAGAGCGGAATCGTGATCCAGATCGGCGCGACGGACGACCAGGAGAAGGCGAACGAACTGCTGGCCCGGGCGCGCAGCCAGGGCCGCTCGGCGCTCGCCTCCGCCCGTCCGTTCACCGAGAAGGTGCAGAAGGGCGGGGAAACCCTGTGGCGCGCCCGTTTCGCGGGCCTCGACGCCGACGGCGCGGAAGCCGCCTGCAAGACCTTGAAGAAGTCGGGGTTTGGATGTTTCGCCACCCGTAACTGAAGGCCGCCGGGCCTGGGCGCGTAAAGCCCAGCGCCGGCGTGTGCATTGCGTAAGTGTTTCAGGTCATCGCGTAGGAGTTATCGATGACGACGCATGAGGACATCCTTGGCCTCGTTTACCCGGGCGGCCAGGCTCGTCGTACCCCCGTGATCGGGATGCAGTTTCTTCATGAGCGCGCGGTGCGCCCGCGCGATCTCTTCACGCGGCGCGTTCTTGGCAAGTCCCAGGATCTCATAAGCTTCATCCTCGGACATCGCGGTCACGCGGCGGTCGGGCTGGGCCCGGTCGCCATCACGCTCGTGTGCCGCACCCCATCCGGGAAACCGGCGGTCGAGATAAGCTTCGAGTAGGCGCGCGCCCTCCGGGTCGTCCATGCGGCAGGCGCGGTGGAGGCCTTCGAGGTCCTCGCGCGCAAGATCCGACAGGCGGCGTCCCTCGAACGGCCCCGCCAGCACGCTGCCGTCGATGGACCCGGTGTCGTGGTCCAGCTCCATTTCAACCATGGCGGAGCGCACCCGCGAGGCGCCGGGGCCGCGCGAACCCGCCTTGCGGAATTGCTGCGTCCAGCCCGGCGGGGCGGCGAGCCCCAGGAGCCACAGGCCCACGCCACCCACGGCGACGGCGAAATCCCACCGTCCCCGGACCAGCAGAAGAGCCGCCAGCCCCATGGCGGCCAGGCCCGCGCCGGACTTGACCAGCCGCGCCATGGCGGCCGGGGGCGTGCGGGCGAAGAACCGGATGGCCCAATACACGCCAAAGAGCAGGGACATCGCGATGAGGAAATTGATCACGCTCGGGTTCCCGTCCTATCGCATTTGGCCAAGAAGCAGGCGCGCCGCCGCGCCGCCGTCGCGGGCCTGCTTTTCCAGCGCGGCGCGGCCTCCGGCGGCGTAGGCGGCCGCCGCCGACAAGAGGTCCGCCAGCCGCGCCGGCGCGGAGGCGTCGAACGCCGCATATGCGCCGCCGGTGAGCCGCGCGATCTCCCGGAACGCC
>JAQGJX010000027.1 GCA_028290405.1 Hyphomicrobiales bacterium
CGGGCGCTGCGTCGCGGGCGGCGATGCGCGCCGCCAGCAGTTCCTCGGTGGGCGCAGGGGCGGACGCGCGCAATTGCTTGAGCTGGAGCCGCAGGTGCTGGCGCATCTCCTCTAGGGCGCGCTCGGGCAGGAGCGCAAGCGCCTCGGCCTCCACCTTGTCGGCCACCTCCTCGCAGCGCTCCAGCAAGGTGCGCCCGGCGGGCGTGAGCGTCATCTCAAGGATGCGGCGGTTTGAGTCGCTGGACGTGCGCTCGATCAGCCCACGGCGGGCCATGCCGCCGACGATTTGGTTCATGGTCTGCGGGGTCACGAAAAAGCGGCGCGAGAGGTCGGCGGACGACAGGCCCGCGTGCCGGTCCAGCAGCCCCAGGATCGTGTACTGGATGCCCGTGGCGCCCAGCGAGCGGAACGCATGCTCCAGCCGCGAGCGCAGCGCCTGGCTGCTCTGGTGCAGAAGATAGATCGTGCTCGGCCTTGGTCGACCCAAACTGCCCTCCCTCGCAAACGCGCCGTCGCGCATTGCGCACGCCCGGCGCGTTCGCCCGGCGGCTTCCGGCCAAGCAGATCGCCTTGACGCGATTTATCCTGCCTGATCTAAGGAATCCTTATATTCAACACAGGGAGGAGGTTCAAGTGAGCAATGACGCGAACGCGTCGGGCGAGAAGATCATGCCCGGCGGCAAGAACGTTCTGGTGCGCATCGAGGCCGGCATCGCCTGGGTGTCGATGAACCGCCCCGAGAAGCGCAACGCCATCAATCCCGGCATCGTGTTCGAGATGAACGAGGTGCTCGACCATCTGGAGATGGACGACGATTGCCGCGTGGTCGTCATCACCGGTTCCGGCGACGCGTTTTCGGCCGGGCAGGACCTGAAGGAATACTTCCGCGAGCCCGACGCCGGCCACCCGGTGCTGCGCGAGCGCCTGCACAAGGCGAACTCCCAGTGGCAATGGCGCCGCATGATGCACTTCCCCAAGCCGACGATCGCGATGGTCAACGGCTGGTGCTTCGGGGGCGCGTTCCAGGTGCTGCTCGCGTGCGACCTCGCGATCGCCGATGAGGACGCGACGTTCGGCCTTTCGGAGATCAACTGGGGCATCATCCCGGCCGGCATCGTCACCAAGTCCATCGCCATGGCGGTGCTGCAGCGCCAGGCGCTGTACTACATCATGACCGGCGAGACGTTCGACGGGCGCCGGGCGGAAGAGATCGGCGTCGTGAATTTCGCCGTGCCGAAGGACCAGCTCGTGCCGCGCGTGACGAAGCTCGCGGAAACGCTGATGAAGAAGAATCCCCACGTGCTGCGCGCCTGCAAGCAGGGCTACCATTACGTGCGCGACCTGCCGTGGGACGCCGCCGCCGAATATCTCGCCGCCAAGTCCGACCAGACGAAGCTGCGCGATCCCGAGCAGGGCGACGTCAAGGGCATGAAGCAGTTCCTGGACGAGAAGTCCTACCGCCCGGGCCTGGGCGCGTACGACCGCTCGAAGTAGGAACGCCGCGACGCACACGAAGGCCGTCGCGCGCGCGGCGGCCTTTTGCGTTTGCGCGGGCCCGGCGAATTTCCTACCCTGCCGGCAAGCGCTTGAACGCGCACTGCGCTCTCCCGGGAGGAACGATGCTGAAGACCGCGCACACGCGCAGCCCCCTGGCGGCCCTCGCCGCCACGCTGCTGTCCCTCGCCCTGCCGGCCCCCGCCGCCGCCCAGACGTCGGCGCCCGCCGCCCCCGAAGACTGGGACCAGGTGGTGGCCGCCGCCAAGAAGGAGGGCAAGGTCGTGGTCTATTCGGCCTACGTCTCGCCCAACACCCACAAGGCCATCGGGGACGCGTTCGAGAAAGCCTACGGCATCAAGGTCGAATACCTCATGGCGCGCGGCACGGAGATTCGCGAGCGCACCCGCGTGGAGCACTCCGCCGGCCGCTTCCTGGGGGACGTCTCGCACAACGCCCTGTCGCAGCACACCACGGGCTTCATCGGCGACGGGTCGTTGCAGAAGCTGGCCCCGATGCCCGGAACGGCCCGGCTGAAGCCGGAGTTCGCCTCCCGCGTCGACGGCTTCACGGTGCCGGTCTTCACCATCAACTACGGCTTCCTGGTCAACACCTCCGTGGTGAAGCCGCAGGACGAGCCCAAGGGCTGGCGCGATCTGCTGGACCCCAAGTGGAAGGGCCGGATCCTCAGCGACGACCCCCGCGCGTCAGGCGGCGGGCGCGTCATGTTCCACATGACGTACGACAAGTGGGGCCGCGAGTTTCACGAAAAGCTGGCCGCCCAGAACCTCACGTTCTCGCGCGACTACAACGAGGCCACCCGCCGCGTGGCGCGCGGCGAGTTCGCGATCTACATTCCGCTGATCCTTGGCGACTACGCCAAGATCAAGGGCCTGCCGGTCAAGTACGTCATGCCCTCCGAGGGCTCCACCTACGGCTCCTACTCGGTGGGAATCTTCCGCAACGCGCCCCATCCCAACGCCGCAAGGCTGATGCTGAATTTCTACTTCAGCGACGAGGCGCAGGCGGTCTACGCCCGCGACGGCCACGGCATCGTCATCAAGGACCTGAAGGCCGACCTGCCGGAGGAAGCGCGCGCGCTTTCGAACGTGAAGCCCTTGGTGGACGAGGATTTCACGCGCATTCAGGAAATGTACGACCGCGCCAAGGAGATCTACAAATAGCGGCCGCTAGACGTCCAGCTCCACCTCGCCTGCGCGGCGCTGCGGCCACCGGCGCGGCGCCAGCAGCATGGCGTCTCCGCGCAGCGTCTTGTCCATCGCCCACGGGTTCTGGGCCACCCAGCGACGCGCGGCGCGGCTGATGCGCCGGCGCTTCTCGGGTGTGATGGCGATCGCGGCCGCCTCCAGGGTGCCGCGCGCCTTCACCTCCACGAAGGCCACCACGTCGCCCCGCATGGCGATCACGTCGATCTCCCCGCCGGGCGCCAGGTAGCGCCGCGCCAGAATGCGCCAGCCCGTCAGGCGCAGGTACAACGTCGCGAGGGATTCGGCCCTGAGGCCAAACGAATAGGCGCGCCGCCGGCGCTCGAAGGCCGGCGGGCGCCCGCCGCTCACGCGTCCCGCCCGGG
>JAQGJX010000049.1 GCA_028290405.1 Hyphomicrobiales bacterium
GGCGGCCGTCAGGGCGATCCGGGCCGCTCGAAATTCTTCCTGTCGCTGCAGGACGATCTGATGCGCATTTTCGGATCCGACCGCATGGATTCGATGCTCGTCAAACTCGGCCTCAAGGAAGACGAGGCCATCGTCCATCCGTGGATCAACAAGGCGCTCGAGAAGGCGCAGCAGAAGGTCGAGGCGCGCAACTTCGACATCCGCAAGAACATCCTCAAGTACGACGACGTCGCCAACGACCAGTGCAAGGTAGTGTTCGAGCAGCGCCGTGAGATGATGGCGCTGGAATCGGTCGAAGAGACCGTCGGCAACATGCGCGGCAACGTCATCGACGACATCGTCGGCAAGCACATCCCGCGCGAGTCCTATCCGGAAGCGTGGGATATCGAGGGCCTCGACGAAGCCCTTAAATCCACGTTGAACCTCGAAGCCCCGGTGGCCGATTGGGCCCGGGAGGAGGGCATCGGCGAAGAGGAGATTTCCGAGCGCATCCACAAGCTCGCCGAGGACTCGTATGCGGCGCGCGTGGAGCGCAACACGCCCGACGTCATGCGCATGGTCGAGAAGCAGATCGTGCTGCAGGTGCTGGACCATTTCTGGCGCGAGCATCTCGTGCAGCTCGAGCATCTGCGTCAGGTCATCGGGTGGCGCGGCTACGCGCAGCGCGATCCGCTGAACGAGTACAAGTCGGAAGCCTTCGAGCTTTTCAACGCGCTCATCGGCCGCTGGCACGAAGTCACCACGCAGCAATTGATGCGCGTGGAAATCCAGTTCGACGCGCCTCCAATGGACGGCGAGGGCTACCCGGAAGCGCTCGACGCCGGCGCGGAAGGCGTGGATCTCGACCAGATCAACGCGCGCATCGCAGCCGGCGAATTCGCGCCCGAATTGCTCGCCGCGCCTGCGTTCGCCTTCGCGTCCGCCGCCTCCGAGGCCCCGCCGCGGGACCCCGCCGACCCCGCGACGTGGGGCAAGGTGAGCCGCAACGAGTCATGCCCGTGCGGCTCCGGCAAGAAGTTCAAGCACTGCCACGGGGCGCTGGTCTGACCACGAGCCCCGGGGCGCCAACCCTCCCGGCCTCTCCCTGATCCGGTCGCTTGCGACAGCCATATTGCGGCTGTCGCCTACCCGTTCTTTCGCTGCGCAAATTTAACCTCGACGTGATTTGGCATGCACTTTTACAGTCTGCTTCATTTGGCGGAAAACGAACGAGCGTCCGTCAACGCTTCCATGGGAAGCTTCGACGAGCAGGTTGAATTGTACGCCCGCTGCGCCTTGACGCTCTCCCGCTCGCTGAAGGCGCATGGCCTGCCGTACACGCTGCTCACGAACGACGAAGCGGCGCTTCGCAAGTCCCTCGGGGCGGACGCGGGCGATCTTGTCATTCAGGAAATGCCCTTCCGCCTGAAGGCGCCGGAGGGCGCGCGCTTTTATTCGGCGCATTACAAGCTGGACGTGTTCAGGTTCTTCTCACGCCTTTCGTCCGCCTATGTGGTTCTTTGCGACGTCGACATGATCTGTCTTGCGGACGCGCCGCGCACGTTCGGGAACCTGGCGGAGGCCGAGCTGCCTGCATGCTACGACATCTCCGATCAGGTGCTGCCCGCATATGGAGAAGAGCGCGTCATACAAGACCTCTCCAGAATTCACGGGATGGCGTCGGAAGGCAGATGGTCGGGGGGCGAGTTCATCGCCGGGACGCCCGCGTTCTTCGGCCTGCTCAGCGACAAGACGGACGATCTCTTCGATCGATATGTGAGCGACATCGAATCCCTGCATCACGTGGGCGACGAGATGGTCACCTCTGCGGCCCTTGAGGCGTTGCGGCGCGGCGGCCTCCATATCGCCGACGCAGGATCGACCCGAGTGGTCGGCAGATACTGGAACGCGGACACCAAACATCCGCAACGGCCCTTCGCGCACTTTCTGGACTGCTTCCTTCTGCATCTCCCGGCCGACAAGAGTTTTCTCGCGTCATATCCTGCGGACGCCCAATACAGCCGGGACGCGTTCGCCCGCACGTATCCTCGTCGCAAGACGCTGGGCGTCCGGCGTTTCGCCAAACAGATCGTCGCCTGCTTGAACGCCCTCCGTCCACGGGCGCGGAAGCCCACGGTCTGACCCTCAATCGGCCACGTTCCTGAACGCGCGTCCGCGCGCGAACAGATCGCCGCTGACGAAGACTCGCGGGCCTTCGAGGGGTTTCCAGAGCGGGGGGCCGAACCGCGCGCTCGCCTCGGCCTCCGGGTAGCCCATCATGACCAGCAGCGATGGAAACAGCTGGAAGTGAGAGGTCTTGTCCTGCAGGGCATGCGCCACCGGCCGCAGCTTTTCGTCCGCCATGCGTCCGAACGCCAGCATGGGCACCGAGGCCTGGGAGAGCGGCGGGTCCGCGACCTTGCCGTGGGTTCCGGTGCCCTCGCCGCCCTGTTCGATCGATTGCCCATGGTCGCCCGTGTAGAAAACAACCGAGCGGGAGAGGTCGATCTCCGGCAGCAATTTCGCCAACCAGTCGTCGACCGACCATCGCAGCGCGTTGGCGTATTCGATCTTCATCGCCTGATGGGCTGCGTTCGCGGCCGGGGCTGGATCGGCGATGACCTTCCGGTGGGGCGGATACTGGATTTCATAGGGAAAGTGCGCGCCGTTCTTCATCAGGTAGACGAAGAGCTTTTCGTGCGTCCTGCGCGCCTCGCGGATGATCTCCAGGGCTGCGAGGTCGCGCTCGTAGACCGGCCCGCCGAGCGCGTATTCGGTGACGCGGACGAAATCGTCCACGGTCTCCAGGTCGGCCTTTCTCATGTAGTTGACGAACATGCGCGGCGACGCCTGACCGTCGATGTAGAGCGTCCGGTATCCGGCCTTCCGGGCGTACTGGAAGATGTTGGGTTCGCGCAGCGCGCTCTGCGGGGCGTCGGGAATCTGGTCCGCCCGCAGCCCGCTCTGCAGGATCATGTTGGTGAGCGCCGAGTGGTTGCCGGCGCTGACCGCCCGGCCCATGTTCACGTACGCGCCTGCGATGGACTCCAGAAACGGCGTCGTGGGGAGCCTGTATCCGTTGATGCTCAGGTAGTCCGCGGCGATCGATTCATCCACGACCATCAGGACGACGCTGGCTGCGCTGTCCGGGATGGGCGTCATGTCGCTGGCCACGTCTCCCCGGCCGCCGGAATAGAGCGCGGGATAGAAGGCCGAGACGCCGACGATCGCCGGCGCGCGCATGGGCGATGGAAACGGCCCCACGACGCCAGCCGTGCGGTAGAGCAGCGCGCCCGCGCAGGCGAGCGCCACGACCGGAAAAGCGCGCGCGTAGCCGGTCACGGCCGGCGTCGTCCGCCGCGAGACATAGACGCACGCGAGAGCGGCCAGGATGGCCTTCACGGCGGATTCCATGATCTCCCTGGCGTAAAAATTGAGGAAGAACGACGTCGAGACCGCCGCCTCCGCGGCCGTCTTCACATGGTCCACCGACAGGGGCTCGGAGAAGAGGCTCATCGTCAGATGCTGGGCGAACAGGCTGAGGACCGTCACGACGAGCGCCGTCGCGGCGATGACGCGGCCCCGCAGGGACCAGACGACCATAAGCCCCAGAACCGCCGCCGTATGCACGGCGGCGTAAAGGAGCGCGTACGCGAGGCCGCGCGCCGTGTAGAGAGAAGCAGCGGTCTTCACGAAGCGCAGCTCGCCGTATTCGAACAGCGAAAGTCCGGCCGCCAGAAGGCACGCCGTCATAAGGAAAACGGCTTTCGACGCAATGGGCCGGGTCACGGCGATCTCCCCCAACGGGAACGTCCAAACATGAATGACGGCGGCGGACGCAGCGCCGCGAAACTTGCAATATCAGCGCTCAATACCGGGAGAACGGGCGCAGCGCGAGCCCTTTTGCAGGACGCCCGCGGCGCCTCTCGCTGCATGAACGCCCGATGAACGCGCAAGCCATGCTGCGTTCAGGCGTCCGCCTCTAAGGTCTCACCATGCAGCGAGCCAAGATGCAGGGCTCGCAGACGGAGGACGACATGAACGCTGTTCGCAAGACCCTCGCCCGCAAGACCGCTACGGCCGCCGTGACCGCTCTCGCGCTCGGCGGGATGATCGCCGCCACGACCACCGAAGCGTCCGCGGGCTGGCGCCGTCATCATCATCGCGGCTGGGGCGCGCCGGTCGCGGCCGGCGTCGTGGGCGCCCTGGCGCTCGGCGCCTTCGCGGCGGCGGCTGCGCCCCGCGGGCAGTATTACGCCCCGCAGGGCTATTACCCGGCGGCTGGCTACGACCCGGTGCAGTGCTACGTGGAAAACCAGCCCGCCTACGACGCCTGGGGCCAGTTCGCCGGCTACCAGCGGGTGCGGGTCTGCCAGTAACGCCCGACGAATTGAACTAACAGGGACCCTCCGGCGCGCCGGAGGGTCTTTTGCTATGCGAACGTGGGCGACCTAGTCGTTCGGCCGGGCGTAGGCCAGCAGGCCCGACGGCAGGACCGGCTGGGCGCCCCGGATCATCGCCGGCAGCGCCGAGGAGGTCTTCTGCCGCGCGTCCGCCGCTTTGCCGTTGCTGGCGGCGGGCGTGCGCTTGGAGCTCGTGGAAGGCGCGGACGCCGCGCTGGGAGCCGCGCCGGACGCGCTCGCTGAGGACGCGGCGGGCGCCTCCTCGCCAAGGCCCAGCCAGCGCTTGTAGAAGGGCGCCGTGACAGCCGCGGGTTCAGCGGGGGCGAACGCGGCGGCCGACGAAGGCGCGTCCGGCTGCGCCGCGGGGGCTTGCGTCGAGACGCTGGCGGAGGCGGTCGCCGCAGCGGGCTTGGCGGCGGGCGCGGGGGCGGAGCGGGCCGCCATCTTCACGGCGGCCGGCACGGGCTTGTTCTTGTCCTGCAACTCGATTTCCACCGGCGCCTGGGCGAGCGCCTCAGGGCGGCTCACCATCATCACGTGGGCGAAGCTGGGGTGCTGGCCGCCGTCCGCGTAGCGCAGCTTGATCGGCTGGGTTGTGGCGGAGAGCTCCGCGATGCGGGCGTCCTCCGCCTGGCGCTTCTGGGCCACCAGGGCCTTCACCTCAGCGTCTTCGCGCAGAGGCGGGCAAGCGGCGTTGGCGTCCAGGCGCGCGGAGGCGTCCGCCGGGCTGGCGTTGAACACGTAGCGGCGGCCGCAGAAGGCCACCTGAGGCTCGCGCTTGGTCACCTCGAACTGGTCCACGCCTTCCTTGATCTCGCGCCAGAACTTCATGTTCGGGTCGAGCCGGTGCTTGGCGAGGTTCTCGGCGTTCATCCGGAAGGGCAGGGACTGCATCTGGATGGCGCGCTGCCCGCCCGCGAAGGCGTCGCGGGCGATGGCGTAGATTTCGCTGATCTGTTCGTCCGTCATGGAGAAGCAGCCCGCCGACGAGCAGGCGCCGTGCACCATGATGAGGCCGCCCGTGTAGCCGTGCGCCTTGTCGTAGGCGTTGGGATACCCGACGTTGAACGCGAGGTAATACTGCGAGTTCGGGTTCATCTGCCCGGGCGTGATCGTGTAGAATCCCTCGGGCACCTGGCGGTCGCCCTCGCGGGTCTTGGGGCCAAGCTGGCCGGACCAGCGGCACATGGGATACGTCTTCAGATGGGCGTAGGTCCCGTCGGCCCGCATCTTCCAGACTTCGAGCTCCGCCTCCTTCTTGAAGGCGCGCAGGAGGATGGGGGCGGACTTGTTCGAGCCCTTCTGCTCCATCAGGGCGACCATTTCGGCCGGAATGGGCTTCCAGGCCCGGCTGCTGGACAGGCCGCCGGAGTCCTGGCAGGCGGACAGCAGCAGGCTGGCGGAGAGGGCGGCGGCGCCGACGCGCAAGGCCGCAAGGGGGCGGGCGCCGAGGACGCGGGCGCACGCGGAAAAGCTCAGCAGAGGCCTGTCGACACGCTTCATGAACCCAGTTCCGTTCACCCGCTCTCTCGAGAGCGCCAGAGGCCCCGCCAGAGCGTCAGATTTTACACGCGTTTGAGAGCGCGCCCGAGCAATCGCGCATTAGCATGAAGGCTCTCTTAACGATAGGCAAGACGCCCTCGCAAGCCATTGCCGCGCCGAAGCAATCGGAATCAGAGCTTGCGCCCCATGGCGAGGAATTTCTGCGCCCGCAGGTTGCGGATCTCCTCGGGAGACTTTCCGTCGAACGACGTCAGCGCGTCGTTGATGGCTTTTCCGGTCGCCGTCATGGCCGCAACCGGGTCGCGGTGGGCGCCCCCGATGGGCTCGGGCACGATCTGGTCGATGATGCCGAACCGCAGAAGGTCCTGGGCGGTGATCTTCATGGCGACGGCGGCGTCCTCGCGGCGCTTGCTGTCGCGCCAGAGGATCGACGCGGACGCCTCCGGCGAGGCGACGGTGTAGATGGAGTGCTCGAGCATCATCACGCGGCTGGCGGTCGCGATGGCGACCGCGCCGCCCGAGCCGCCTTCGCCGACGATCACCGCCACGTTGGGCACGCCAAGGTCGAGGCACGCGTCCGTGGAGCGCGCGATGGCCTCCGCCTGGCCGCGTTCCTCGGCGTCGATCCCCGGGAAGGCCCCGGCGGTGTCGACGAGCGAAATCACCGGCAGCCCGAACCGGTCCGCCATCTCCATCAGGCGCACGGCCTTGCGATAGCCTTCAGGGCGCGCCATGCCGAAATTGTGCCGCAGGCGCCCTTCGGTGTCCGAGCCCTTCTCCTGGCCCATGATGCAGATCGGGCGGCCGTCGAGCCGGCCGAATCCTGCGACGATGGCCTCGTCCTCGCCGAACTGGCGGTCGCCGGCCAAGGGCGTGAAGTCGGTCACGAGGGTCTTCACGTAATCGTGGAAATGCGGGCGGTCCTGGTGGCGCGCGACAAGCGTCTTCTGCCATGGCGTCAGGGCCGCATACAGGTCGGCCAGCGCCTTGGCGGCCTTGGCCTCCAGCCGCGTCAGCTCCTCGCCGATGGCGATGCCGCCGTCGCTGTCCCCAACGGCGCGCAATTCCTCGACCTTCGCTTCAAGCTCGGCGACAGGCTTTTCGAAATCGAGATAGGCGCGCATGGGGCTTCACAGGGAGGCCGGGACCTCCGGCGAAGGGCCGGAAACTGGCCGTTCGCGGGTGCGAAGTCAAGGCGCGTCCCTTCGCATTGGCGAGACGATCGAATTTGAGCGTCCCTCGCGAGCCCCGCCGCAATTTCCCGCCGCGGCGGCGGTTGACCCGCCATTGCGCTCGTCTATGATCCGCGCCGCTGCGCAAGCAGGCCCCTATGGCGGAACTGGTAGACGCGTCCGACTCAAAATCGGATTCCGCAAGGAGTGCTGGTTCGATTCCGGCTAGGGGCACCAAATCTTCACGTCTATTCGCTTTCATACGCGCCCACGCGGGCTCATCCAGCGCCCTCCTGCGCGGGGAACACGTGGCCTTGCGTGAAGCGCACGCAGACCGTGGCGCCGAGGCTTGGGGCCGCGCCGGCGTCGAGGTCGAATTCCAGGCGGCGCGATAGGCCCTCGAGGGCGACCTCCACGCGTTTGAACGCGCCGTGGCGGCGGACGGCGACGATGGCGCCGGGCAGTCCGTCCCTGTCAGAATCCGTCAGGGCCACGTGCTGGGGGCGCACGTAGAGAAACGCCGGGCCGCCGGGGCGAGGGCCGAATCCGCCCAGAAGCGCTCGCTGAGCGAACATCGCTTCGCCGTTCACGATCTCAACGGGCAGCCTGTTGGCTTCCCCGAGGAACTCGCACACAAAGCCAGACGCAGGCCTGTCGTACACGTCGTCGGGCGTGCCCACCTGCTCGATACGGCCCTGGTTGAGGATCGCGACGCGGTCCGACAGTTCCAGCGCTTCTTCCTGGTCGTGGGTGACGAACAGGGTCGTGTGGCCGGTGCGGGCGTGCAGCTCGCGCAGCCAGCGCCTCAGGTCCTTGCGCACCTTCGCGTCCAGCGCCCCGAAGGGCTCGTCCAGGAGCAGCACCTGCGGTTCGATGGCGAGGGCGCGGGCGAGCGCGACACGCTGGCGTTGCCCGCCGGACAATTGCGACGGAAAGCGCTTTTCGAGGCCGCCCAGTTGCACCAGTTCAAGCAGCGCCGCCACCCGCGTGCGGATCTGCGCTTCGCGCGGGCGCTCGCCGCGCGGCCTCGCACGCAGCCCGAAGGCGACGTTTTCGAACACGTCGAGGTGGCGGAACAATGCGTAGCTCTGGAACACGAAGCCGATGCGGCGTTCGCGCAGCGTCAGTCGGCGCGTGTCGATCCCGTTGAACAGCACGCGCCCGCCTTCGGCCTGCTCGAGCCCAGCGATGGCGCGCAGCAAGGTGGTCTTGCCGGAGCCCGAGGGGCCCAGCAGGGCCACCAGTTCGCCGGGCGCGACGTCGAGCGACACGCCGCGCAGGGCCGGGTAGGCCCCAAAGGTTTTTTCAAGTGTCTCAATGGCGAGCGCGATCGACATGAAAGGTCCTTCTGGCGCGTCGTCAGGAATGGCGCGCGGCCGCGATGGCGTCCGCGTAGCGCCATTCGAGAAACGTCTTGGCGGCGAGCGTCACAAGCGCCAGTCCTGCGAGCAGGGACGCCACCGCGAACGCCGCGGCGCCGTTGTACTCGTTGTAGAGAATCTCGATGTGCAGCGGCATTGTGGCCGTAAGCCCGCGGATGCGGCCCGACACCACCGCCACGGCGCCGAACTCGCCCATGGCGCGGGCGTTGCAAAGCAGCACTCCATACAGGAGGCTCCACTTCACGTTGGGCAGCGAGATGGCGAAGAACATGCGCCACGGCGAGGCCCCCAGGGTCAGGGCGGCCTCTTCGTCGGTGGACCCGATGGCCTCCATGTGGGGAATGAGCTCGCGCGCCACGAACGGGAAGGTGACGAAGAGCGTCGCCAGCACGATGCCCGGCAGGGCGAACACGATTTCGACGTCGTGCGCGCGCAGCCATGGCCCGAAGTATCCCTGCGCGCCGAACAGCAGCACGTAGACGAGACCCGCGATGACGGGCGACACCGAGAACGGCAGGTCCACCAGGCTGACCAGGAGATTGCGGCCCCGAAAGCGATAGCGGGCGATAGCCCAGGCGGCCGCCACGCCCACCACGACGTTCAGCGGAACGCTGATGGCCGCCACCAGCAGCGTGAGGCGAATGGCCGATAGGGCGTCGGGCTCCGACAACGCCGCCAGATAGCCCTCAAGGCCCCGGCCGCCCGCCTCGACGAACACCGCCACCAGCGGCAGGAAGAGGAACAGGGTCAGGAACGCGAGGGCGGCGGCGATGAGCGCCGCGCGGACGAGGAAGCTCTCGCCCGTCACGGACGCGTCGGCCTGCGTCCCGGCTGGTTCAGACATTCCCGAGCCTCCTGCGGCTCCACGCCTGCAGGGCGTTCACGGCCAGCAGCAGCGCGAGGGAGATCAGCAGCATCAGCATGCCCACGACAGCCGCGCCCGCATAGTCGAACTGCTCGAGCTTGATGACGATCAGCAGCGGGGCGATCTCCGACACCATGGGCACGTTGCCGGCGATGAAGATGACGGAGCCGTACTCGCCGACGGCGCGCGCGAACGCGAGCGTCGCGCCCGTCAGAAGCGCAGGCGCCACGCCCGGCAGGACGACGCCGAACACGGTCCGCAGGCGGCTTGCGCCAAGCAGGGCGGCGGCTTCCTCGACGTCTGCGCCCGCGTCCTGCAGCACAGGCTGCACGGAGCGCACCACGAACGGCAGGCTGACGAAGACGAGCGCGATCATGACGCCGAGCGGCGTGTAGGCGACCTTCCAGCCAAGGCTCGCGGCGAGCGCGCCCAGCGCGCCGTTGGGCGCCCACACGGCTGTGAGCGCGATGCCCGCCACGGCGGTGGGGAGCGCGAACGGCAAGTCCACGGCCGCGTCCACGAGACGGCGCCCGGGGAACGAGTAGCGCACCAGAACCCAAGCGATCAGCAGGCCGAAGACCGCGTTGACCAGCGCGGCCGCCAGCGCCGCGCCGAACGACAGCCGCAGCGCCGCCAGGGTTCGCGGCGAGGACGCGATGGCGAGAATCTCCGCCGGCCCGGCGCCGCCGGCCTTCAGCACCAGGGCTGCGAGCGGCGCCAGCACGATGAGCGCAAGCGCGGCGAGCAGCACGCCCATGGACAGGCCGAAGCCCGGCAGGATGCTGGGCTCCCTCCAGGTCCGCTTCCGGCCGACGCTGGCGGCGGTCGTCATCGGGCGGGTTTATAGAGTTGGTCGAACGTGCCGGCGTCCGCGAAATGCTCCTTCTGGGCCTTCTCCCAGCCGCCGAATTCCTCGTCGATGGTGACGAGCCGCAGGTTGGGCAGGCGCGCCACGTCGGCCGGGTCGGCGTGCTCGGGAAAGCGCGGTCGATAATGGCGCCGGGCGATGATCTTTTGCGCGGCGGGCGTGTAGAGAAAATCAAGATAGGCCTGCGCAAGCGCGCGCGTGCCCTTCTTGTCCACGTTGCCGTCGACGATCGAAACGGGCGGCTCGGCCAGGATCGACAGGGACGGAACGACGATCTCGAACTTGTCGGCGCCGAATTCATCCAGCGCGAGATAGGCCTCGTTCTCCCACGAGAGCAGCACGTCGCCGAGATTGCGCTGCGCGAAGGTGGTGGTGGAGCCCCGGGCGCCGGTGTCGAGCACCGGGACATTGCGCAGAACCGCCGCCATGTAGTCACGCACCTTCGCGTCGTCGCCATAGGCGCGCTTCGCCCACGCCCAGGCGGCGAGGTAATTCCAGCGGGCGCCGCCGGACGTCTTGGGATTGGGGGTGATGACCGCGACGCCGGGCTTGGCGATGTCGCCCCAGTCCTTCACGCCCTTCGGGTTGCCCTTGCGGACCAGGAACACGATCGTGGACGTATAGGGCGCGGAGTTCTGCGGCAGCCGCTTCTGCCAATCCCGCGGAATGAGCGAGGTGCGTTGCGCGATGGCGTCGATGTCGCCCGCCAGGGCCAGAGTCACGACGTCCGCCCCGATGCCGTCGATGACCGCGCGCGCCTGCGCGCCGGAGCCCGCGTGGGACTGGCGGATCGTGACGCTCTGGCCGGTCTGGGCCTTCCATTGCGCGGCGAACGCCGCGTTCACGTCCCGGTACAGCTCCCGCGTCGGATCATAGGAGACGTTCAGCAGCGCCGTCTGGGCCCGCGCCGCAAAGGCGGTGAACAGAACGAAGGCGAACGCCGCCACCATGGCGGCGAAATCGAACCTGCGGCGCCAGGGGGAGACGGCGGCGGCGCGGACACTGGACCGGACGGACTGAGACATGACGATCTCCATCAGCATTCCAGATAATGTCGATCAGATTTATCGTGATTGCAATCGTGAAATTCTTTATATTACGTTTGATATCCGTTAAATCTAGATGTCCGCTGCGATAAACTCTTGATGAACTGATGCTTTCGCCTCCTCGACAAATTCCGCCCGCGCCAGCGCCTGGGCCAAAGTCGTGCGCTCCAGCGCCTCCACCTGCGCCAGGAAGCTCTCCGTGAAGGCGATCCGCAGCGCGCAGGAGGTCTCGTCGTCGCAGTCCTCGCACCGGCGATAGGACTGGCGCGACAGGCACGAGAGTGGCGCAATGGGTCCGTCGCTGAGCCGCAGGATCTGCCCGAGCGTGATTTCGGAGGCCGGCTGCGCAAGGTAATAACCGCCTTCCTTGCCGCGCCTGCTGCCCACCAGCCGGTGCCGCTTGAGATCGAGCAGGATCTGCTCGAGGAAGCTGCGGGGAATGTTCTCCTGCTCGGCGATGTCGCGAATCTGCATCGTGTCCTGCGGACGGCGAGCGAGGGCGATCAGGGCCTTGAACGAGTACCGGGCCTTTTGCGAAATCATCGAGGAATTCTACACAATCGGGAACGCGCGTGAATGTCTTTCGACGGCCGCCGGACGTGGATGGCCGGAGCGGCCGGGATCGGCGCGGCCGAGGCCGAGCCGCTCGATTGCGGGTTATTCGCCCGCCAGGTCACCATTCGCCGATGATGACGCCTTTTTCCCGCACGCGATCGGTGCGCTCCTCCACCACATCGTCCGGGACAGTCACGCGGTTGCGGCGCGAGGTCAGCCGGTCGAACAGCATCGCCTCCATGCGCCGGCGCACGTCCTCGAAGCCGGGGCGCCCGCCCAGGTCCGTATATTCCTGCGGGTCCGTCTCAAGGTCGAAGAGCTGCGGCCTGAAACCCCGGAAGTGAATGTATTTCCACCTTTGGTCCCGCACCATGTAGATGCGGCAATCGTTGGGATGAAGATCGAGCGACAGCCGCGCCCGATAGAAGGCGTAATCGAGTTCGCTGAACACGCACTCGCGCCATGCGGCTGGTTCCGCGCCGCGCAGGAACGGCAGCAGCGAGCGTCCTTCCAGCCGGTGATAGGGAACCGGCAGGCCATGGGCGTCGATGAACGTCGGGACGAGATCGATGGCTTCGACAAGATGATCGACGACGGAGCCGCGCGTTGCGTCCGCCTCGGAGCTGGGATCATAAACGATGAGGGGAACGCGAACGCTGGCTTCGTGGAACAGTTCCTTTTCACCCAGCCAATGGTCGCCAAGATAATCCCCGTGGTCGCTGGTGAAAATGACCATGGTGCTGTCGATCAGGCCCGTGCGCTCCAGCATGTCGAGCACGCGCCCCACATGATCGTCGATCTGCTTGATGAGGCCCATATAGGTGGGCACGACGGTTTCACGCGTTTCGTCCCGCGCGAAGGCCTGGGCGGCGTCCATCTGCATGAACGCCTCGTAGACAGGGTGCGGATCGTCCCGTTCGGCGGGCTGCGCGCTGCGCGCCTGCACATGCTGCTTTCCATAGGCGGCATGATACGGCGCGGGCGCCAGATAGGGCCAGTGCGGCTTGATATAGGACAGGTGCATGAGCCACGGCTGCTCGCCCGCATCCCGCATGAAGTCCATCGCCCGGTTGGTGATGTAGGCGGTCTCCGAGTGCTCTTCGCGTACGCGCGCCGGCAGGCTTGCGTTACGCATGCTCCAGCCGGAGAGCAATTCCCCGCCGGGGCCCTGCGCGGCGTTGGCGTATTCGTTCCAGGGATTTTGGCCCTCGTAGCCATGCGCGCGCAGATAGGCGTTGTAGGCCAGGTCCGGCGAGACCAGCTGGTCCGGGTGCTCGCCGTCGTCGCGCTCCCATGGCTCGAACCCCCCTTGGGAGACCAGCATCCCCACGTCGGTTTCGCGCGTCAGGCCCAGGCGCGCCATGCCGTCCACGTCGCTGCGGAAATGGGTCTTGCCCGCGACCGCCACGCGCACCCCGTGCGGCTTGAGATAATCGCCGATGGTCATCTCCCCGATGGGGAGCGGCACGAAGTTCCATGTGGCGCCGTGGGAAAAGACGGTGCGGCCCGTGTAGAATGAGGCGCGCGACGGACCGCACACGGGCGATTGCACGAACGCCTTGTCGAACCGCACGCCCATGCGGGCGAGGCGGTCGACGTTGGGCGTCTTCAGGTGCGCGTGCCCCGTGCACGACAGGTAATCCCAGCGAAGCTGGTCGCACATGATGAACAGGATGTTGCGCACCGCGCCCATGGCTTCGTTCCTATCGGGTGAGCGTGCCGGGCCTAGTTCGCGAGCTTGATGTTCGCGTCCTTCACGGTCTTGTCCCAGAGCTTGATCTGCGAGGCCAGGAAGCTCGCGAACTCCGCCGCCGCGCCGCCGCTCACCTCGGCGCCGATCCTTGAAAGCGACTGGCGCACCTCGGCGTTCTGCAGGGCCTCGTTCATTGCGGCGTTCATGGCGCCGACGATGGCCGGAGGCGTCCTGGCGGGCATCATGAAGCCCACCCAGTCTTCGATGGCGAGCTGGGGAAAGCCCTGCTGGGCCACCGTCGGCACGCCCTTGAAGGCGTCAAGCTCCTTCGACGAGGTCACGGCGAGCGCGCGCAACTTGCCCGTGGCGACAAGCTGGGTCACCGGAAGGGTCGTGACGAACATGTAGTCGTTGACGCCGCTCAACAGGTCGGACAACGCCTGCGGAAACTGCTGGTACGGCACGTGCGAGGCCTCCAGTCCGCGGTCCAGCTTGAACATTTCGCCGATGAGATGGGCGGGCGTGCCAAATCCGCCCGAAGCGTAATTCAGCTTGCCGGGGTTCTTGGCGGCCAGCGCGGCAAGCTCCGCCATCGTGTTCGCCTGCACGGCGGGATGCACGACAAGCACGTTGTAGGAGACCGTGGCCTTGATGACGGGGGCGAAGTCGGTCTCCATGTCCAGCCGCGCGTTGGGCAGGAGGCCCCGGGCCGCCGCGCTCACCATGCTGGGCGCGAAGATGGAATAACCGTCGGGGGCCGACTGGGCCACGTCCCGGCCGGCGATCGTCTGGACGCCGCCCGCCTTGTTCTCGATGACGATCGTCCACCCCTTCGCGCGCTGCAACTCGTTGGCCAGGATCCTGCTGACCATGTCGGGCGGCGTGCTGGGCGCGCTGGGCACGACGATCCGGATGGGACGCGACGGATATTGCTGCGCGCGCGCGTCCGGGCAGAGGGCGGCGCCCCCGCAAAGGGCCAGCAGCGCGCCCAAAATGGCGCCGTTGGGGAATTGGAAAGCCGGGGTCATAAGGTCATCCTCCCAGATGAATGTTATGTACGTGCCTTAGCACGCATCTTATGCGCCCGTCTTGATCCGTCAAGGCGCTCGTGTAGATACTCTGGCCATGATCGCTCCCTTATCGGTGAACTGGCTCATCCGGCGCATGTCGCATGTGGTGGAGCGCCATCTGGCCAACATTTCCGCCGCGCTGCGCCCCTATGGGCTGACCGCGCCCATGTGGCGCGTGCTCAACGGGCTGGCCGAGTGCGGCCCCTCGAGCATCAGCGACATCGCCGTCCACACGGCGTTCGAGCGCTCCTACGTCAGCCGGCTCGTGGGCCGCATGGCGGACCTCGGCCTTGTGGAGTCGCTGGGCGACACGACGGACAAGCGCTTCAGGAACGTGCGCCTGTCCCGGGAAGGCAAGAAGAAGCACGCCGTCGCCCGCGAGATCGTCATCGCCCTGAACGCCGCGAGCATGAAGGGACTGGACGCCCGTGACGTGGAGACCATGATGGGGCTCATGGACAAGGTGGCGGTCAACATCGGCGCGCACATTCCGTCCGACGGCCTGCCGTGACGGCGGCCGGCGCTTCGTGCTAGGTCGCCGCATGTTTCGCGCCACGCTGCTCACCCTCATGCCGGACATGTTTCCCGGTCCGCTCGGCCAATCGCTCTCGGGCGACGCGCTGGCGCGGGAGCTATGGGCGCTGGAGGTTCGCGACATCCGCGCCCATGGGCTTGGCCGCCATCGCTCCGTGGACGACAGTCCCGCCGGGGGCGGTCCCGGCATGGTGATACGCGCCGACGTGCTGGGCGCCGCGCTCGACGACGCGCTTGCGCCGGAGGACGCGCGGCCGCGGCTGTTGATGTCTCCCCGTGGCAAGCCCCTGCGGCAGGAGCGCGTGCGCGAGCTTGCGGCCGGCGAGGGGGCGATCCTCGTGTGCGGCCGCTTCGAGGGCGTGGACGAGCGCGTCATCGCCGGACGTGGGCTTGAGGAAGTCTCCATCGGGGATTACGTGCTGTCGGGCGGCGAGCTGGCCGCCATGGTGCTGCTGGACGCCTGCGTCCGCCTCATCCCCGGAGTCATGGGCAAGCTTGCCTCGGGGTCCGAGGAAAGCTTTGAAAGCGGGCTGCTGGAATATCCGCAGTACACGCGCCCGCGCGACTGGGAGGGCCGTTCCATCCCGGACGTGCTGCTCAGCGGGGACCACGCGAAGATCGCCCGCTGGCGGCGCGAGGAGGCCGAGCGCCTCACCCGGGAGCGCCGTCCGGACCTGCTGGCCCCCGACGGCTGAAGCGCGCGCCTGTCGACAAACGGGGCGCGCCGGTGTATGGACCCGCGTCCAACTAAAACAGCGTTCCGAAACGCTCGCCACGGCGGGGCTTTGTCCCGACCAAAGGCAAAACGGAAAAGGTCTTTAGAAATGAACATCATCGAGCAGATCGACGCCGAACAGATGAAGCGTCTGACCGAGAGCAAGTCGCTTCCCGACTTCCAGCCCGGCGACACTGTCATCGTCAACGTGAAGGTCAAGGAAGGCGAGCGCAGCCGTATCCAGGCCTATGAAGGCGTGTGCATCGCGCGCAACGGCGGCGGGCTGAACCAGAGCTTCACGGTTCGCAAGATTTCCTACGGCGAGGGCGTCGAGCGCGTCTTCCCGCTCTACTCGCCCAACATCGATTCCATCAAGGTCGCCCGTCGCGGCAAGGTGCGTCGCGCCAAGCTGTATTACCTGCGCGATCGTCGCGGCAAGTCGGCCCGCATCGCCGAGAAGGCCGAGACGGCGGCCGAGAAGGTGACGCGCCTGGAGGCCAAGGCCGCCGCGAAGTCGGCCAAGAGCGCCGCCGCCGCCGCCAAGGCCTGAGCGTCAGCTTCACGAGACAGGAAGGGCGCGGCCTCGGCCGCGCCTTTTTTCGTTTTCGGCCAGCGTCTTGAGCCGATCAGGCCGGCGCGTTGAGCATCCAGCGATGGCCGAACGGGTCGCGCACCACGGCGAACCGCGTGCCCCAGAACGAGTTCATCGGGCCCGCCTCCGTCGTCGCGCCCAGCTTGGCGGCGCGCGAGACGGTCTCGTCCACGTCCTTGGCCATGGGAAACTCAAGGCTCACGGACGCGGTGGCGAAATCCCCCGGCAGCGGCGTGCGGACCTTGCCGAACTCAGGGAAGGCGTCCGACAGCATGACCGAGCCCCCGTTGATCTCCAGCTCGCAATGCATGATGCGCATGCCGTCCAGCGCCGGCATCAGCGCCTTCTGGACCGCCCCGAAGGCCGCGCCGTAGAACGCGATGGCGGCGGCGGCGGGCGAGACGGTGAGATACGGAGCGACGGGGGGACGGGTCATGGCGCCTCGCTCGACCCATGGGCCGGCTGCTGGAAAACACTCATAAGACTTGGGATTTAGCGTTCTTGCAAGCCGGCTCGCCAAGCGCCACATAGGACGCCTGGGGGCCGCGTGGAACTTTTTCGGACCCGCGATTTCGACGGCCGGCCCGCATTTGCGTACGCCGCCCTTTTCGTGGCCGCCGAGAGAAGCTAGAAGACGCTGGAAATCGCGCCCACGCGACAGGATGCGCCAGGACCGCCGCGCAAGCGCGGCATGAGAGGATGAGAGCCGACATGGCACAGGCACGCACGCTCTACGACAAGATCTGGGACGACCACGTCGTCGACGCTCAGCCGGACGGCACCACGCTCCTCTACATCGACCGTCACCTGGTGCATGAAGTCACGTCTCCGCAGGCGTTCGAAGGCCTGCGCATGACGGGCCGCAAGGTTCGCGCGCCCGAGAAGACCCTCGTGGTCGTCGACCACAACATCCCCACCACCGACCGCGACCTGCCCATCGACGATCCCGAGAGCAAGGCGCAGATCGAACAGGTGGCCAAGAACGCCGCCGACTTCGGCCTCGAATATTACGACGGCAAGGACATCCGCCAGGGCATCGTCCACATCATCGGGCCCGAGCAGGGCTTCACGCTGCCGGGCACGACCATCGTGTGCGGCGACAGCCACACGGCGACCCACGGGGCGTTCGGCGCGCTGGCGCACGGCATCGGCACGTCCGAGGTCGAGCACGTGCTCGCCACCCAGACGCTGATCCAGAAGAAGTCGAAGAACATGCGCGTCGTCGTCGACGGCAAGCTCGGCGACGGCGTCACCGCCAAGGACATCATCCTCGCCATCATCGGCGAGATCGGCACGGCGGGCGGCACCGGCCACGTGATGGAATACGCCGGCGAGGCCATCTCGGCGCTCTCCATGGAAGGCCGCATGACGGTCTGCAACATGGCGATCGAGGGCGGCGCGCGCGCCGGCATCATCGCGCCGGACGAGAAGACCTACGCTTATCTGAAGGACCGCCCCAAGGCCCCCAAGGGCGCGCACTGGGACGCGGCGCTGCGCTATTGGGACACGCTGAAGTCGGATACGGGCGCGCATTTCGACAAGGAAGTGCGCCTCGACGCCGCCAAGCTGCCCCCGCTCATCACGTGGGGCACGTCTCCGGAGGACGTCATCTCGATCAACGGCGTGGTGCCGAAGCTTGAGGACGCCAAGACGGAGTCCATGCGCAACAAGATCCAGCGCGCGCTGGACTACATGGGCCTGAAGGGCGGCGAGAAGATCACCGACCTCTCCATCGACCGCGCCTTCATCGGCTCGTGCACGAACGGGCGCATCGAGGACCTGCGGGCGGCGGCCGACGTGGCGCGCATCGCGATTTCGCGCGGCCAGAAGGTCAGCGGACATGTGAACGCGCTGGTGGTGCCGGGCTCGGGCCTCGTGAAACAGCAGGCGGAGGCGGAAGGTCTCGACAAGGTGTTCATCGAGGCGGGCTTCGAGTGGCGCGAGCCGGGTTGCTCCATGTGCCTCGCGATGAACCCCGACAAGCTGGCGCCGGGCGAGCGTTGCGCGTCCACGTCCAACCGCAACTTCGAAGGCCGTCAGGGCTTCCGGGGCCGCACGCATCTCGTGTCGCCCGCCATGGCGGCGGCTGCGGCCATCGCGGGCAAGTTCGTCGACATCCGCGAGTGGCGCTGAGCGGCGGCGCTCCGCAGGCGAGCTAAAAAAAAACGGGGCCGCGAGGCCCCGTTTTCGTGTGAGCGCCTCAGAGCTGCTCGATCTTCGCGAGCGCGACGTACTTGCCCCACGCATCGAGGTCCTTGGCCAGCAGGGCCTTGAGGACCTTCGAGTCTCCCGGGAACGTGTCGACCCCGATGTCGTTCAGGAACTTGGCGACCTCGGGCTGCACGGCGATCTCGTTGAAGGTCTTCTCCAGCAGCGCCACGATGGCCGGGTCGGTCTTGGCCGGCACATGCACGGACCACCACGCGGTCAGGTCGGAATTGGTGATTCCCGCGTCCTTGGCGCTGGGGATCGACGGCATGGCCTTCATGCGGTCGGCGGCGGTGGTCGCGAGCGCGCGCACCTTGCCGGACTGCAGCTGGCCCAGCACGCTGGTGGGATCGATGTGGGAGAACGAGATGTTGCCTCCCAGCAGGTCGTTCACCATCGACTGCGGATCCTTGTATTTCACCTCCACGGTCTTCAGCCCGAACTCGGCCTTGTAGAGTTCGCTGCCGACCAGGCCCGTGTTGGCGACCGAGCCGTACGAGGCCTTGTCGCCCTTGGCCTTCAGGTCCGCCGTGAGGTCCGCCACCGTCTTGTAGGGGCTGTCGCCCGCGACGATGAGCAGGAAGGGGAGGCGCGCCAGCGTGGTGACGTGCTCAAAGTCCGTGACGGGATCGAACGGCAGCTTCTTGAAGAGGTGCTTGGCGGCTGCGAACACCGAGCTGCCGGGAGCGATGTAGATCGTGTAGCCGTCCGGCTTGGCGCGCGCGACCGCCTCGGTGGCGATGTTGCCGAAGGCGCCGACGCGGTTTTCCACCACGACAGGCTTGCCGAGCGCGTCGCTCAGCTTCTTGGAAAAGAAGCGCACCGTGACGTCGGCGCCCGAGCCCGGCGGGAACATGCAGATGGTGTGAATCGGCTTGTCGGGATACCCGGCCTGCGCCAAGGCCGGCGCGGACCCGAGCGCCAGCGCCGCGGACGCAGCGAGCCCCTGCTGCAGAAATTCACGTTTCGAGTGCATGTGCTTCCTCCCTTGGCGCTGCGGCTGGCCGGGAAGGCGGCGGCTGCAAACGACGATCGCCCGCAGACACGCGCGCGCAGCCGGGCCGCCGCTGTTGAGTCGCGCCATCCTATTTGTGGGCTGACGCTTGTCCAGAGCCGTTTGCGCCGTCGTGCGCAGGCCCTCGCCTCGCTGGGCGCCGGGGGTCCAGCGCCCGGGGAGCTACTGAATATATCCCTTGGCTTTCAGGTAATCCTTCAGCAGTTTCTCGATGAGAGAAGTCAGCGTGCGGCTATCCTCTTCAGCCGCAAGCTCAGCAGCACTTTTGAGAGTGGGTTGAAGCCTCAGATTAACGGTAGCGGTCTTCGCTTCTTTGTTCATGACTCTGCAGTTAAAGCTAAACGTTATGATCTTACTTTCCGTAATGTACGGATGCGAAGATCACTATCTGGGATTTTTATGTTTGGAAAGGATTGATGCCGCTTGGGCGCATATGCCGCGCTCATTCCAGGCGAACGCCCTCCGGCGGAATCGTCCGCCCCGCGAGCGCGCCTTGGGCCTCCCGGCCGGCCGACAGGAACATCAGCATGGCGCCGACGTTTGGAATTTGCTGCGCAGCATAGGCGCGATCCAGGAGGCGAACATGGATAGACGGAGTTTCATTGCATCCATGCTGGGGGTGTCCGCCCTTGCGGTGGGTGGATCCCTTGTGGCCGGGAAGGCCGAAGCCATGCCGCTCATCGACCAGCTCGGAGGCCTTGATCCGCGCGCAGAAGCGGAACCCGCCGTCGCCGCGCAGGAAGACGTCGACGGCGCACACATCGAACGTGTGTGGCATCGTGGGCGCCCGCATTACGGATGGGGGCCGCGCCGCCGCTACGTGCGTCGTTATCGCTGGCGTCCGCGTGTGCGCCGCTGCTTCTGGCGCCGCAATCGCTGGGGCCGACCGGTGCGGGTCTGCCGCTTCTGACCGTTCCCCCGCATCCACGCTTCGTTGAAAAGCCCGGCGATCTCGCTGGGCTTTTTACTAGCTATTTTCACCCGCATTTCGGCGCCGCGCCCGCCTGAAACTTTCACTGCGCCTTCGCCGTTTCATTTTGGGGCAGGGCGAGTGGAGCGCATCTCATGAAACCGACGATTGCAGCCGTTTGCGTCGCCTGCACGTTCGCCCCGGCAAGCCTGCTGCTGCCGGCCAGCGCATCGGCCGCCGACTTCGTCTCTCCCTATGACTACACGTCTTCCTTGCCGCCCCGCGTCGTCGCCCGCACTCTGGTGGAGGCGCCTCTTGGGCAGGCGGCGCCGGTGATCGTGCGCCGGCAGCCGCTCGGCGCGCCCGTTCCCACGCGGGTGATCGAGCAGCGAATCGTGCAGCAGCCGGGCGTCACCACCAAGACCACGCGCATTTACGACAACGTCGCCGCGCCTGCGCGCGACGCCGCATCGCTCTATGCGCCGCGCCCGCCACGCGACATCCCCATCGTGGCCGGGGCGCCCTATGGCGGCTACCTGGCGACGTCCGCGCCAGCATATCCGGCGGGCGGAATATACGCGCAGCCCATGCAGGGCGGTTACGAAATGGAAGATTTCGAATAGCCGAACGATCAAAACCGTGCGGCGCAGCTTGTTCTCCTGGAAGAGGGCAGGCTGCGCCGCAACGCGCCCTGCAACGAGGGGTCAAGGACGCGATACGCGGCGCGTCTTTCTTGAAGCTGGTACGCGTTCATTGACTCTCGACGCGCGCCCTTAGTAAAAATACTAAATGAGTACAAGCGTCGGTACCGTGTCGCTTCCGCCAGATCTTGCGAGGATCGTGGCTGACAACCTGGCTTCCGGCAGGTTCCGTTCCGGTGAAGACGTTCTTCGCGCGGCGCTTGCGCTTCTCGCTCCCCAAACCCAGGTTCAGGCGGAGCCCTTCGCATCGTCCGCCGCGCATCCGCCGTCAGTATCGGCGCGGCGCCTGCGGGCGATCCTTCAGAGCGCCATCGATTACGCCATCGTCACCACGGACATGCACGGCGTCGTCACGAGCTGGAACTCAGGCGCGGCGCGCATCTTCGGCTGGAGCGAGGACGACGCGATCGGGCGCAGGCTGTCGATCATATTCACGCCGGAGGACGACGCGCGCGGCGTGCCGGACGCGGAGATGAAGGTCGCGTTCGCCAGGGGGAGCGTGCTCGATGCGCGCTGGCACGTGCGGCGCGACGGCGCGCGCTTCTGGGCGGACGGCGAGACGATGGCGCTGCGCGACGAAGAAACCGGCGC
>JAQGJX010000093.1 GCA_028290405.1 Hyphomicrobiales bacterium
CCGTCCATGCACGACACGCCGAACAGCGAGATGAACCCCACGGCGGCCGACACGCTGGCGTTCAGCCCCGCCACATAGAGCCCCAGCACGCCGCCCGCGATGGCGAACGGAATGCCCGACAGCGCCAGAAGGCTGTCGCGCAGCGAATTGAAGAGGCTGAAGAGCAGCATCAGGATGAGAATGAGGCTGAGCGGCACGATGAGCGCCAGCCGCTTCTTGGCCTCCTCCATCGCGCCGAACTCGCCCGCCCATTCCATGCGATAGCCGCCCGGCACCGCGACCTTCTCGCCCACCCGCGCTTGCGCTTCGGCGACCGTCGAGCCAAGGTCCCGGCCCCGCACGCTGTACTTCAACGGAATGAACCGCTGGCTGTTCTCGCGGTAGATATAAGCCGCGCCCGATTGCAGCGACACCTCGCCAAGGTCGCCCAAGCGCACGTAAGCCGTGGGGCCCTTGCCGAAATCCGCGTTGGGCAGCGCCACCGGAATGGACCGGATGGCTTCCACGTCGCGGCGATGGTCGGCTCCCAGGCGGATCGTGAGGCCGAAGTTCATCTCGCCTTCGTAGACGCGCGTGATCTCCTGCCCGCCGATGGCGGCCTGCACGACGCTGTTCACGTCGCCGACCGAGAAGCCGTACCGGGCCGCCTTGGCCCGGTCGATGTTGATGACCAGATTGGGCTGGCCCAGAAGGCTGAACGCCGAGGGGTCGCGCACGCCCGGCACCTGGCCGATTTCGCTCTTCACGGTCTTGGCGAGGCCTTCGAGCTGTTCGAGTTCGCGCCCGAAGATTTTGATCGAGTTCTCGCCCTTCACGCCCGAGACGGCCTCCTCCATGTTGTCCTGGATGTACTGGGAGAAGTTGAAGTCGATGCCCACGAACTCCGCGTTGAGCTGGCGCGAGATATCGCTGACCAATCGCTCTTTGGTGAGGCCCTTGGGCCATTGGTCGGCCGGCTTCAGGGGCACGAAGAATTCCGCCAGGAACGAGCCGTCCGGGTCCGTGCCTTCCTCGCCGCGGCCCTGCTCGGAGGTCACGGTGCTGACCGCCGGATAGGAGCGGATGATGTCGCGGATGCGCGCCACCGTCTCCATGCCGGCCTCCAGCGTGATGGTGGGCGGCATGGTGGCCCTGATCCACATGTTGCCTTCTTCGAGCTTGGGCAGGAACTCCGTGCCCAGGCGCGAGCCCATGAAGCCGACCAGGACCAGAAAGCCCATCGCGAGAAGGACGGAGATCTTGGCGCTGCGCACCGCCGCCGGCAGCACCGCCATGTAGGCGCGCCGCAGCCATCGCACGAAGAACGTCTCCACCTCGCTGATATGGGCGGGCAGCAGGAGGGAGGCGATGACGGGCGTCACGGTGAACGTCGCGATCACGGCGCCGATGAGGGCGTACGCATAGGTGCGCGCCATGGGCCCGAAGATCTGGCCCTCGACGCCCTGCATGGTGAAGAGCGGCAGGAAGGCCGCGACGGTGATGATGACCGCGAACAGGATCGAGGTGCTGACCTCGCCGGACGCGTGCAGGATCTTGCCGAGCTTGTCGCTCAGGCGGTTCTCGCCCGCGCGCGCGCCGCCCAGATGGCCGTGGGAGAGATGGCGGTGGATGTTCTCCACCATGATCACCGTGGCGTCGACGATGATGCCAAGGTCGATCGCCCCCACGGACAGGAGATTGGCGGATTCCCCGCGCAGCACCGTGATGATGACCGCCAGGAACAGCGCGGCCGGAATGGTCGCCGCCACGATGAGCGCGCAACGCAGGTCGCCCAGGAACATCCACTGGATGACGAAGATGAGCAGGATGCCGAAGATGAGGCTGTGCAGCACCGTGCCGACGGTGATGCCGACGAGGTCGCCGCGGTCGTAGAACGGCTCGATCTGGACGCCGGGCGGCAGGCTGCCGTCGCTGTTGAGGGTCGCCACCGCCTCGCGCACGCGCTGCACCACGTCCATAGTGCGTTCGAGCTTCTGCATCAGCACGAGGCCCGAGACCGTGTCGGTCGTGCCGTCGCGGCCCGACAGGCCCAGGCGCGGCGTGAAGCCGATCTGCACGTCGGCGACGTCCGACACCAGAATGGGCACGCCGTTCTGCTGCGCCACGACGATGTTGCGGATGTCGTCGATGTTGGCCACGACGCCGATGCCGCGCACGTTCACCGATTGCTCGCCCATGGAGATGGTGCGGCCGCCCACGTTGACGTTGCTGGACGAGATGGCGCTGATGATCTGGGGCAGCGCGAGTCCGTGCGCCATCATGCGGTTGAGGTCGACCTCGACCTGGTATTCCTTCGTCTTGCCGCCCAGCACCGCCACGTCCGCCACCCCGGGCACGATGCGCAGGCGCCGCTCCACGACCCAGTCCTGCAGCGTCTTGAGCTGCATGACGTCCATGCCCGGCGGGCCCTTGAGCTGGTAGCGGAAGATTTCGCTGATGCCGCCTGCGGGCGAGATGACGGGCTGCACGCCTGCGGGCAGCTTCGCCTCGTTGAGCCGGTTGGTGGCCTGCTGGCGCACGAAGTTGTAATCGCGCCCGTATTCGAACTGCAGGCGAATGAAGCTCAGCGCGTACACGGTGTTCGAGCGCGTGAACTTGAGGCCCGGGATGCTGGAGACCGCGACCTCCAGGGGAATCGTCACGTAGCGCTCCACCTCCTCGGGCGATTGCCCGGGCCATTGCGCGATGATCTCGACGATGGGTGGCGCGGGGTCCGGGTAGGCCTCGATGTTGAGCGTGCGGAAAGCCGCGTAGCCAAGGCCCAGGAAGGCCGCGAAGGCGATGACCACGAGGGGCCTGCGCGCAAGGCACAGGGCGACCAGTTTACGAAGCATGGGGTGTTCCTGAAGCGCAGCCGCTCACTGCTTCCACTCGTTGTCGACGAAGATCGCGCCCTTGCCGACCACGCGTTCGCCGGCCTCGAGGCCCTCGCGGATCTCCACGCGCCCGTCCTGCTCGGACCCGATCACGACCTTGCGGCGCCTGTACGTGAGGGGCTTTTCCTCCACCCACACGAAGGACCGCGAGGCCTCGCGGATCACCGCCTCGACGGGGACCGCGAGGGCGGGCGTGGGGGCGCCGGTGAAGATGCGGAAGCTGGCGAACATCTCCGGCCGCAAGACGCGGTCGGGATTGTCCAGCTCCGAACGCACCACCACGCGATGGGTGACGGCGTCGGACGCGGCGCCCACGGCGGAGATGCGCGCCTTGAACACGCGCTCCGGCATGGCGTTGAGGCGCACCTCGGCCTCGTGCCCGACCTGCACGAAGCGCACCTCGTTCTCGGGCACGCTGGCCTTGAGCCACATGGTGGACAGATCGCTGATCGTATAGAGCGCGTCGCCGGAATCGCTGCGCACGAACTGGCCGGGGCCGATCTTGCGCGCCACCACGGTGCCGTCGATGGGCGAGGCGACCGTGAGCAGGCCGCTGACGATGCGCTGTTCCTGGATGGTGGCCAGCGCCTTTTCCGAATGGCCCGTGAGCACGCGCAGCTTGTTGCGCGCGCCAAGAAGCCCGCCTTGCGCGGTCTTCAGGTCGAGTTCGGCGGACGCCATCTCGTTGCGGGCCTGGTCGACCTCGCGCTGGGAGGTGGCGCGCTCGGCGAGCAGTCCGCTCTGGCGGTCCAGAACGCGCTTGGCGAGCGCCATCTGGGCGTGGCTCTTGTCCACCGCCAGGGCGGCGGCGATCAGGTCCGTATGGGCCTGGCTGACTTCCGGGCTCTCGATCTCGAACAGCGGCGCGCCGCGCTTCACGTCCTCGCCGATCTTCGCCAGCACCTTGATGACGCGCCCCGAGAAGGGGGCGACGACGACCGTGCTGGCGTCTTCGTTGAAGGCGATCTGGCCGATCGCCATGCGCTGCTGCGAGAAGGCGAACGCCTGCGCGGGCGCCACGACGAGCTGGCGCGCCTGCATCTGCGCGACCGTGACCGAATCGGCGCTCTTGCTTCCCGTGTCGGGCTTGGGCGCTACGACCGGCGCGGGCGCCTCCACCTGCGCGCCGCGCCATAGATGCGCGCCGCCGGCGACAGCCAGCAACAGCGCGAGGACGACGGCGATCGTCTTCCCGCGTCCGCCGGAGCGTTGCTGGAGCTTGGGCCCCTCGGGGGCGCCAGCAGCCGAAGCCTCAGGTGGGTTCGACGTCCAGGAGTCCAACATGCGAGTCCTTCTCGGTCGTAGTCATTGTGGGGGCGGCGCGGGTCGGGGGCGGCGCGGGCGCAGTCCGGTTCCACCAGCCGCCGCCCAGCGCCTGCATCAGCGCGATGGTGTTGGCGTAGCGCGAGGCCTGGGCCTGCACCCGCGCCAGGGAGGTCTGGAGGTAGGCCTGCTGGGCGGCGAGCAGGATCGGCAGGCTCATCTGTCCCAGCTCGATCTGCTTGCGGATGAGGGCGATGTTGCGCGCCGCCGAATCTTCCGCCGCCTGCGCGGCGGCGATGGAGCGGGCGTCCGCCTGCAGGGCGCGCAGCACGTCGGCGACGTTCTGGAAGGCGACCAGCAGCGTCGCGCGGTATTGCGCCGAACTCTGCTCGAAGGCGGCCTCGGCGGCGATCTGGCGGTTCTTCAGCGCGCCCGCGTCGAAGATGGGCTGGAGCACGCCTCCCGCCAGGCTCCACATGGCGGCGCCGGGCGTGAACAGGCTGCCGAGCGCGGCGGCGCTGCTGCCGGCCTGCGCCGTCAAGGTGATGGAGGGCAGGCGGTTGGCGATGGCCACGCCCACGTCCGCGTTGGCGGCGCGCAGGTTGGCTTCCGCGGCGCGGATGTCGGGGCGCTGGCGCACAAGGTCCGCGGGAGCGACCAGCGGCACGGGGCGCGCGCCCCGGAAGGCGGAGAAATCAAACGTGTGCGCCACGCCCTCGGACGGGAACCGTCCGGTGAGCGCGGCGAGGAGATTGCGCTGCTGGTCGAGCTGGCGCTCCAGGGGAGGCAGCAGCAGCCTGGCCTGCGCGATCGCTGTTTCCTGCGCAAGCACGTCGGGCTCGGCGATCTGTCCGGCGCGCAACTGGCGCTGCAGGACGCCAAGCAGGTCGCCCTGCAGATGGATCATCCGGCGGGTGACGGCGATCTGCGCCCGCAAGGACGCCTCCTGCACGGCCGCGAGCGCGACGTTGGCCGCCAGGGTCAACTCCACGCCGCGCTGCTGGAAGACCCGGTTCTCCGCGAGCGCCTCGGCCGATTCGATGGACCGGCGCACGCCCCCGAACACGTCCGGCGCATAGGCGACGGTGACCTGCGCGGTGTGCACGCTGTAGACGTTCGACCCCGAGGCGGCGGGCGTGTCGAGGGTGTTCTTCGGGTTGCCCTGCCGGGTGGGGGCGAACCCCGCCGTCAGGGAGGGAAACAGCGACGCGCTCTGCACCGCCGCGTTGGCCTGCGCCACCCGGACGGCGGCGGAGGCGGCCTGCAGGTCCGGGTTGTGGACAAGCGCCTCTTCGATGAGGGCCGCGAGCTTGGCCGAACCGAACTGGCGCCACCAGCTTTCCGGCGACGCCGCCGGAGCGGCCGCCGAAATCCGGCGCACGCCCGGGGCCAGCGCCCCGCCGGGAAGATAATCGGGCGTCGCCGGAGCGGCGGGCGTCTCGAAATCGGGCCCGACTGCGCAGCCGCCCAGCGCCAGCGCCGCAGCCGCGACCCACAACAGGCCGGGCGCGCGGGGCGTCGGCGGACGAACCGCAAGCCTCGACTTTCGATCAAACTTCATGAAAAGCTCGCCTTGCGCCGGGGCGGGACGGACCCGCCGCGACGCCACCCATCACACCCGACGGGACATAGGCGGCTATCCTTACACCTGCCTTACAGGGCCCGGGTTCGCGGGCCACCTCAAACCGGAACCATGCTGCATGCGGCTTCTCGTGGTCGAAGATAACAAGGAGCTTGCAGGCCTTCTGGTGGAGGGGCTGAAGGCCGGCGGCTACGAGGCCGACCGCGCCGCGCGGGCCGACGAGGCCCTGCACATGGCGGGGGAGACGGAGTACGTCGCCATCGTGCTCGACCTCGGCCTGCCGGACGCGGACGGCATGTCGGTGTTGCGCGCCCTGCGGGCCCGGCTGGACGCGACTCCCGTTCTCGTCCTCACCGCGCGCGACAGCGTCAACAACCGGGTGGAAGGCCTGCGGGCCGGGGCGGACGACTACCTGGTGAAGCCGTTCGCGTTCGAGGAATTGCTGGCCCGGCTGGAGGCCCTGTTGCGCCGCCCGCAACAGCAGATCGCGAGCCTTCTTTCCATCGCCGACCTGACGCTGGACGTGGCGAGCCGGCGGGTGCACGTGGGCGGCCAGTTGCAGACCCTGTCGTCGCGCGAGGTCGCGGTGCTGGAGATCCTGCTGCGGCGCAAAGGCAGGGTCGTGCCGAAGCGGCTCATCGAAGACCAGCTTTTCGGCCTGTCGGGCGACGTCTCCTCCAACGCCGTCGAGGTCTACGTGCATCGCCTGCGCAAGCAGCTCGCCGACCGCACCCCGTCGATCCAGATCCACACGATCCGGGGCGTGGGCTATATGGTGGCCGAGACCCCATGAGCGCCCCCGCCCTGACGTCGCCGATCTTCGGCTCCATCACGCTGCGTATCCTGTGGCTGCACGTCATCACCGCCGTGGTGGGCGCCATCATGATGCCGCTGGCGCTCTACGTCCTGCTGAGCACCGAGTCCGAGCAGATCCACCACGCCGCCATGGCCGACAAGGCGGCGCGCATCGTGAAGGCCATCAGCCTGAAGGACCCGCGCGGCATCGTGGTCGCGGTGGAGCCCGAGGAGGCCATCTTGTATCTGCAGGCCTACGACCGGTTGGCGTATGCGGTGCGCGACGAGGGCGGCGCGGTGCTCGCCAGTTCGCGCACGCCCATGACGCCGATCTTTCCGCAGCCCTTTGGCGCGTCGGACGAGGTCCGCGACTACCAGACCCGCGCGGGCGCCGCGCTGCTGTCGGGCGTGCGCAGGCCGGCGGAGATCGACGGCCGCCGGCTGTGGGTGGAAGTCGCCGAGAACATGTCGCACCGTGACGTGCTCATCGACGACGTGCTGGTGGACTTCATCCGCTGGATCGTCTGGACCTCGCTTGTCTTCTTCGGAATCATTCTCGTCGTGGACGTCGCAGTGGTGCGGCGCGCGTTCAGGCCTGTGCTGCAGGCCTCCGCGCTCGCCAAGCAGATCGCCCCGGGGCGCACGGACATCCGTCTGGACCCCGGCGGCGTGCCGCGCGAAGTCGCCCCGCTGGTGGTCGCGGTGAACGAAGCCATCGACCGCCTTGAGGCGGGGCTGCGGGCGCAGCGCGACTTCGCCGCCGACGCTGCGCACGAGTTGCGCACGCCGCTCGCCATCCTGCGCGCCCGGGTGGACACGCTCCCCGACAAGCAGGCCTCCGCGCTCCTGTCGGCGGACGTGGCGGCCATGAGCCGCACGGTGCAGCAGCTTCTGGAGCTCGCCGAAGTCGAGGCCTATGCGGCCGCGCCCTTCGTGGACGTCGACCTGCATGAAGTGTGCGCCGAAGTCGTGGAGTTCATCGCCCCGTTGGCCATCAGCCAGGGGCGCGACATTTCGCTGAACGACGACGGGCGCAAGATGATGGTGCGCGGCGATCCCGGCATGGTGGCGCGCGCGGTGCGCAACCTCGTCGAGAACGCCATGAAGCACACGCCCGCCGGGCAGCCCGTGCAGATCGCCCTTGAGCCGCCGGGCGCGATCATCGTGCGGGACGCGGGCGAAGGCATCCGGCCGCAGGACGCCGAGCATCTGTTCCAGCGCTTCTGGAGACGCGACCGGCAGGAGACGCGCAACGCGGGCCTCGGCCTTGCGATCGTCAAGCGCATCATGGAATTGCACGGCGGGCAGGTGACGGTGCGCAGCCCTCCCGAGGGGGGCGCGGAATTCCGCCTGACGTTTTCCTGAGGCGTCAGCCTGCCGGCGCCGTGAGCGCCTCGCGCGGCGGGGCGAATCGCATCATCGCCTCGCCGGCTTGCGGCGATGGGCTTCCGGCGATCTCCTGCGCGAGGCGCAGCAGCAGTTCGCCGCTGAGAAAACCCGCCTCCCCGGCCAGCGCGGGCGCGACGTCGGGCGCCGATGCGGCGTCCGGCGCCTTCAGTTCGAACCGGCGGCTCGAGCCGTCGCGGCTCACGATCTGCGCGCTGGGGCCGATGCGGTTGAAGAGGATCATGCGCACGCCCGCCGCCTGCGCGGGATCGGCGACGATGTTGGCGAGCACTTTCACGAGCCGCCGGCCCAGGGTCACCTGCTCGACGAGATTGCTGAAGGATTGGCAGGCGCCGACCGCCTGGGAGGGCTTTGCGGCGCCAAGGTGCGCCAGCAGCCCTGCCGCGACCCCCTCAGGGCCGATGGGCGGGGCGTAGCGGCCTCGGCCGCTGGGCCAGAGCCCTGCGCGGCGCAGGGCGGCGCTGCGGGCTTCGACGTCCGCGCGCCCGCGGTTAAGACAGGCGCCGATCAGGGTTTCGAAAGCGCGACCTCGCATCAGGGCATCGTGCCACGCCGCAAGGTCCGGGCGCGGTTACGTTCATGACGCCGCCGCTCACGAACGGCTAGAAGGAACCGGCGCGGCGCAGGGGACGGTCCTGCGTCCCCGGGAAGGTCACCACGTTGTCGGCGAGCGCGTCTTCGACGCCCAGCGCATAAGCGAGCGTCTGCACGAGGACGCCACGGCGGAACGGCTTGGCGATGAACTCGGACGCGCCAGCGCGCATGCCTTCCAGCCAGTAGGATTCCGACACGTTGGCGGTCATCAGCACGAAAGGCAGGTCCGCCAGCGCAGGGTTGGCGCGCACAAGCCGCAACAGCTCGATCCCGTCCATGGGCTCCATGTTCCAGTCGCTGAGCACGAGATCAAACCGGCGCTCCTGCAAGCGCTCGAGCGCGGCGGGCGCGTCGCCGCAGCATTCAACGTAAGAAAAGCCTGCGCTCCTGAGGATCAATTCGAGCGTATTACGAAGACTTTCATCGTCTTCGACCACCATTACCGCCATCGATCCAAATGCACTCATCGCCGCCTCCTGCGTCGACGAATGGATAAGCGGCCCAGCGTAATCTCGTTCCTTACGTGGGGAGCTTCCAGAAACGCGCTGAACAAAGGTCAACGTGGAGAAACACGATTCAAATAAAAATAAACAGAAGTTATTTACTTCTCGTTTACGCTAACTCGACGTCCCCGTGGGCCGCCCGCCGGAGCACGGCGTCCAGCTCGCTTTCGCGGAACGGCTTCTTCAACACAGCGTCCATGCCGGCGGCGCGGGCGGCGTCATGGTCATGGGGCAACACCTGCGCGGTGAGGGCGGAGATCAGCGGCCGCCGGTCCTTCCCGGCATTGTCGGCCCGGATAGCGCGCGCGGCCTCGAGACCGTCCATCACGGGCATCTGGATATCGAGCAGCACGAGATCGAACGCCTGCCGGCGGGCCGCCTTCACGGCCTCCAGGCCGTCGTCCACCGCCACCACGCGGTGGCCGCGCTTCTTCAGCAGCATGCCGATGAGCAATTGGCTGGAGCGCGTGTCGTCGGCGACCAGAACGTCGAGGCTGCGGGCGGCGGCGGCGGGCTCCGCCGCTTCGGCCCGCGAGGCCTGCGGGGCCGCCTCGACAGGCGGCGCAAGGATGGTGGCGACGAACGTCGCGCCGCGCCCGGGATCGCTCGACACTGCGATGTCGCCGCCCATCTGGGACACGAGGTCGTGCACGATGGCGAGCCCCAGGCCCGCGCCGCTCATCTGGCTGGCGCCTTCTCCGCGGCTGAACGGATGAAAGAGGTCGCCCAGCAGTTCGGGGAGCACGCCGACGCCGGTGTCGCGCACCACGATCCGCAGGCGCCGCGCGCCGTCCTCCCCCTGAAACCCCGACAGGTCCACGACGATCTCGCCGCTCTGGGTGAACTTCGCGGCGTTGCCGATCAGGTTCATCATGATCTGCGCGAGGCGGCGCTCGTCGCACAGGATCCAGCGGGGCGCGTCCGGCGCAAGAGCGGCGCGGAAGACCACGGGCTTGTCGGCGAGCAGGACGCTGGCGATCGACTGGAAGCGGCCCAGCAGGGCTTCGAGGTCCACCGGCGTTGGCGAAAGGCGCAGGCGCCCGGCGTCGGCGGCGGAGAAATCGAGGATGTCGTCCACGATGGAGATCAGGTGCGTCGACGCCTCGTCGATCATTCCCGCAAGCCGCACCGGCTCGGGGTCGAGCTTCTCGTGGCGCAGCAGCCGCACGAAGCCCACGACCGCGTGCAGCGGCGTGCGCAATTCATGGCTCATGCGCGCAAGGAACAGCGCGCGGGCGCGGCTCGCCTCCTGGGCGACGTCGCGGGCGCTCGCCATCAGGCGCTCGTTCTCGTGGCGGTCGGTGATGTCCTCGACGGTGCGCACGAAGCCGCCGTCCGCCAGCGGGCCCGTGCGGACCTTGAGCACGCGGCCGTCCGGCCCTGCGCAGCGCATGAAAGTCTTCTCAAGCCCGAGGGCGTCCCGCAGCGCATGAAGCCCCGGGACCGCCGCGACGGCGAGCGCTTCGACGCACGCGCGCAGGCGGTCGTTGTCCGCCGGCGTTTGCGCGCCGAGACCGCCAAGTCCCATCAGCGCGTAGGCCTGATCGTTGCTCACCAGCACGGCGCCTTCGCTGTCGAGCAGCATGATGCCGTGGCTCATGTTGTCCAGAGCGCAGCGCAGGTCGCGGGCGATTCCGTCGGCGCGGCGCCGCGCCCGCTCGCGCCCGTCGAGCGCCTGCGAGAGCCTGTAGCGCTTGGCGATGGAGCCGCCCATGAGCGGCAGCGCGAGCGCGGTGAGGAACATGTTGAGCAGCGTAGCGGCGCTCTCCAGCGAGTCCACGTCCTTGACGATGTCGCTGAGGGGCTTCCAGACGACCACGTAGATATCGGAGTCCGGTATGCGCCGAACGCACATGAGCTTGGAAACCCGCCGGATCTGATCCGTGTGCGACACGCACCCGCCCCGGTCCCCGACGGCGCGCAGCTTGGCGAAATCCGGGAACGGCTTGGTCATGTACTCCTCGGCGCTCTGGATGGAGCTGACGCGCAGCACCCCGTCAGCGCCCACGATGGCGATCGCGCCCTCGCCCAGATCAAAGCTCGCGTAATATTCCGAGAAAGAGTCCGGGTTCACGGATGCGACCAGCACCCCCGCATGGGACCCGCCCGGGCCCAAAATGCGGCGCGAAAACTGGATGGACCACTTGCCGGAGACGCGCCCCAACACCGGCTTGCTGATGAATAGCTCGTCCGCTGTGCGCGTCATGTGCACGCGCACATGCTCGCGGTCGCTGAGGTCGACCCGTTCTGACGGGGCCGCAAGGTTGGAGTCGACCAGAACTCCGTCGGCGTCCACGTAGGCCACCTGAAGCAACAGGTCTTTCTTGAAATAGCCGGAGTCCGTGTAATCCGTCAGCTTGAAGGACTCTCCCTGCTGCGCCATCGCCTGGCGCAGGAACAGCAGGGTCGCGTCGATCTCCTTGACGCTACGCGCCACGTGCTCGGTGAGCGCGCGGGTGAGGTCGGAGGTGTTGCGCTCGGCCGCCTCCAGCGTCAGCGTGCGCCGGCTCTCCACGTGCATGTGCCCGAAGGTCCACAGCGTGGCGAGCAGCAGCAGGCCGAACCCGGTCGCGCCCTGCGCGGTCGCACGGGCCACGCCCCGCCAGTCCCGCCACATGCGCCCTGCTGTTTCAAACCTGCGGGAACGCGTGGAAGGCTGGTCCATCGTGGCCCCTGCGGATCATCGCGCCACCAGGCGCGGGAAGCAGCAGAGTACAGAGAGGTACGTAAACGTACCGGTTACAAAAGTATATTTCTGTGCTGCCGCTTGCGCTTACGGGTGCGCCACGGCGGGCTCGACGTACGCCTCGCCGGCGCGGTCCTGCGGGCGCTTGCGCTCCAGCGCGAAGCGGTATCCCTCGCCGCGCACGCTCCAGATGAGCGAGGACTGGCCGGTGGGGTCGAGCTTCTTGCGCAACTTGCTCACCAGCACGTCCACGGCGCGGCTCGACGCCACGTTGGCCTTGCCAAGCACGCGGCGCGCGATGGTCTCGCGGGTGAGGATCTTGCCGTCCGCTTCCATCAGGATGCGGGCGAGCAGGAATTCCGAATGGCTCAGCGTCACGTCCGGGAAGCCGTTGCGCACGATCTTCCGGTTGACCAGGTCCAGGATGAACGAGCCGAAGTCGATCATGGAACCGTAGTTCTTGGTGGCCGCAAGCCGCTCGATGCGGCGCATGCGCAGCAGAAGTTCGCGCAGGTCGATGGGCTTGACCATGTAGTCTTCCGCGCCGAGCTCAAGGCTGATGACGCGGTCGCCGACCTCCTCGCGCGCCGAGATGACGAGGATGGACATGTCCTGGTCGGAATATTCGCGCAGGAGCGAGTAGCCGTCGCCGTCCTCAAGCTGAAGGTCCAGCAGCATCATGGTGGGCTGCACCGAGGGCAGGAGCCTGCGGGCGGAGGCCAGCGACCATGCCTCGAACACTTCATAGTTGTTCTTGCGCAGGAACGCGCCGAGCATCTTGCGGAACGATGAAGCGTCTTCGACGAGGAGAACACGACTTGTCATGATTTTAAACTCTTGCTACGCGGGCCGGAGACGCTGTCGGGCGCATGCCCCGACGTGGGTAAACACCAATGAGAGCGGGTGGACGTGCATGACGCCGAGCGCCCCAGACGACGAGATCGACGCCGCCGCATACGATGGCCTGCTCGACGCGCTGGGCGCCGAGGATTTGCGCATGCTCGCGCAGGAATTCCTGCTCGACCTTGACCGCATCCTCGCCAGTTTCGACGAGATGCGCGCAGCGCCGGACGGCGCGAAACTCAAAGAGCGCGCCCACGCGCTGACCGGATTGCTGGGCCAGTACGCCTGCGTGCGCGCCGCGGCGCTTGCGCGGCGGGTGGTGGACCTGGACGCCCCCGAGGCGGCGCTTCTGCTCGACGAGCTCACCGGACGGGCGGCGCGCTGCGGGCTGGAATGGCGCGCGCGGCTCGCACATACGTGAAGCGCATCCGCCTGCGTTCGTATGACGTCAACTAACATCAACGGGAATTAGCAGACGCAATGTCGTTGTTCTGCTTACATTCAAAAAAAGTTCAGCGCCACAGTGTTTTATTTCAACACCAAACCCGCCCGTATGCGCATTTAATGCCAAGCTTATGGCGGGTCAGGCCGGCGGCGCCGCGTGCTCGCGGGCTTCGCGCTCCGCCGGCGCCGGCGTGCGGCGCGTGAGTTCGCGCATGAAGGCGTCCGCCCACCAGCGCACGTCGCAGGTCTTCAGGGTCGCCATCATGGGGCGCCAGCGCCGGATGCGCTCCGACAGGCTCATGCCCAGCGCGTCGCGGATGGCGTCCGCCACTTCCACCTTGTCGCTGGGATTGACGATCAGCGCCTCGCCGAGCTGTTGCGCCGCGCCGGCGAACTTCGACAGGATCAGCACGCCGGGATCGGCGGGGTCCTGCGCCACCACGTATTCCTTGGCGACGAGGTTCATGCCGTCGCGCAGGGGCGTCACGAGGCCCACGCGCGAGAGGCGGAACAGCGCTCCCAGCACCGAGCGCGGATAGGCGCTGGTGGTGTAGTGGATCGGCACCCAGCCGGGTTCGCCCAGATCGCCGTTGATGCGGCCCAGCGTCTCGTTCACCTGCCTCGAGAGCTGCGCGTATTCGGGCACGTCCGCGCGGCTCGTGGGGGCCACCTGCAGGAAGGTGACGCGGCCGCGCTGCTCGGGATTGTTGATGAGGAAGCGCTCGAACGCCTCCATGCGCTCCGGGATGCCCTTGGAGTAGTCGAGCCGGTCCACGGCCATGATGAGGCTGCGCGAATCCAGCGCCTCGCGGGCCTGCCGCACGAGCCGGTGCGAGCCCGCCCGCAGCGCGCCGCCCTGGAAGCCCTCCACGTCGATGCCGACCGGAAAGCCCTTGATGCGCATGCGCTTGTCGCCGAGCTCGACAAGGTCCGAGCGGCGCGGCGTGGCGCCGATCTCCTGGACGAGGTTACGCCGCAGGTTATCGGCGTCACGATCGGTCTGCACCCCCACGAGGTCGTAGTCCATCATGGCGCGCAGCAGGTCGTTGCTGCCCGGCAGGGTGCCCAGCACCTCCGGGGACGGCCAGGGGATGTGGTGGAAGTACCCGATGCGGTTCTGCAGGCCGAGCTGGCGCAGTTCGGAGGCCAGCGGAATGAGATGGTAGTCGTGAACCCAGATCACGTCGTCCGGCCGCACGAGGCCGGCCAGCGCGCGGGCGAAGCTGCGGTTGACGCGCAGATAGCCGGCATAGTCGGCGCGCGAGAATTCCGAGAGGCCGATGCGGTAGTGCATGGTCGGCCAGAGCGCCCGGTTGGCGAAGCCGCTGTAGTATTCCTGACGGTCCTGCGAGGACAGGTCCATCAGGGCGTATTGCACCGAGCCCTTCTCGATGATGGTGGGATGCAGGGACGGCTGCGCGGCGACCTTGCCGCTCCAGCCGAACCACAGGCCGCGGTGGGATTCCAGAACGTCCTTCAGCGCCACCGCAAGCCCGCCCGCCGCCGTCTTGGCGGCCGGATCGGGAATGGAGACTCGGTTTGAAACGACCACAAGGCGGGGCACTCTAATCCTCCGGCTGGTTCATGAGCCCCACAGGGCGCGCACCACGAGGGCCGCGACCGCCACGAGCGCGGCGAGGCCCGCCACGCCGCCGGCGATCTTCGCCAGCCTGCCGGTGGCGGCCGGCCTTGCGGCAGGGGCGGAGGAAAGGCCCGGAGAGGCGGCCTGAAACGACGATCCGGCGTCGACGGGCGTCGTCAGCGGATCCTTCTGGCGCGGCGAGGCGCCGGGCAGGTCGATGGGCGCGACCTCCGGCGCGGGCGAGGTCGGCCGCGCGGGCGTGCGGGTGAGCAGATGATCGTCGAGTTCGACCTCGACGCCCGCCTGTTCAAGTTCCAGCAGCACAAGCGCGAGGTCTTCCGCGTCCATGCGCTCGACGGGCATGTACCGCGCGATGTCCTGCGTCTCCAGGCGGCCCTTGCGGCGCCCGAGGTCGACCAAAGCCTGAAAAGCGCTCCGGTCGATCATGACCGCCCTCCCTCAAAAATCCGCGCGCAACGCGCCTGCCAAAGCCTTGGCTTGAAGCACAACGCGCTGGGCCTCAACTGGTTCGCTCCACGCGGCCGCGAACTCATGTTTTCCGCAGGTCTTATCGCGCTTGAGGCGGGCGAACCGAAACCCGTTGCGCCGTTGGCGCATTGTGCCCAGCGCGGATGGGGCGCCAGCGAGAGGAGCGGTCGTCATGTATCTGGCCCGATTTTCCTACGACGTCCTGCCGGTCAACCGCGAAGACGCCATGGACTTCATCCGCCGCGAGGTCGAGGCCGCGCGCGAGAACGGCCTGAGCGCGCGCATGCTGGTGCCCCTGACCCGCCCGGCGGGCGGGCCCGCGCTGCAGTTCGAGGTGGAGCTGACGCGCCTGGACCAGCTCGACACGTTCCGGCGCGTTGGCGTGGGCTCGCGCGACGAAACCGGCGAATGGATCCGCTCGTTCAGCGAAATCCTCACGACTCCGCCGGTGATCGAGATCCTGCGGGTGCACGACTAGGCTTTGCGGCTGAGGAACGGCGAACCGGCGAGCGTGAATCGCCACGGGGCGTCCGTGCCTCGCGAGATTCCGATGCGGACGCTCGCCTGAACGTCAATGTGCGGATCGACGGCCCGCGTCAGCGCGAACGGCGGCGCCAGCACGCTCAGACCGTCATGGGCGCCCGTGACGCCAAGCGCCTGGCAGAGGCGTCCGGGGCCTGCGCACAGCAGCCGCACGGGCAGGTCGCCGCGCCGCGCCTGCATCGCCTCAAGACCCGCCTCGGGGACGATGGCGCGCACCAGCACGGCGCCGCCCGGCTCCCCGGCGACGACGTTGAGGCACCAGTGCAGCCCGTAGGACCGGTATACGTAAAGACGGCCGGGCGCGCCGAACATGGAGGCGTTGCGCGCCGTTTCGCCGCGAAAGCTGTGCGAGGCCGGATCGTCGCGCCCATACGCCTCCGTCTCCACGATGGCGCCGCCCGCGCCGTCCACCAACAGGCGCACGCCGATCAGCGCGCGCGCGAGCGACACGGCGTCGCGGTGGAAGAAAGCTTCGTCGATGAGCGGCCCGGAACGTACGTCCATGCACGAGAGGTAAGCCCGCCAGCGCCAATGAAAAGAGCCGCGGCCTGAACCGCCGCAAGCTTCGCGCGTTGGCGGTGCGGCTCATTCATCGGGAACGCGTCGGCTTGAATTCACCCAGGGGACGGCTTGCGCTGGCGCTGCTTGCGCGATGGCGCGAAAGCGCGCGCGGCCTGCTGTTTGTGGCCGACAGCGAGCTGCAGGCGGAATATCTCGCGGCGGCCATGCACGCCCTGGCGCCGGAGTGCGGCGTCATGGTGTTTCCGCGCTGGGATTGCGCGCCCTTCGACGCGCTGTCGCCATCGCGCGCTGCGACGGGCCGGCGCATGTCGGTCCTGCGGCGGCTGTGCGAGGGCGCATCCCATCCACTCGTTCTGGCGACGCCGGACGCGCTGCTGCAACGCCTGCCGCCCTGCGAGGCGGCGCGCGGCGCGAAGCTGCATGTGCGCACGGGCGATTCCATCGGCCTGGCGGACGTCGACTCCTTCTTCGCCGCCGCCGGATATGATCTCGACGATTATGTGGATGCGCGCGGGGAAGCGGCGGTGCGCGGCCGCACCCTCGACGTCTTTCCCCCCGGGGCGCTGGGGCCCGTGCGCATCGAGCATGACGGCCAGCGCGTGCTCTCCATCATGAGCTTCGATCCCGCGACGCAACGCACGCAAGCGGCCCTCGAGGACGTGACGCTGGACGCCGCCAGCGAAATCATCCTGAGCCGCAGCGACGACGGCGAATGGCCGGAGCGCACGCCCGGGATGGAGCATGCGCTGCCCGGCTATTACGCGCAGACCCAGACGCTTTTCGACGCCATGGCGGGCGCGGCTTGCGTGCTGCATCCAGGCGCGCAGGCGCGTGCGCGCGACTGGCTGGAGCAGATCGCGGACGCGCGCGCCAATTTCGGCGCGAACGGCCATGGCCTCTATCTGGACGATCGCGACTGGCGCGCCGCGCTCGCGTCCCTTCGGGCGACGCCGTTGGGCGACGAGGAACTCGCCTGCGAACCCCTGCCGCGCTTCGTCACCATGCGCCGCCCCGCGCAGGCGCTTCGAGGCTATGTGGAGGAGCGGACGCAGCAGGGCGGGCGCGTGCTTCTGGCCAGCGCGAGCGAACGGGACGCGCGCGCGCTGGCGCGGGCGTGCGGGCGCGCGCCCCGGGCCATCGGCGCATGGAGCGCGATGGAAAGCGCTGAGCCCGGCGAGCTTCTTGCGCTTCGCGTGGATCTTGAGGCGGGCTTTCGCCTGCCGTCGGGGGACGCGGTGGTGACCGCCGCCGACCTGCTCGGCAGCCGCGCCGCGCACGCCGCGCCCCTGCCGTCCGCGCGGGCGGACGAGGACGACGGCGCGAGCCTGTCCGCGGGCGATTACGTGGTCCACGCCGACCATGGGCTGGCCATCCTGCGCGGGCTGGAAACCATCGAGGCCAACGGGGCCGACGCGCAGGACATGATCGCGCTGGAGTTCGCCGACGATGCGCGCCTGATGGCGCCGAGCGACGACGCGCACCTCATCTGGCGCTACGCGGGCCCCCACGCGGAGGCGCCGCTCGACCGGCTGGACGGCGGCCAGTGGGAAAAACGGCGCGCGCGCATCGCGGAGGAAATCGCCGCAAGCGCGCGCGAACTGATCGCCCGCGCGCAGGCGCGCGCCGCCGTCGAGGCTCCGGCGCTGCGCCCGCCCGCAGACCTGTACGAGCGCTTCGCGGGCCGCTTCCCCTACTTCCTCTCGCCCGACCAGACGCGCGCCATCGAAGATACGTTGCGCGACCTTGGCGCCGGGCGGCCCATGGACCGGCTGATCTGCGGCGACGTGGGCTACGGCAAGACCGAGATCGCCCTGCGGGCCGTGGCGGCGGCTGTGTTCAGCGGCCGGCAGGCTTGCGTGATCGCCCCCACGACCGTGCTGGCGCGCCAGCACTTCGACGTGTTCACGCGCCGCTTCGCGGGCTTGCCCGCGCGCGTCGGGCATCTCTCGCGCTTCGTCAGCGCCGCGCAGGCGCGCGAGACGAAAAAAGGCTTGGCGGACGGGACGATCCATGTCGCGGTCGGCACCCATGCGCTGCTCGGCAAGGACGTGCGCTTCGCCGACCTTGCGCTCGTGGTCATCGACGAGGAGCAGCGCTTTGGCCAGCGCGACAAGCAGAAGATGCGCGCGCTCGGCGAGCGCATCCATGTGCTGACGATGACCGCGACTCCCATCCCCCGCACGCTGGGCGCCGCCATCGCGGGACTGATGGACATGAGCCGGCTGGAGACGCCGCCCATGCGGCGCATTGCGCCCCGCACCATCGTGCAGGCGTTCGACGACGACCTGGTGCGGCGCGCCTTGCTGGCGGAGCGGCGCCGGGGCGGGCAGAGCTTCGTGGTGTGTCCGCGGATCGAGGACATTCCCGCCATGGAGGCGCGCCTCGCGCGGCTCGCGCCCAGCCTGCGGGTGCGCACCATCCACGGCAAGATGGCGCCCGGCGATATCGACGAGACCATGCTGGCCTTCGCGGGCGGCGACGGCGACGTGCTGCTGGCCACCAACATCATCGAAAGCGGGCTCGACCTGCCGCGCGCTAACACGATCGTCGTCACGCGGCCCGACCGGCTGGGGCTGGCGCAATTGCACCAGTTGCGCGGGCGCGTGGGGCGCGGCGGGGCGCGCGGCGCGGCGCTGTTCCTCACGGATCCCGGCGCGCGGCTCTCCGGGCAGGCGCGCGAACGTCTGCGGGCGCTGGAGACCCACCAGGGGCCGGGCGCGGGCGCCGCGCTCAGCGAACGCGACATGGACCTGCGGGGCGCGGGCGACCTCATCGGGGAGGAGCAGGCTGGCCGCGTGAGGCTGGTCGGCCCCGCGCTCTACCGGCGCATGCTGGAGGACGCCATGGCGCAGGCGCGCGGGGAAGCGTCCGTGGAAACGCCGCGCACGAAACTGAGCTTCGGCGCCCCATGGCGGATTCCGGCCTCCTACGCGCCGGACCCGGACGTGCGGCTGAACCTCTACGCGCGTCTTGCGCGCACGCGCACGCTGGCCGATTGCGACGCCTTCGCGCAGGACCTCGAAGACCGCTTCGGCCCTATGCCGGAAGGCGTCGGGGACCTGATCGACGCCGCGCGGCTGCGCGTCGCGTGCGGAGAGGCGGGCGTGGGCGAAGTCGCCGCCGGGCCCAAGGCCATCGCGTTCACGCTCGCCCGCGGCGCAAGCTTGCGGCCGCGGGAGGGGGCGCGCCTCAGCGACGGACGGCTGATCGTGGAGACCGGCGAGGCCGCGCCGTGGACGCCCGCCCGCGCGCTGGCGCTGCTGGAGGACCTCGCGGGGTGACGCTCAGCCGCTCGGCGCTTCCTGCGACTCCGGCTCCGCGTCGGGGTCCGGCAACATGCCGGCGCCGGGCGTCGCCATCGGGTTGGTGAGTTCGGGCTTCGCGTGCGGGCCCGCGGCGGGCTCCTTGCTCCCCGCCTCGCGCTCGGCGCGTTCCCAGTGCTCCAGGGCCCGGCCCTCCGGGCGCCCTTCCTGCTCCCACAGCGCGTAAGCGCGCGAGCGGATGTTTTCCTGCCTCGGCATGTCGTTCTCCCCGGCCTACTTCAGGCGCGGATCGTGAGTGTGGTGGCGATCCGGCTCGCCGCCGCCCCCCGAAATGCGCGAACGGCGCTTGGGCGTCTGGTCGTCGCCCGCCCCTTCGGGGCGCTGGGTGGGATCGGGCAGGTCTTCGCGCTGGTGGCTGGAGCCAGGTCCGCCGTGGTGTCGATCGGTTTCGGGCGCTTTGGTCGAACGCGTCATGGTCAACGATCCTGCTGATACCCCTGGTGGGTCGTGTTCTGCTTGATGTTCCCCTGCCGGCCCTGTTCGCCGAGGTTGCGCTGGCGATCCGCCATCTTCTTGTCGGGCGCGGTGTCGACCGGCGCCTCGGGGTCCGAACCGGGGCCCTTGGGGCTGCGGTTGGCGGGCGGCACGGGGGGCATTGTCTTGCTCATGAGGGCCTCCTGTTTTGGCCCCAACGAACGCCGCGGCGGCAGGTTCCCGGCCCTGTCGCGGCGCGCCGGACTCCGCGCAGCATGACGTGCTGACAAGGCGCTTGCTGGCGGCTACTCTGAGGGAAGCCCGGCGCCTGAGATGCGGGCGTCCCGATTTGGAGGAATGATGGTGTCGATGACCTTGTTCAAGCGATCCGCCGCAGCAGCGCTTTGCCTCGCGACCGTGTTCTCGACGGCCGCTGTCGCGCAGCCGGCGGAAAACTTCCAGCCGACCGTCGGCCAGCGCGGCAAGGACGTCGTGTGGGTGCCCAGCCCTCAGGCGCTGGTCGACCGCATGCTCGACATGGCCAAACTCACCCCGAACGACTTCCTGATGGATCTCGGCTCGGGCGACGGCCGCACGGTCATCACCGCCGCCAAACGCGGCGCCCGGGCGCTCGGCATCGAGTACAATCCCGACATGGTGGAGCTCGCCAAGGCCAACGCCCAGAAGGAAGGCGTGGCCGACAAGGCGGCCTTCGAGAAGGCCGATCTCTTCGAGACCGACTTCAGCCGCGCCACCGTGCTCACCCTGTTCCTGCTGCCCGACATCAACCGCCGCCTGCGGCCCAAGATCCTCGACCTGAAGCCCGGCACGCGCGTCGTCTCCAACACGTTCGACATGGGCGACTGGACGCCGGACGAGACCGCCGAGGCCGGCGGCAATTGCACGTCCTATTGCCGCGCCCTGTTCTGGATCGTGCCCGCCAAGGCGGAGGGCTCGTGGAAGAGCGCGGACGGCGAGGTGACCCTCGAGCAGCGCTACCAGATGCTGACCGGGACGGTGAAAGCGGGCAACGTGGTCGCGCCCATCACGCAGGGCAAGGTGACGGGCGAGACCATCGCGTTCACCGCCGGCGGCAAGGAATATTCGGGCCGCATCGCCGAGGGCGCCATCGAGGGCGTGGTGAAGGCGGGCTCGTCCCAGACGCCCTGGAAGGCGACGCGGGCGCGCTAAACCTTCGTTCATCTTAAATTCGCAGAAGGCCCGTGCGCACGCCTCACGGGCCTTTTTCATGCGCGCAGGGCCGGTCCGCGAAGGCCCCGTTAACTGCCGTTGGGGCATGTTGCGCCGGTAAGCGCACACCGCGCGCTTGCGCCAGTGCAGGCTGCGTCCGGGCGTTTTTTCCGGAGCCTTGAGGTTTTTTGATCATGAATTTGGACGCGATTTCCGCAGGCGCGAAAGCCCCCGAGATTGTCAACGTCGTCATCGAGGTGCCGCTGGGCGGCGAGCCCATCAAGTACGAGATGGACAAGGACTCCGGCGCGCTGTTCGTCGACCGTTTCCTGTATACGCCCATGCGCTATCCGGGCAATTACGGCTTCATTCCCAAGACGCTCTCAGGCGACGGCGATCCGTGCGACGTGATCGTCGCCAACACCCGCGCGATCATGCCCGGCGCCGTCATGTCGTGCCGCGTCATCGGCGTGCTGATGATGGAGGACGAAGCGGGCGTGGACGAAAAGATCCTTGCGGTGCCCTCGCAGAAGCTGACGCGCCGCTACGACGCCGTCGCCGAACATTCCGACCTGCCGGCCATCACGCTGCAGCAGATCGAGCACTTCTTCGCGCACTACAAGGACCTCGAGACCAGCAAGTGGGTCAAGATCCTGGGCTGGGCGGGCGCCGAGCAGGCGCGCCAGATCGTTTCCGCCTCCATGCTGCGCGCGCAGGCGACGAAACTGAGCAAGGCCGCGTAAGCGGCGGCTTTCCTTATGGATCGGCAGGCGGCGGGCGGGAGCCCGCCGTTTGCGTCAGCGCCCCGCAATTCCTTTGCGCAGGCGCTCGTTTCCCCTACCATGCGCGCCAAGCCAATCGCACAAGGCGCACGAGGGAGACGACCATGGACACGCGACACGCATTGACGTTCGGCCTGCTGGCGGCGATCGCCGCCGCGGCGCCCGCGCAGGCGCAGACATATCCGTCCCAGAACGTGTCGTTCGTGAGCGCCTACCAGGCGGGAAGCAGCTCCGATTCCATCGTGCGCTTCATCTCCGAAAAGCTGCGGCCCCTGATGGGGCGCACGGTGATCGTGGAGAACAAGCCGGGCGCCAACGCCAGCATCGCCACCGAATACGTGGTGCGCCAGAAGCCCGACGGGCACACGATCCTCATTCATGCGGGAAGCGCGCTGGCCGCCAACATGCACCTGCTGAAGGACCCGCCGGTGGACGTCGGCAAGTCCCTGCAGGCGGTGGCGACCATCAACCGGCAGGCGTTCATGCTGGGCGTGTCGGCGAACCAGCCGTGGAAGAGCGTGGCGGACCTGACGGCGGCCATGAAGCCGAAGGGCGCCAAGGCCAGCTACGCCGCCTATGCGTCGACCAGCACGATCATGGGCCAGCTCTACAACAAGGCGGCGGGCCTGCAGGCCGTGGAAGTCGGCTACCGGCTCGGCGCCGACAGCATGAACGATCTGGCGAGCGGCGCGCTCGACTTCGGCATGTACGATCCCGCCTTCGCGCTGGCGCAGGAAAAGGCCGGGCGCATGCGCATCCTGGCGGTGGCGGCGCCCGAGCGGATGTCGTCCGCCCCGCACGTTCCCACGTTCGTCGAGAACGGAATCCCGGACATCGTGCTCATGGGCTGGTTCGCGGCCTTCGTGCCGGCCGGAACCCCCAAGCCCATCGTCAACCAGCTGAACGCCTGGATCAGCCAGGCGGTGGACCAGCCCGACACGCGCGAATTCCTCAACCGGGTCGGGAGCGATCCGTGGATCACCCCATCGGCGGAGCAGGCGCAGGCCTATCTGCTGAAGGACATCGAGGAATACGGCGCGCGCATCCGCGAAGCGGGCATCAAGCCGCAATAAGCGGGACCTTACGTCCCGCCGTTCTGGGGCCCGAAGGTGCGGGGCGCGGGGCTCACCACGCTGGTGGCGCCCGTGCGGATCTGCAGCACGGAGAGGCCGCGCTCGTTCTGGCCGTCGGGCCGGAAGCGGAAGAGGCCGTCGGCGCCGTTGAAGCCGCTGGAATTGGTCAGCGTCGCGCTCGTGAAGCCCTGCCCGCCCTGCATGCCCGCGAGCGCCGCCGCCAGCGACACCGCGTCGTACGCGAGGGTGGAGATGCGGGTCGGGTCCGAGTTGAACTTCGCCCGATACTTGCCCGCGAAGGCGTTGAAGCCGCCGTTCTCGGGCGCGGCGAACCAGGCGCCCTGCAATTGCGGCAGGCGCAGCACGCGCGCGTCGTTCCACAGGCCGGTGCCCAGCACCTGCACGCGCTTGACGTCGACGCCCGCGGTGCTCAGGGCCTGCGACACGGCCGCCATCTGGTCGGCCTGCTCGGGGATGAACAGCGCGTCGATCTGGGCGCCCAGCGCGGCGATCTTCTGGGCTGCGGCGAGCGCGCCGCCCGGGCGATAGCGCTCGATCGCCTGCACGCGCACGCCCCGGTTGGCGGCGGCCTGCTGGAATTGCGCGATGGCGACGTTGCCGTAGTCGCTCTCCGGCGCCAGGGCGGCGACGCTCTTCTTGCCGCGCGAGGCCGCGAACTCGACGATGCGGTCCACGTACCCTTCCACCAGGAACGACAGCAGGTAGACGCCGGGCGAGCCCGTGGTGGCGTCGGTCGAGAACGCGATCACCGGCTTGCCGGCGCCGCGGGCGATGCGGCCGACCTCGCGCACGTTGTTGGCGTAGAGGGGGCCGATGACGATCTGCGCGCCCTCGTCGATCGCCGCCTGCGCGGCCGCCCGGGCGCCCTCGGGGGTGGACTGGTCGTCCTTGACGATGACGGTTACGGCCGAGCCGCCGGATTCAGAAATGGCGAGCTCCGCCGCGTTGCGCAGGGACTGGCCGACCGTGCTGGGGCCGTCCGCCTGGGTCAGCGGCAGGACGAGGCCGATCTTGGTGGGGCCGGAGCCCAGCGCGTCGCCGGTCGCCTGCGCGATGGGCGAGGGAGCGGCGGGGGGCTGCACGCTGGCGGCGGGGCCGCCGAAATAACCGCTGGGGCCGCAGCCCGCCAGGCTCAGCGCAGCCGCGAAGGCGCCCGCCAGCAGCGGCCAGCTGCCGCAGGAACGGGAGGAGGCGCGCTGGCCGTCGTCGCGATTAGAAGCCGTCATCAGTCCGCCTTCTCAAACTTGGGGCGCACGTCGCGGGCGCCGATGTGCGCTCTTGCGCGAGCGCCGATCAATCGCCCGCGCCCACCGGCGTCATGCTCGCCGGGGGCCGCGTCCGCAGGCCGGGTTGTTTATGACATTACGCCAGCATCCGATACCAAAAGTTAACAATGCCGCGTGACTTCGCGGCGCAGTGTTGCAAGAGGTGTTCACCCTGCGCCGCCGAAAGCGTCGCGCGAGCGTATCGTTCGATAAAAAGTACGAATCGCCCGGTTTACAGAACGACGCCTTGTCCCTAAGGTCCCTGCATGGATTCTGATTCAGCGTCGCGACGCACAGGCTCGCCCTCGTTCACCGCCTTCGGCCTCAAGGCGGAGGCGCAGCCGCTGTCGCCCGGCCTGCACGTGGTGGCGACCCCCATCGGCAACCTCGGGGACGTCTCGTTCCGCGCCCTGGCCACCCTGGCGGCCGCCGACGCCGTCATCGCGGAGGATACGCGGGTCACCAAGGTGCTGCTCGCCCATTACGGCATCGCCACTCCGCTGGTGGCCTATCACGAGCACAACGCGGCCGTGATGCGCCCCCACCTGATCGCGCGGCTGGAGACCGGCGCCGCGCTGGCGCTGGTCTCCGACGCCGGCACCCCGCTGGTGTCGGACCCCGGCTTCAAGCTGGTGGCGGACGCGGTGTCGCACAACGTGCCGGTGTTCGCCGTGCCGGGCGCGTCCGCCGTGCTGGCCGCGCTGGTGGTGGCGGGCCTGCCCACCGACCGGTTCTTCTTCGAGGGGTTCCTGCCCCAGAAGAGCGGCGCGCGGCGCCAGCGGGCGAGCGCGCTCGCCGCCGTGCCGGGCACGCTGGTGTTCTTCGAATCGCCCCGCCGGCTGGCCGAAAGCCTCGCGGACCTCGCGGCGGCGCTGGGCGACCGCGAGGCGGCGGTGTGCCGCGAACTGACCAAGCACTTCGAAAACGTGCGGCGCGGCACCCTGACGGCGCTGGCCGGGCAATACGCCAACGAGCCGCCCCCCAAGGGCGAGGTGGTGCTGCTGGTCGCGCCTCCGGGAGAGGACGTGGCCAACGCGCCCGACGACGTGGACGCGCGCATCCGCGCCGCCCTGCAAACGCATTCCGTGAAGGACGCCGCCGCGATCGTGTCCGCCGAGACCGGCCTGCCGCGCCGCAAGGTCTACGCGCGCGCTCTCGAGCTGGGCGGCGGCAAGCCGGACGCGCCC
>JAQGJX010000114.1 GCA_028290405.1 Hyphomicrobiales bacterium
GCGAAGATCGAAGTCAAGGGTTAGGGCGCGAAATCCCTCTTCCGCTTGCGCGCGACGCCATGAGCCGCAAGTGCTCCACTTTCCCGGGGCGGCGAAGCCGAACCCGGGACCCAGAGCCGCGAGACGCCCGTGTTTGCCCCAGCTTCCCGGATCGCCTGCGGCGTGCGGTAGAGGGGGCGTCGCTCTTCACGGAGGCGACGCGCGACCAGCCCGGCGCTTCGTCAGCGACAGTGGAGCCTCTCCCCCGGAAGCCGCTCGGGCGTCCGGGGGAGACGAGTCCCGCTCAGGCGTAGCCGGGCACCACGCGCACGTCCACGACAGCCACGCCGCCGGCCTCCACGATCGCGATCGCCTTGGCGAAGGCGGCGGGGAGTTCGCCGATGGAATGGATCGGGCCGATGCCCACGGCGCCCTGGCCGGTGGCGATCATGGCGATGTCCACGTCGGGCTCGATCATCTTCTGGCCGATCCACTTGTTCTCGACCGGGCGATTGCGCGTCTTGGCCACGCGCTCCTGGTGCAACTCGTCGTTGTAGAACGAGGAGTTGTTGGAGATGACCAGCAGCAGCGGCAGCTTGTAGCGCACGGCCGTCCACACGGACGTCGCGCCCATGAGGAAGTCGCCGTCGCCGCAGACGCCGACCGCCATGCGCTTGGAATCCTTCAGCGCCAGCGCGCCGCCCACCGAGATGCCGGGGCCGGCCGCAAGACCGCCGCCGCCGGCGCCGCCGAGGTAATCGAGCGGATGGCGGATCGGCCACCAGTCCTCGTGCCAGGCGATGGTGGTGGACATCAGGCCCACGTCGCGGTCGCCCAGCGCCTTGCGCAGCGAGAGCGCCAGATCGCGCACCAGCGGGCGCTCCTTGTCGGCGCGGATCGCGATCTCCTCGCGCTTGCGCGGCGCGATGGCGGGACCCTTGACGTCAGCCATGGCCCCCACCAGCGCGGCGACCACCAGGTCGGCGTCGGCGGAGACGAAGTGGTCCACGGGCGGCAGGCCCTGGTGGTCCATGCTCCAGCCGTTGTGGATGCGATGGTCCATGGAGACGTGCACGATCCTGGCCGAGGGCGTCTCGTTTCCAAGGTTTCCCTTGAACAGGCCGCCGAGGTCGACGACGTCGAAGGCGAGGATCACGTCAGCCTTGCGCAGCGCGGCCGCGACCGTCTCGTTCGCGCCCATGCCGGGCGCGGCGACGTGCAGGGGATGATCCGTGGGGAAGCTGCCGCCGACCTTGAGATCGGTGAACACGTCCGCGCCCAGCTTTTCAGCCAGCGCGACGCGGTTGGCCCAGCCGGCTTCCGACCGCGAGAAGCGTCCGTAGACGATGAGCGGGTTCTTGGCGCCCTTGGCGAGCGCCACGATCTTCGCCACCTGCTCGGGCGTGGCGCCGACGGCGACCTCCGGGGCGTAGCGGTTCACGTCGTACGGGGGCAGGTCGCCCGCCAGCGGGTCCTCCTGCAGGCTCACGTCGAGGTTGATGTAGACCGGACCCTTTGGGTTCGTCTCGGAGATCCACTTGGCGCGCACCAGCGCCTCGCGGGCGGCGGCGGGCGAGCCCGGCACGTCGTCGAACTTCACGTACTGGCGAATCATCGACGCCTGGTCGCGCGAGGTGTGGATCCAGTCGATCCACGGGCGGCGGCGGTCGGCGTCCACCGGGCCGGTAGCGCCCATGATGACCATCGGCATGCGGTCGCACCAGGCGTTGAAGATGGCCATGGTGGCGTGCATCAGGCCCACGTTCGAGTGGACGGCGGCGGCCATCGGCTTGTCGGTGACCTTGGCGTAGCCCTGCGCGATGTGGACGGCGTGCTCCTCGTGCAGGCACAGCAGCATTTCGGGCTGCTTGTTGCCGAGGTAGTTGACGATGCTGTCATGCAGGCCGCGGTAGCTCGCGCCGGGGTTCAGGGCGATGTAGGGCAGGTCGAGCGCCCGCATGGTCTCCGCGACGACGTCGCTGCCGAAACCGGCCTTGGTGGCCAGGGGCCCGCGGGGCTCCTCACGGCCGGTGTCGTTGCGGTTTTCTGACGCCGCTGGCGCGCTGCCCTCGTGGCTCATCGATCCTCCCTGAAGTCGTCTCTGAAGCTTGAACTTTGGCGGCCGTTCGACCGTTGGCGCCACCATTTCAGGGTTGCCGCGCGGATGCAATGGCAAGGATCAGGCAGAGGCGGAGAGGGCGCGCCCCCGGATGGCGGGGCTCAGAACCCGAGCTTCCAGTCGACCGAGACCTTGCTGCGGCCGCCTTTGACGAACACGTCGCCGCCGACCGGGGTTTCGCCCACCCAGACGCCCGCGCCGGGCTTGTGCCGCACCACGCCGTCCAGGCCCGGCACCGGAACGCGCACGGGCTTGCCGCGCACCTCGTCCAGGGTCGGCTCCGCCCGGCGCTCGAACGGAGGCGGCACGTAGTCGCCCAACTGCGCCTCGTCGCGCACGCGCGCCTCGGCCTCAAGGCGCGCCTGGGTGAGCGGATCGACGGCCGCCGGCCCCTCGGCCTCCGCGCGCGCAGGCGCGGGCACGGCGGCGAGGGCGAGCGGCAGGGCCAGGAGAATCAGTCGGGCAAGCATGGGCGCGTCCATATCATCTTGCCTGCATCGCTTCGCCAGGCGGCGAAAAGATGGCGAAGCGAGCGCCTCCCCGCGTGGCGCGGTGGAGCGAATTCGTTTATGGAACAGGCAAGAGCCGCGCGTCGCCCCAGGGCTTCGCACGCTGTCGCTTGCATTCGCCGGCCAACGGGCCGCGGGAGGACTTGAATGACCATTCTGCAGAAGGCCGACGCCTCGATCGATCTGGACCGCTACAGCCTTCGTCGCTTCCTGAAGGAAGCGGAGGCCATCGGCGAGCTTGAGACCCACGAGGGCAAGGTGGACCTGGCGGACCTCGCCGCCCATTTCGAGGGTTCGGAAAAGGCGGTCTATTTCAAGAACGCCGGACCGGAAGGCGCCGAGGTCGTCGGCAACGTCACCGCGAGCCGCGGGCGCATCGCGCGCGCTTTCGGGGTCACGCCCGACAAGCTGCTGCACGAGGTGCTGCGCCGCCTCGACAACAAGCCCCAGATGGTCGAAGTGACCCGCACCGAGGCCCCGGTGCAGCAGGTCGTGCTGACGGGCGACGACGCGGACCTGACCAAGCTGCCCGCCAATCTCCAGCACGGGCTCGATGGCGCGCCCTACATCTCGGCGGGCATCGACGTGGTGCGCGATCCCGCGACCGGCATGACCAACGTGGGCATCCGCCGCCTGATGCTGCGCAACCGCAAGGAAGCGGGCGTGGACCTGCTCTCTCCCAGCGACCTCAAGGCGATTTATGAGGCGGGCGCCCGGCGCGGCGAGAAGACGCCCATCGCGTTCGTGCTGGGCGCGCACCCGGTCGACCACGTGGCGGCCGTCATGCGCATGCCCATCGACGAAGTCGGCATCATGGCGTCCCTGCGCGACGGCCCCATGCCGGTGGTGAAATGCGTCACCAACGACATCATGGTGCCGGCCGACGCCGAGATGATCCTCGAAGGCTACCTCGACGAGCGCGGCCACGTGGAGCCCGAAGGCCCCTACGGCGAGTTCCTGGGCTATTACGGCGAGCTGAAGATGAACCCCGTGTTCCATCTCACGGCCATCACCAGGCGCGCCGACGCGCTGTTCCAGACGTCCACCATCGGCGGGCGGACCATGGGCTGCACGGACACCGCGCAGCTCAACGCCACCCGGGCGGAAGTCACCATCTGGCGCGCGCTGCAAACCGCGGTTCGCGAGCCGGTGGACGTCAACGTCATCACCGCGTCGGGCGGCAGCCTGCACGTGCGCGTCTCCATCCGCCAGCGCGTGCCGGGCGAATCGCGCAACGCCATCGCGGCCATCTTCGGCTCGGTGGCGAACGCCAAGCATATCTGGGTGGTCGATCCGGACGTGGACATCCGCTCCGACGGGCAGATGGACTGGGCCATGGCGACCCGCTTCCAGGCGGACCGCGACCTCGTGGTGCAGGGCGGGTTCCGGGTCGTGCCCCTGGATCCCTCGCTGCGCGGCTCGCGCGTCGGCGCCAAGGCCGGGTTCGATTGCACTCTGCCCTTCCCGCAGGCGCTCACGGGCGGACCGCAGATCCCCGCGCCCCCGACCTATCCGGGCAAGCGCTTCGACACCATCGCGGCGGCGCTCGCCGACGGGCCGAAGTTCTTCCAGGAGCTGATGGCAGCGCTTGGCAGCCGCGACGGCCGCGAGATCGTGCTCATGCTCGACGACCTGCGCGTGGCCGGCAAGGCCGGGCGCGACAAGGAAGGGCGCTGGATCGCCCTCTAGGGAGCCATTGCGGGCGCGCGTTCCTGTTGACAGGAACGCGCGCGTGCGGTCTCCCATGTCGCGGGTCGCGCCAGCGCGCGCGACGTTCAGAGCGTGCCTTCGTCCAAGCCGCGCCGGAGCCGGGCATGCATGCAGTTCGCATCGTCCTTCTGCTGATCGCCCTCGTGGGCGCGATCGTCGCCGGCTGGGTGTTCGTCGACCAGGCCATCCAGCCCGAGACCGCCCCGGAGGTTCGCCTTCCGGCGGAAGGAGACCTCAGCGCCGTGGGCCTGCGCGCCGTGGACGAGCGCCTGCGGCTGGCGCCGGAATACGCGCCCTTCTTCGCGCGCCTCAAGAGCGCCTTCCCGCAGGATCACGAGAAGGCCATGCAGGTCTTCGCCGAACGCGCGGTGCAGACCTCCAGGCTCGATGAGCCCGACACTTACCTGGTCGAGGCGGTGCGCATGCTCCGCCGCAGCCATGGCGTCCTCGCCTCCAAGGCCGGCGCGGGCGAACTCGACCGCGTGTTCCTGATGCAGGCCCGCGTGATGGGCGGGCTGGCGGAGGTCGATCCGCGCCTGTGCGTCGATTTCCTGTATGGCAACGCCGCGCAGGGCTTTTTCAATTTCGCGGCCCGCAACCGCGCCTTGATGGCCGACATGGCGATGGCGGGGCTGGACGCGATCGCGTCCGGCCGCGCGCAGAAGGTCGAGCGCGCGCCGCCCAGCGACGCCGACTTCGCCGCTCTCGAGAAGGCCCTTGAGGCGAAAGGCCTCGGGCGCAACGAGATCGACGCGCTGCTGGACGGCAAGACGCCGGAGCCGCCCATCCCCGACGCCGCCATGTGCCGCGCGGGCCGCGCCTATCTGGACGCGCTGAGGGCCATTCCGGAAGACGCCCGCATGCGCATCTACGCGCTCGCGGTGGAATTGCTGGCGCGCTCCTGAGCCTGGGGACGAGGATGATCGACACGACCTACGCGGCCATGATGGCGCGCTACAATTCATGGCAGAACCGCAGCCTCTATGGTTGCGCCGCAGGGCTTTCGGACGCGGAGCGCAAGGTCGACCGGGGGGCGTTCTTCGGCTCGATCCACGCAACGCTGAACCACATTCTGTGGGCGGACCAGATGTGGCTGTCGCGGTTCGCCGGCACGCCCCAGCCCGCCGTGGGGGCGAGCGACTCCGTGCGCATGTTCGCGCAGTTCGAAGCCCTTGCGCAGGCGCGCACCGCCATGGACGCGACGATCGAAGACTGGGCCGGGCGGCTCGATCCCGCGTGGCTGGCGGGGGACCTCACGTGGTTCTCGGGAATTCTCAAGCGCGACATGAGCAAGCCGAAGGCGCTGCTGATCGTCCACTTCTTCAACCACCAGACGCATCATCGCGGGCAGGCGCACGCCATGCTCACCGCAGCCGGCTGCAAGCCGGACGACACGGACCTCATGCTGATGCCGTGACGCTCAGCCGCGTCCGGGCAGTTTCGGGTCGTCCTTATCGGGCCCGGGACGCTGGGGGTCGAGCGGCGGCGCCTGGCGCTGCATCCACGCAATGATGTCGGCGATCTCGTCGCGCGACAGCGACATGTCGGGCATCTGCGGATGGCTCTGCTTCAGGAACGAGCTGATTTCCGGAATGCGGCGCGACGCGCTGATGGCCGCGAAGGAGGGCGCATCCGCCTTGGCGCTCTTCTGGTCCGGCGCGACCACATGGCATTCCGCGCACCAGCGCCCGGAGAGCCGCTCGCCGTTGTCGGCGTCAGCGCCCCGCGCCGCCGTCGTCGTCAGCAGCGCAAGCGGAAAAAGCGCTACGGACAGGGCTTGGGCGGCGCGGGGGTTCAGCGTCATCGCGGGGTCTCCTGCACGCAGACTTAGCCGGGCGAGCGCCCCGCGGCATTGCGCTCGATCAATGAACGCGCGGCGGCGGCGAGAGTTCGGGAGGGATGGAGGGGTAGGCAGTAGGCCGTAGGCAGTAGGCAGTAGGGGGCAGGCGTGGGCTGCTCGCTCGCCTTCGGGCGCCGTCATGGCGGCGAAGGCCGCCACCCACGACAGGCCGCGCGCTCAAACCCGGCCTGTCGCGGGTCCCGGCCTTCGCCGGGATGACGCACGTCGAACGCAAGCCCTTGCGGCTGGCGCCCAGCGAGGGTCTACTACCCACTGCCTACCGCCTACTCCCTCTCCCCCAAGGCCCATGCCCGCGCTCCTGTTCGTTCCCGCCGATTCCCCCCGCAAGATCGCCAAGGCGCTGGGTTGCGGCGCCGCGACGGTCATTCTCGACCTTGAGGATTCCGTCGCGCCGGGCGCCAAGGAACGGGCGCGGGAGGGCGCCGCCGAGGCTCTGCGGGGGCGCGCTCCCGGAGGGCCGCGGCTTGTGGCGCGCGTCAACGGGCTCGACACGGGCCTGATAGACGCGGACCTCGACGCGCTCGTGGCGCTGGCGCCGGACGCGATCATGCTGCCAAAATGCGAAGGCGGCGACGACGCGCAGCACCTGTCCGTCAAGCTCGCGGTCCGCGAGGCGCAATGCGGGGCGCCCGACGGCGCCATCGGCCTGCTGCCGATCGTGACCGAGACCGCCGCCGCCATGTTCCGGCTGGGCTCGTACCGGGGCGCCACGCGGCGTCTGAGAGGGCTCGCGTGGGGCGCCGAGGACCTTGCGGCGGCCATCGGGGCGCAGACGAACCGGTCGCCGGACGGCGCCTATACGCCCCCCTTCGCGCTGGCGCGCAACCTCACGCTTTTCGCCGCCAGCAGCGCGGGCGTGGAGGCGATCGACACCGTTTACGCTGACTTTCGCGACCCCGAAGGCTTGCGGCGCGAATGCCTCGCGGCCCGGCGCGACGGCTTTTGCGGCAAGATGGCGATCCACCCGGACCAGGTGGCGATCATCAACGAGGCGTTCGCGCCCGCCCCCGGGGAGATCGCCCGCGCGCAAGCCATCGTGGCCGCGTTCGCGCAGGCGCCGGACTCAGGGGCGCTGTCGCTGGACGGCGCGATGATCGACCGCCCGCACCTTCTCTGGGCGCAGCGCGTGCTGGCCCGCGCGAAGAGCTAACCGCCCGCGGCCGAATTGCCGGCGCCCTCGGGGCGCTTGAGCGGAAACACCCGCTCGATGGCGGTGTAGTCCTGATAGCCGCAGCGGGCGATGGGGCGCATGGCGACGATGTCGATCATGCCGTCCTTCAGGTAGCGCTCGTCCACGTGCAGGCCGATCACCTGGCCCAGCACCAGCGTGCGGTCCGTGGCGTTCCCGTCCTTGTCGGTGAGCGTCAGCATCTGCGTCACCTTGCACTCGAGCGCGCAGGGGCTGGCGGCGACGCGGGGCGCGCGGACCAGTTCGCACGGCGCCGTCTCAAGGCCGGCATGGACGAATTCGCTGTCGCCGCGCCCCAGCGGCGCGGAGGTCATGTTCATCTTGTCGCGCAAATCGTAGGTGGCCATGTTCCAGACGAACTCGCCGCTGTCGGCCGCGAACGTCTGGCTGTCCTTCTGGCCCTCGCTGCAAAAGCCCACGATGGGCGGCGCGCCCGAGAAGGCGTTGAAGAACGAGTAGGGCGCCAGGTTCACCTGGCCGGCGCGGTTGCGGGTGGAGATCCAGCCGACGGGGCGCGGGGCGATCATGGCCTTGAAGGGGTCCCAGGGAAACAGCGTCTTGTCGCGCTTGTGGGGTTCGAAAAACAGCACGGGCCGCACTCCGGTGTAGAATTGTTTCAGAAACGCGTGACGATGTCGGCCAGCGCGGGGCGCGGCCTGTCCTCGGTGGCCAGCGTGGGGCGGCCGATGTGCATGAAGCCCGCCACCTTCTCCTCCGGCGCCACGCCCAGCGCGGCGAGCACGCCGGCGTCATACGACACCCATTGGGTGAGCCAGGCGGAGACGTAGCCCATGGCGGTCGCGGCGATGTTGATGGTCTGGCACACGGCGCCGGCCGAGAGCGCCTGCTCCCATTCGGGAATCTTGGGGTGCGGCCGCACGTGGGAGACGACGGCGATCACCAGGGGCGCGTGCTGGAAGCGCTTGCGCTCCAGGTCGAGTTGCTCCGCGCTGGCGCCGGGATGGCGGGCGGCGAACGCCTGGGCGAAAATCTCTCCGGCCCGCGCCCGCGCGTCGCCCTCGAACACGATGAAGCGCCACGGCGCCAGCTTGCCATGGTCGGGCACGCGGGAGGCCAGCGTCAGCAGGCGGTCGAGTTCGGCCGCGCTGGGGCCGGGGCCCGTCATGGTCAGCGGCTTGGCGGATTTGCGGCGCGCCAGCAGATCAAGCGCCGCCTGCGCGTTGGCGTCGTGTCCAGCACCTGCGCCGTCTCTCATGTGTGGCATCCTGCGTTGCGCCCGCGTTCCCTGCAGGGGTCATACAGGGATGCACGGCGCGCGCAAGCCGCCGTCTTCCACCAGAAAGCCATGATGGTCTGGCCAAGAGGCGCCCATGCGCACGCCCCCCGGTCCTCTCCAGCGGTTGACCCCGCCCTCCAATTGCGCGATGGCGGAACCATGAAGCCCGTTCCGGCCGCACGCGCGGCGATGCTCGCGATCCTGATGGTCCTGACGGCGGCGGCGCCGGCGGCGGCGCAGACAGATTTCCGTCCCGCGTTCGGAGCGGGGGCCGGCAGCGGCCTGCTGGCGCCCAATCTGCCGCCCGGCCCCGGGTCGCCGACCCCCCCGGCGCCCGAGACGCCCCCCGAGCCCGCTCCCGAAGCGCGCGCGCCGGACATCGGCGCGCTGGCGCTCTCGGCCAATTTCGGCGCGGACGACAAGCGCATTGCGGCGGGGCTCACGTGGCGCGTCTTCCGCGACGCGCCGGACGGCGACGGCAAGCGCCCGCTGGCCGCCGAATCCACCAGCGCGACGCCCATCTTCGTGCTGCCCTTCGGGGATTACGTGGTCCACGCCGCCTATGGGCTCGCCAGCGCGGTGCGCCGCGTGTCCATTACGGGCCCGCGCCACACCGAGCGGCTGGCGCTGAACGCGGGCGGCCTCAGGGTGCTGGGCATGCTGGGCGAGGCGCGGATCGCCCCCGAGCGGCTGTCCATCTCGGTCTTCGTGCCCGAAGGGGCCAATCCGCAGGGCAAGCTCGTGGCGCGCGACGTGCGGCCCGGGCGCCTGCTGCGCCTGCCGGAAGGCACGTACCACCTCATCTCGACCTATCTCGACGCTCCCTCGGCGGGCGGCGCGGGGGGCTCCACCAATTCGGTGGTGGACGCGGACGTGCGCATCCAGCCGGGCCGCACGACGGAGACGACCCTGCGCCATCGGGCGGCGCTGATGACGTTGAAGCTCGTCAACGCGCCGGGCGGCGAGGCGCTGGCCAACACGTCCTTCACCATCCTGACGCCCGGCGGCGACGTCATCCGCGAAATGATCGGCGCCTTCCCCTCGCTGGTGCTGGCGGAGGGCGAGTACGTCGCCATCGCGCGCCGCGACGGGCGCACTTACCAAGGGGCGTTCACGGTGCGCTCGGCGCGGGACCGCGATGTGGAAATCCTCGCCCGCGAGCCCCAGAAGCCCTGATCGTGCTATAGGAGGCGCGGAGCTTCCCGGAGTCGGACGATGCAGACCTTTTTCGTCGAGATCAAATGCGCGCTGGGCAAGACCTACGAGGTCGCGAGCGCGCTGGCGGAAGCGGAGATCGCCTCCGAAATCCACTCCATCGCCGGCCATTACGACATTCTCGCCAAGTTCTACGTGCCGCGCGACGTGGACATCGGCCATTTCGTCGGCGAGCACGTGCAGACGATCCCGGGCATCGTCGACACCCGCACGATCATCGCCTTCAAGGCGTTCTGACGCGAGGCGCGTCAGCCCTGCCGGGCGTCCGCGTCCCCTGTGGGGCGGCGCTTGATGAACGCCTGCCGCTTGCACTCGGCCACCAGCGTTCCGTCCTGCTTGAACGCCCGATGGTGGAACTCGAGAATTCCCGCGTCCAGCCGCGATTTCGACTCGCGCTTGCCGAGGATCTCGGTGGTGCAATGCACGCTGTCGCCCTCGAACAGCGGGTTGGGAAACCGCGTCTCGGTCATCCCCAGGTTGGCGATGGTGGTGCCGTTGCTGAGGTCGTTGACGGCGATGCCGATCATCAGGCCCAGCGTGAACAGCGAGTTCATCAGGGGCTGGCCCCATTCGGTCTCGGTGGCGCAGAAATGGGCGTCCACGTGCAGGGGCTGGGGGTTCATGGTCATGTTGGAGAACAGGATGTTGTCCATCTGGGTGACCGTGCGGGTGAGCCGGTGGCGATGGGACGAGCCCACCTCGAAATCCTCGAAATAGATGCCTCCGCGCCAGTGCCGTTCGCCCACGCCCTGCTGCTGCGCCATCGTTCGTTTCTCCCTTTGCGGCTGCGCTTAAGCCAGTCTTTACCACGATAGGCGATCTTGGGCTGGCCGGCGATGTTTTCCGGCAGTGGTAAACCGGCGGTGTTCGCGCCGGAGTATGAGGGTTCGTTGCGATGTTGGTTCGTCAGTTCCTCGCCTGGGCGCATTCGGTTTCCCCGGCCCAGCGCGCCCCCGCCGCCGGCGCCCTGGCGCGGGCCTTCATCGCAGGCGGATTGCCGACCGACCAGGAAGCGGAAGCCGAAATGGCTTTGACGTCCCTGCTCGACGATCCCTCGCCCCTCGTGCGCAAGGCCATCGCGGACGAACTGGCCGCCGCGCCCAACGCGCCCCATCACCTTGTGCTGGCCCTGGCCAACGACCAGTCGGAAGTCGCCGTCCCGATCCTCGCGCGCTCGCCGCGCCTCAGCGATTCGGACCTGATCGACTGCGCCGCCGTGGGCGACGGGGCCGCGCAGGCGGCCATCGCCTGCCGGGCGCGGCTGTCGCGCCCCGTGTGCGCCGCGCTGGCGGAAGTCGGCGGCCGCGAGGCGGCGCTGGCCGTCATCGTCAACGAGGGCGCCTTGATCCCTGAGTTTTCCCTTGGGCGCATTCTGGAGCGGTTCGCGGACGACGGCGCCGTGCGCGAGGCGCTGCTGGGGCGGGCGGACCTCTCCCTGAACCTGCGCGCCCAGGTGGCGGACGCGACCGCCCGCGCGCTCTCGCGCTTCGTCGTGTCCTGCGGCTGGCTGTCCGACGAGCGCGCACAGCGCGCGGCCCGCGAAGCGCGCGAGAAAGCCACCGTCATCCTCGCCTCCCGGTCCGCCGGGGACGCGCACGGCCCCGCCGCGCTCGTGAAGCACCTGCGGCAGGAGGGCCAGCTCACGGCGGGCCTGGTGCTGCGCGCGCTGCTCAGCGGCAACCGCAGCCTGTTCGAAGCCGCGCTCGCCGAACTGTCGGGCGTGGCGCCCGAGCGGGTGGCGGGCCATGTGCGCGAATGGCGCGGGCCGGGCTTTTCGGCCCTGTTCGCCCGGGCGGGGCTGCCGGAAACGTTGGCGCCCGCCTTCCGGGCGGCGCTTTCGGCGCAGGACGACGCGCCGCAGGATCCAGATTTCCAGGCGCGGCTGTCGCGCACCATGATCGAACGGGTGCTGACCGCGTGCGAACGCGAAGGCGCCGCCACGCTGGCCCCGGTGGTCGCCCTGCTGCGCAGGTTCGAGGCGGAGGCGGCGCGCGAGGAAGCCCGCGAACTGTCCGGCGCCAGCCTGCGCGAGGCCCGCGAGAACCCCGCGCCGAGGACCTTCGGACGGCCTACGTCGTTGCGCACCCTGTTCGGCGCGGCCGCCTGAGGGCGCGCAAGATCCTGAAATACAAAGGTTTTTCCCAGAAAATCCAGACTGCTCGCTTGACCTGGACTGTGACTTGACCGCCACAGTACGGTTGTAAATGCGCTTGGGCGTCGCTTTGGGCTCGCTCATGGTCTGGTTTCAGTTAAATTCCAATCCGCGAACGGAATCAGACCCGGGAGCAACCAGCCTGATGTCTGCTCTGAGGGGGCGGAGTTGGAATGGAGCTTGGGAACAGGATTAGCAGAGCTCGTCTGTGCTCGCCGCAAGGCTGGCAGCGCCGAAATCCGCCGATCCCGTTTCGATTGAAATTTTTTCTGGAGGTTTTTTAATGTCTCTGAACAAGAGCCTTTTGCTCGGTTCCGCCACGGCGCTTCTCGCCGTCGCCGGCGCCCAGGCTGCCGATCTGCCCGGCCGCAAGTCCGCTCCGGTCGAATACGTGAAGGTTTGCGACGCCTACGGCGCCGGCTTCTTCTTCATCCCCGGCACGCAGACCTGCTTGAAGGTCGGCGGTTACGTCCGCGTGGACTATGACTACCGTCCGGCTCGCCCCGACACCGCCAACACCGGCGCGTTCAACGCCGTGAACAGCACGACCTCGGGCTTCTACAACCGCGGCGCCATCTCGGCCGACGCGCGCACGCAGACGGCCTACGGCACGGTCCAGACGTTCATGCGCCTGCGCCTCGAGACGGGCAGCGGCCCTCTGGCCCGGGCCGGCACCACGCCTTCTCTTGAAGCCGCCTACATCCGCTTCGCGGGCTTCTCGTTCGGCCAGGCCTCGCAGCCCTTCGCGTTCATGTCCTCGTGGGCGTTCAACACCCATTACTGGACCGGTTGGCCGAACGGCGTTCGCCAGCTCGCCTACACGCACACGTTCGGCGGCGGCTTCTCGGCCACGGTCGCGGCGACCGACTCCACGAACTACAACGCTGTTTCGGGCACCACGCTCGCCAACACCCCCGGCAAGAACGGCATCGTCTGGGTCGGCAACGTCCGCTACGACCAGTCGTGGGGCTCCGCGCAGATCATGGGCGCCTGGACGAACGGCGGCGACGTTTACAGCACCGCCGCTGTCACGCGCTCCGGCTACGCCGTCGGCGCTGGCCTCGCTGTGAACCTGCCGATGCTCGCCGCTGGCGACCGCATCGAACTGTCGGCCGTGTACGCCGATCGTCTCGCCAACCTGCTGGCTGACGCGACGCTCAACACGCCGTCCGCCGCCGCCTACGGCTCCAACCCGCTGGGTGGCCCGGCTGTGACCTTCGCGAACGGTTCGGGCTACTCGCTCGCCGCTCAGATGCGTCACTACTGGTCGCCGACGATCCGTTCGCAGGTCTACGCGTCCTACACTTCGCGCAAGCTGCATGACGGCGTTTACTCGGGCGTCGCCACGGTTGACGCCAAGGGCACGGCCTACTCGCTCGGCCATGGCCTGATCTGGTCGCCGACCGCTGGCTTCGACATCGGTCTCGAGCTCACCTACCTGCGCGCCAGCTACAACCAGGCCGCCGTCCGCACCGTCGCGGGCTGGACGACGCGCCCCGGCTCGTACGCCGACAGCGCTTTCATCGGCAAGCTGCGCGTCCAGCGCGACTTCTGATCCCAGCAGCTTCTCTGAAGCACAGGCCCCGGCGAGCGATCGCCGGGGTTTTTCGTTGTCCGGGGTCGATCACCCACCAGAACCCGGCTCCGTCATGGTCGCGACGGCGACCATCCACGGCAGGCGCGCGCGCGCATTGCCCGTCGCGGGTCCCGGCCTTCGGCGGGATGACGCGCGGCGCGGGCGAGGGTCGGTCTGCAAAAGTTAGGTCAGTAGCCGAACTGTTCGCGCAGGATGCGCTCTTCCAGCGAATGGCCGGGATCGTGCAGGATCACGCAGCCCGTCGCGTGGTCCATGGCGATTTCCACGCGGGCTACGTGGCGGATCTCGTAATGGTCGGCGACGGCGGAGACCGGGCGCTTGTCGGATTCCAGCACGTCGATGGTCACGCGCGCCTTGTCGGGCAGCAGCGCGCCGCGCCAGCGCCGGGGGCGGAAGGCGGAGATCGGCGTGAGCGTCATCAAGGGCGCGTCGAGGGGCAGGATCGGGCCGTTGGCCGAGAGGTTGTAGGCGGTGGACCCCGCCGGGGTGGAGACGAGCACGCCGTCGGCGATCAGCTCCGCCAGCCGCTCCTTGCCGTCGATGGACAGGCGCAGCTTCGCCGCCTGATAGGATTGGCGCAGCAACGACACTTCGTTGATCGCGTGGGCCGTCATCGTGCGGCCGGACACGTCGGTGGCGGACATCAGCAGCGGGTGAATCGTGGAGGCGTGCGCCTGCGCGAGGCGGTCGAGCAGGCCGTCCTCCTGGTATTCGTTCATCAGAAAGCCGACCGAGCCGCGGTTCATGCCGTAGATCGGCTTCTGGGCGCCCATGAACCGATGCAGGGTCTGGAGCATGAGGCCGTCGCCCCCCAGGGCGACGATCACGTCGGCGTCTTCGCACGCCGCTTCGCCATAACGGGCGCGCAGCCGGCCGCAGGCCTCGTCGGCCTCCGGGGTGCCTGACGAGAGAAACGCGATGCGCCGCGCGTGCGCGAGGGGGCTCGCCGCCCCGCCCGCTCGTGCCGCCTGCTGCGTGTCTGCGCTCATTCCTGCTCCCCGGCGGCCCCCGGCGCGGACCGCACCGAAGACATAGCGGGAAGCGGCGCGCGGGAAAAGGGTCGCGGGCCGTGCCCCCGCAGCCGGATCAGGCGTGCTCCGGCGGGCGGCTGCTCTGCATGCAGTGCATGACCAGATGCTCGAAGCCTTCCGACAGGAGCGCGCCGGGCGCGATTTGCCGGTCGCCGATCTCGACGAGCACGCTGGTGGCGTTCGTCCGCCGCGCGATGGCCTGGACGGCGGCCACGATGGTTTCCGCCAGCCAGCGGCCGGGCAGGGCGCCCACAACCATGTCGGTGATGCGCAGCGCGCGGGGATTGTCGAGGGTGCGCTGCACATGCCAGGCGAACACTGCGTGGATGTAGCCCCGCCCGTCCCGGATGGCCATGAGGCCGGCGGTCTTGCCGTTGCGCCGGCGCCCGCTCGCCGCGTAGGCGATCCATTGTTCGCGGGTCATGCCCGGATGGGACAATTGCACCAGCGGCCACGCGCGCAGGGCCACCGGCTTGTCCACCGGTACGGACTCGAAGAGGGGCTCGGCGCGAAGGGAAAGCATTCCGCAGGGTTTGGCAAAAGACAAACCGTCACATTGACCTGCGTCAACACAGAGCGCTTAAGTCCTTCGCGGCGCGTTCATCGGGGCGTTTCCTGGTCACGCTTGCACACGCATTCGTTCCGGTGCAGATTTCGTCCGTACAGGGAAAAAGCAATGGACGCCTCCTCCATCAAGGGCAGGCCCGACCCGGCGGCGGCGCTCAGCGCGCCCGTGCTGGCGCTTTGCCCGAACGCCAAGGCCGCCGTGCATTGCGACCAGTGCCGCGTTCGGGCGCTGAGCCTGTGCGCCGCCCTCGAGCCCCATGAGCTGCACGAACTCGACGCCATGGCGCAGCCGCTGTCGTTCGACGCCAAGGAGACGCTCTTCGAGCAGTCGGAGGCCTCCGATTCCGTCTACAACATCACCGCCGGCTCGGTGCGGCTCTACAAGTTGCTGCCCGACGGGCGCCGGCAGGTGGTGGGCTTCGCGCTGCCGGGGGATTTCCTGGGCCTCTCCATGAGCGAGCGCAACGCCTTTTCGGCCGACGCGCTGACGGCCACGACCGCCTGCCGCTTCTCCCGCAGCGAATATTCCGCCTATCTCGACGCCAAGCCGCATCTGCTGCGGCGGCTGCACTCCATGGCCAGCCACGAACTCTCGCTGGCGCAGGACCAGATGGTGATCCTGGGCCGCCGGACGGCGGAGGAGCGCGTCGCGGCGTTCCTCATTGGCCTGCGCAACCGCTGGACCCGTATCAACGGCAACCACGTGCATGTGCCGCTGCCCATGACCCGGCAGGACATCGGCGACTTCCTCGGCCTCACGGTCGAGACCGTGAGCCGCATGATGACGCGGCTGGCGCGCGAGAAGGCCATCGTGATCGTGCCCGACGGCGTGCGCCTCCTCGACCTGCCGCGCCTCGAGCGCCTTGCGGAAACCTGACGGCTTCCAGACCTGACCCGGGGGGCGCGAACCGCCGCTCGCGCATGGCTTCATTTCGCCGGCGGGGCTTGCGGTCGCCCGCGCCGCGGGTTCATATCGCACCCAAGCTCGCCGTCTGGCGCGCACCTTCCTGACAGCCCCAAACCGGAGACGCCTGTCACATGAACATCCGTGTCGATGACGAGAGCCTGGCGACGATGAAGTTCGCCGTGGGCCAGCCGGTTCTGCGGGCCGAAGATCCCACGCTCATCCAGGGGCAGGGGCAGTACACGGACGACGTCAACCGCCCCGGCATGGCCTTCTGCGCCATGGTGCGCTCCTCGCAGGCCCACGGGATCCTGCGCGGGATCGACGCGGCCGCCGCCCGCGCCATGCCGGGCGTGATCGCCGTCTACACCGCCGCGGACCTGACGGCCGCCGGCTACGGCCCCATGCCGTACCGGGTGGCGCTGCCGGGCCGCAACGGCACGCAGCTCGTGAAGCCCGAGCGCTTCGCGCTGGCGAGCGACAAGGTGCGCTTCGTCGGCGACCCCGTCGCGTGCGTCATCGCGCAGACCGCCGCGCAGGCGGAGGACGCCGCCGAGGCGGTGGTGGTGGACATCGAGCCGCTGCCGGTCGTCGTGGAGATGTCGCAGGCGGTCGCGCCGGACGCCCCGCAGCTTTATGACGAGGCGCCCGGCAACGTGGCGCTGGATTACCATTTTGGCGACAGCGAGAAGGTCGCGGAGGCCTTCAAGTCCGCCGCGCACGTGACGCGGCTGCACATCGTCGACAGCCGCATCGTCATCAACCCGATGGAGGTGCGCGCCGCCGTCGCGGAGTTCGACAAGGCGAGCGGGCGCTTCACCCTCTGGGCGCCCACGCAGGGCGTCACGGGTTCGCGCGCCAACGCGGCCGAGATGATGAAAGTGGCGCCGGAGAAGATGCGCTTCGTGGCCACCAACGTCGGCGGCTCCTTCGGCATGAAGGGCGCCATCTTCCCCGAATACATCTGCGTGATGCACGCCGCGCGCGACCTCGGGCGTCCGGTGAAGTGGACCGACAAGCGGTCCGAAAGCTTCCTGTCCGACCACCACGGCCGCGCGCAGGAGTTCGACTGCGAGCTGGCGCTGGCGGCCGACGGCGCGTTCCTGGCCGTGCGCTGCACGGGTTTTGGCGATCTGGGCGGCTACATGACGCAGATCGGGCCGCTGTTCTCCACCTTCAACATCGTGAAGCACGTGAACTCGTGCTACCGCACGCCGCTCATCGAAGTCAGCACGCGCTGCGTGTTCACCAACACGGCGCCGGTGACGGCCTATCGCGGCGCCGGGCGCCCCGAGGGCAATTACTACATGGAGCGCCTCATCGACACGGCGGCGGCCGAGATGGGCATGGACCCCGTGAAGCTGCGTCGCAAGAACCACATCAAGCCCGGCCAGATTCCCTACAAGGCGCCCTCGGGGTCCGTGTACGATTCCGGCGACTTCCCGGCGATCCTCGACAAGGCGCTGGAGGTGTCCGACTGGAAGGGCTTTGCGGCGCGCAAGCGCGAGAGCGCCAAGCGCGGCAAGCTGCGCGGCCGCGGGCTCGGGCAGTTCCTGGAAGTCACCGCGCCGTTGCAGGCGGAATACGGCGGCATCCACTTCGAGCGCGACGGCGGCGTGACGATCCTCACGGGCTCGCACGACCACGGGCAGGGACACTGGACGACCTTCGCGCAGATCGTCGCCACCAAGCTCGGCGTGCCGTTCGAAAAGATCCGCCTGATGCAGACGGATTCCGACCAGCTGAAGGGCGGCACCGGCACGGGCGGCTCCAAGTCGCTCATGTGCTCGGGCACGGCTTTCGTGGAGGCCAGCGCCAAGGTGGTGGAGAAGGGCAAGGCCATCGCGTCGCATCTGCTCGAGGCGGGCGTGGAGGACATCACGTTCGACGCGGGCCGCTTCGCGATCGCCGGGACGGATCGCTCGCTCACCATCATGGAGATGGCGGACCGTCTGCGCTCGGGGGCGAACCTGCCCAAGGACGCGCCGCAATCGCTGGACGTGGACCACACAGGGACGGCGGGCCCCGCCACCTATCCCAACGGCTGCCACGTCTGCGAGGTCGAGGTGGACCCCGACACGGGCGTGGTGGAGGTGGCGAAGTACACCATGGTGGGCGATTTCGGCACGGTGGTGAACCCGATGATCGTCGAGGGCCAGGTGATCGGCGGCGTCATGCAGGGCATCGGCCAGTGCCTGCTGGAGGAGACGCACTACACGCCCGACGGGCAGCTGACGACCGGCTCGTTCATGGATTACGCCATGCCGCGCGCCGACAACACGCCCCAGTTCGCCTACGCGGCGCTCGGCACGCCCGCGACCACCAATCCGCTCGGCGTGAAGGGCTGTGGGGAAGCGGGCTGCGCGGGCTCCATGACCTCGGTGATGAACGCGCTGGTGGACGCTCTGTCCGCCTACGGCGTGCGCCACATCGACATGCCCGCCACGCCCCGCAAGGTTTGGGAAGCCATCCAGGCGGGCAAGAGCGCAGCCGCGTAAGCGGAGCGCTCAGCTCGCGGCGTTCGCGCCGCGGGCAACGAAGTGCGCCGTGCTGCGTTGACGCGCAGCCATGCGGAGCGCCTCGTGAACCTGCCAGCCGACGATGCCCGAACCGCGCCGCCCGCCCACCGTGCGCGGCGCGCCCTTCTGCTGCGCAACCCCGCCAGCCGCCGGGGCGAGGAGAATTTCGCCCCCATTCTGGACCGGCTTGAAGCCGGCGGGGTGATCGCGGGGGAATGCGACGTGGGCGATCCGGCGCGCATCGCCGCGGCGGCGCGCGCGGCGGACCTCATCATCGTGGCGGGCGGCGACGGCACGCTGCATCACGCCGCGCCTGTCCTGCTGGAGGTCGGCAAGCCGTTCGGCCTGCTGCCCATGGGGACAGCCAACGATCTCGCGCGTTCGCTCGGCGTGCCGGAGGACCCGCTGGCAGCCGCGGACGTGATCGTCGCGGGGGCGACGCGGCGGATCGATCTTGGGGACGTCAACGGGACCCCGTATTTCAACGTCGCCAGCATCGGCCTCAGCGTGCAATTGGCGCGTGAGCTCACCCAGGAGACCAAGCGGCGCTTCGGCACGCTGGGCTATGCGGTGGCGGGCCTGCGGGCGCTCTCCAAGGCGCGGCGCTTCACGGCGTGGATCGAGGCAGGCGGCCGAACCCGGCGCGCCCGCACGTTCCAGATCGCGGTCGGCAACGGGCGTTATTACGGCGGCGGGATGAGCGTGAACCAGCGCTGCGAAATCGGCGACGGCCAGCTCTATCTTTACAGCCTGGAGATGCGCAGCCTGTGGCGGCTCGCCCTGATGGCGTTCGACTTCCGCGCCGGCGTCCATGGCGAGTGGGAGGACGTCCAGTCCGAAACCGGGGAGCGTTTCGTGGTGCGCACGCGCCGTCCGAAGGCGATCAACGCGGACGGCGAGATCGTCTCCCAGACACCGGCGGTGTTCACCATCAGGCGGCAGGCGCTGGAGGTCTTCGCCCCGCCGCCCTGATGGAGCCCCTCACGCGCCGATGAGGCGCGCGCCGATCCAGCGTTTGCCCTTGAGGCTCAACTCGACGCTGAGCACGAAGGGAGCGTCCAGCGACAGCCCTTCGGCGGCGCCGGTCTCGTTCGCCACGGGGGCGAGCGGGTAGGAGCCGCGCGGCTGTTCGGCGGTCCAGTTCGCGAGCGTTCCCAGGCTCGCGAAGTGCGCCGCGAGCGCCTTGTCGAGCGGGACGCCGTCCGGCGCCGCGAAAGACGCGAGGGCGGCGTCGGCCGTGTCGAAAGCGGCCTGCGTCGCCGCGTCGTTGGCGAAGGAGCGCGTGCGGCGCGTCCACACGCCCTTGTAGGCGAGGGACACGCGCACCGCGTATGTCTCGCCGAGCGCGCTCACCGTGTCAGTGCGCAGGAAACCGGCGCTCTGCGCAAGGTCGGCGGCCAGCGTCGTGAAGCACTCTTCCGCGCCGCCCAGGCGCGCTGCGGAATCGCAAGGCGCGATGAGGGCGCGCGCTTCGCTGGTCTGGCCCGGGCGGATCGTCGAGAGCCCCTGGCCGGCGAGCATGTCCGCCACCACCAGCAGCGCGCGCTCGGACGTGTCCGAGCCGCCGCGCGCCAGCGCGAAAGCGTCCGTGGCGTCGATCAGTTCGACGCCGGGCGCGCCCTCGAGGATCACCTTGGCGTGGCCGGCCGGAAAGCCGTCCAGCTCCAGCACGCCGATCTTTTTGGCGCCGCTGCGGGCGATGTGCTCGGCGATGAGCGCGGGCGGGCGCGGCGTCGTGGTGACGGCGCCCTGGGGCATGACCGAGCCGATCCACTCCGCCACGCGCTTGGAAAGGGCGGTGGCGAAGATGGGCTCGCCCTCCATGGGTACGAAGTAGAGGCCTTCGTTCCAATAGGGCGTGAAGCCCGAGAGCCAGCACACGGCGGCGCCGCGCGCGATGTTCGTATAGGCGACGAACGCGTCGAGCCCCTGCTGGCGCATCTGCGCACGCAGGCTGGCGAGGCGTTCTTCAAGCGCTGCGCGGGGAAGCTCGTTCTCGTCCCACGCCATCAAACCACGACGCATGACGTCCTCACTGCACCGAGAAGAGTTCGCGCGGCGTGCCGCACAGGATTTCGCAGCCGTTCTCGCGCACGATGAGCGAATCGCCCAGCACGAGGTAGCCCACGACCGGATGGTAGGTGTTGGGATGCACGATGATGGTCATGCCCGCCTCAAGCGGGATCTGCACATCCTCGAGGATCTGCGGCTTCTGGTCGGGGAACAGCCCCATGCCGTGGCCGCGCACGCGGGTGTATTCGGACGTGGTGTACTGGCCCAGATCGTATTTGCGGAACACGTCGTTCTCGGCCTTCGCGACGGCGGCCGCCGTGACGCCCGCCTTCACCGTGTCGATGCCCGCCACCATGGCTTCAAGGTACACGTTGAACGCCTGCCGCTGGGCCTCGCTGGCCTCGCCCACCACGAGCGTGCGGCAGATTTGCGCGTAATAGCCGTCCACGCAGGGGGTGAGTTCGGTCGTCACCATGTCGCCGGGCTTCAGCACCTTGCCGCCGGGAGGCGCCATGCCGCGCACTTCGGCGCCGCCGACGCCGATGATCATGAAGTTCTCCGCCACGCCGCGCGCGCGAAAGAACGTCTCGATCTCGGCCACAAGCTCGTAATCCTTGCGGCCCGGACGGGCGGCGTCGCGGAACACCGCATAGCCTTCGTCGGCGAGCTTCGCGGCGCGGCGCACCGCGTCCATCTCGACTTCAAGCTTGGTCATCAGCAGCCGCTCGACGATGGACGCGCCGTCGTTGACGCGCAGGTCCTTCTCGCCGTGCAGCAGGCCGTAGGGCAGCAGGTGGTAGGGGGCGGCGGCGATGGCGCGGTTGCCGGCGCGCGCCAACTGGCTCTTGGCCTCCTTCACCAGTTGCGGCGCGAACACCACTTCGCAGGTGCGCGTTTCGGCGCGCGCCCGCTCGGCTTCGGCGGGATCGTCCAGCACCAGCGTCGTGGCGCCGTCGGCGCGCACCAGCGCGATGCCCTGGCCTTCCTGGATGCCGAAGTCCGTCGCGTACCGCAGGTGATCGGCGTGCCAGTTGTTGCCGAACAGCAGGAGGACGTCGGCGCCCTCCCGCTTCATCGCCTCGGAGAGCGCCGCCGTGCGCGCCTTGTGCGCTTGCGTGTTCATGCGAGCCTCATGCGCTGAGCGAGGAGGGGGCGGAGGCGGTCGCCCGCCAGCCGTAATAGTCCTTGGCCTTCTCGGGCGACACGAAGCCCTGCGCCACGTCGTTGGCGACGGCGTCGCGATCGCGCGTCTCGGGAGGGCCGAAGCCGCCGCCGCCGGCGGTCAGGAAGGTCACGCAATCGCCCTTTGCGAGCGGGATTTCCGTGCCCTTGTAGACGATGCGCTCGACGCCTTCCTGCGGGCGGATGACGGCCACGTTGTGCGCGCCGTTCCCGCCGCCGTTGAGGCCCCATGGCGGAACCTTCGTGCGCTCGCACATGATGGTGACCTTGGAGGGCACCAGCGTGCGGTAGGTGATCTTCACCCCCAGGCCGCCGCGATAGGCGCCGGGCCCGCCGGAATCCTCGCGCAGGGCGTGTTCCTCGACGAGCATCGGATAGCGGATTTCCTGCAATTCCACCGGCGAGTTGCGCACGTCGCCCTGGCAGACGGAGACGCTGGCGTCCTCGCCGTCCTCGCTCGGGCGCCCGCCCCAGCCGCCGCCGAAGATGTTCAGCAGCAGGAAGCGGCTGCCGTCCTCGCGGAAGCCGTAGAACGAGCAGCCGCCCATGTCGCCCTTGTGGGCGGCCGGGATGCGGTTCGGCAGGGCGGGCGACAGGGCCTTGAGGATCGTGTCGATGGTGGTGGGGAGCGCGATGCTCCACAGGCCGATGGCGGCGCCGGGCTTGGCGCTGACGATCGTGCCCTCCGGGATGATGACCTCAAGGGCGCGGAAGCAGCCCTCGTTCACGTCAAGGTCCGGCGAGGTGATCGCCTTGAAGGCGACGCGCGCGGCCGCGATGCCGCCGGACTTGCCGGAGTTCAGCGGCGAGTGCGTCTGCGGGTTCATCTCGGAGAAGTCGACCGACATGACCGAGCCCTTGATGGTCACGGTCGTCTTGATCTTGATCGGCTGGTCGAGGTTGCGGCCGTCGTTGTCGAGCGCGCTTTCAGCGACGTACACGCCGTCGGGAATCTGCTCGATGACGCTGCGCACCTTGATGTCGGCCTGGTCCCACACCTTGTCGATGCAGGCCTCCACCGTCGCGCGGCCATAGCGCTGCACGAGTTCGCCGTAGCGGCGGGCGCCGAGCTGGCAGGACGCCACCTGGGCGCGCATGTCGCCAAGGCACGCGTGGGGGAAGCGCACGTTGTCGTTGATGATCTGCCACAGCGTCTCGTTGCGCACGCCCGCCTCGTAGATCTTCAGCGAGCGCATCTGCAGGCCTTCTGCGAAGATCTCGGTCGTCAGCGACGAGCCGAAGCCGATGCGCATGCCGCCGATATCCACCCAGTGGGCGCGGTTGGCCGCAAATGCCACCAGTTCGCCGTCCACGAAGCAGGGCGCGTAGATGACGACGTTGTTGAGATGCTGGCCGCAGACCTCATGGTTCATGATCATGATGTCGCCCGGCTTGAAGCCGTCGAGGCCCCAGCGCTTGATGCCGTCCTCCACCGCCACGCCAAGGTCGGCGAGGAAGATCGGCAGGCCGCCGCGGTTCTGGGAGATCATGCGGCCCTTCGTGTCGATGAGGCCGCAGCAGAAGTCGCGCACCTCATAGATCATCATGTTGTAGGCGGCCTTGCAGAGCGCGTTGCCCATCTCGTCCGCGTAGGCGACGATGGAGTTGCGGACCACTTCGACCGTGATGGGATGCGCCTCGGCGCTGTTCGTCTTGTTCGTCATGATGTTCAGGCCTTCTGGGCGAGATCGACGATGAGGTGGCCAGCTTCCGTGACCGTCACCTTGTCGCCCGGATGAATCAGGATGGTGGAGTTCGGCTCCTCGATGACGGCGGGGCCGGTGATCGTCATGCCGGCGGGCATGGCGGGGCGCCACAGGACGCGGGCCTTCTGGGGCTTTGCGGGATCGTCGTAGACGACGTCGCGCGAGCCTTCTTCCGCCGTCTCCGTCGCGACCCACTTTTCCGTCAGCCATTGCTCCGCGATCGTGTCGCTGCGGGCGGCGGTGACCACGAGGCGCAGGTTGACGACCTCGAGGCTCTCCTCGATGGCTGCCTGACCGTAGCGCTGGTCGTGCTCGACGTGAAAGAGTTCGCGCACCTTGGCGATGTCGCCGGTGAGCATGTCGGGCGAGTTGATCGGGATCGGCAGCGCGTGCTCCTGGCCGACGTAGCGCAGGTCCGCGTAGAAGCGGAAGTCCGCGATGTCGCCGGAGACCTCGTCGCGCGCCATCTGGGCCTTGCCGTCGGTTGCGAGCTCGGCGTAGACGCGCTCGACCAGCGCCTTGTCGAGGGCGCCGAGGCGGCCCACCAGCGTGCGCACGAAGTCCTGGCGCCAGGAGGCCATGAGCATGCCGAGCGCCGAGAAGGTGCCGGGCAGCTTGGGGATGACGACGCGCGGGATGAAGATTTCGCGCGCGATCGCGATGGCGTGCAGCGGGCCCGCGCCGCCGAACGCGATCATGGCGGTGTCGCGGGGATCGACGCCCTTGTTGACCGACACGGCGCGCACGGAGAGCGACATGTTGGCGTCCGAGATGGTGGCGACGCCGTGCGCGGCCTCCATGGTGGTGAGCCCGAGCGGCTTGCCGACCTTCTCGTCCAGCGCGCGGCTGGCGGCGGCCACGTCAAGCTGCATGGCGCCGTTCAGGAAGCGCCCGCCGTTGATGCGCCCGAGCACCAGGTCGGCGTCGGTGACGACCGGGTCCATGGAGCCCTTGCCGTAGCAGGCGGGGCCTGGATCGGCGCCGGCGCTCTTGGGGCCCACATGCAGGCCGCCGGCGTTGTCGACCCACGCGATGGAGCCGCCGCCGTTGCCGACTTCCACGATGTCCACGACGGGCAATTGCATGGGCTGGCCGGAGGCGTGGTCGCCGATGACGTAGCCGTCCTCGATCGCCGGATGGCCGCGGGTGATGAGCGACGACTTGGCGGTGGTGCCGCCCATGTCAAAGCCGATGCACTGCTCCAGTCCCAGGTGCAGCGCGAGGCGCCCGGCGCCGATCATGCCCGCCACGGGGCCCGATTCCATCATCGAGACGGGCTGGGCGCTCGCCTGCTCCAGCGACATGACGCCGCCGTTGGAGCGCATGATGTGGACCTTGCCGGTGAACTTCTCGGAGCGCAGGTAGCTTTCCAGCGTGCCGAGGTAATTGCTGACCCGCGGGCCCACGAACGCGTTGAGCACCGTGGTGGACGTGCGCTCGTATTCGCGGAACTCGCGCAGGATTTCGTGGCTCAGGGTGACGAACAGGCCGGGGTGCATGCGGCGCAGGATTTCGCCGACCACGCGCTCATGCTCGGGGTTCGCGTAGGAGTGCAGGAAGCACACCGCGACGGCCTCGACGCCCTGCGCCTTCAGCTCGTGCGCCACGCGCTCGACTTCCGCCGTGTCGATGGCGGTGAGAACGTCGCCGCCCGCGGTGCAGCGTTCCGTGATTTCGAAGGTGAGGCGGCGCTCCACGAGCGGCTTGGGACGGTGGAACCAGAGGTTGAACGCCTCGATCCGGTTGCCCCGCCCGATGGCGTAGACGTCCCGGAAGCCCTTGGTGGTGATGAGCGCCGTGACGGCGCCCTTGCGCTCCAGCACCGTGTTGATGGCGATGGTGGAGCCGTGCAGCACTTCGCCCAGCGCCGGCAGGTCCGTATGCGCCAGGGTGAGGGAATCCGCCACGCCGCGGGTGGGGTCGGCGGGAGTCGTGGAGGTCTTGGAGGTCACGATCTTCCCGTCGATGCAGCCGACGAGATCGGTGAAGGTGCCGCCGATGTCTACGCCTACGATATTCATTCTTTCACCGATTTTTTGAGCATGTGAGTGCGGCGCTTGCCCGGCGTCAGCCGGTTTTCCGCGATGCGCACGAGTTCGTTGAAGACGATCGCGATGATCGCCAGGCAGCCGATCAGGGCGAACAGGGGCGCGGGGTTGTAGTTCTCCGCGAAGACGCGCGTGTAATAGCCGACGCCCCCCTGCGAGACGTAAAGCTCCGCCAGGATCACGCCCAGCAGCGTCAGCGTCATGCCAAGGCGCAGGCCCGTGAAGAGGCTCGGCACCATGTGCGGCAGGACCACGTGGCGGATGGTGTCGAACCGGCTCGCGCCCAT
>JAQGJX010000127.1 GCA_028290405.1 Hyphomicrobiales bacterium
GGCTGTTCGCCGGGCTGGCGAGCGCGCTCGCGGACGTGCCGCCCGAGCGCGTGGGCGGCGCGATCTTCATCACCGACGGCGTCGTGCACGACGCGCCCGCCCACGCGGACGCGCTGGGCTTCAAGGCGCCCGTGCACGTCCTCGTCACGGGGCGCGAGGGCGAACGCGACCGCCGCATCGAGCTGGTCGAGGCGCCGCGCTTTGGCCTCGTGGGCAAGGACCAGGCGATCTCCGTACGGGTGCACGACACGGCCGACCGCGGCGAACCCATCGAGCTCGTGGTGCGGCGCGACGGCGTCGAGGTCGCCCGCACCCGCGTGCGCGCCGGCGCCGTGGCGCGCACCGTCGTGCGCGTGGAGCATGGCGGCCCCAACGTGGTCGAACTCGACGTGCCCGCGCTGCCGGACGAACTCACCGCGCTCAACAACAAGGCGGTGGTCACCATCGAGGGCGTGCGCGACAAGCTGAAAGTGCTGCTGGTCTCCGGCGAGCCCCATTCGGGCGAGCGCACGTGGCGCAACCTGCTGAAGGCGGACGCCAACGTGGACCTCGTCCACTTCACCATCCTGCGTCCGCCGGAGAAGCAGGACGGCACGCCCATCAGCGAGCTGTCGCTGATCGCCTTCCCGACGGCGGACCTGTTCGGCCGCCGCATCAAGGACTTCGACCTCATCATCTTCGACCGCTATTCGAACCAGACCGTGCTGCCGCCGGTCTATTTCGAAAACATCGTGCGCTATGTGCGCGAGGGCGGCGCGCTGCTGATCGCCGCCGGGCCCGACTTCTCCGGCCCCGACGGGCTGTTCTATTCGCCGCTGGGCAAGATCGCCCCGGCCCGGCCAGACGGGCGCATCATCGAGCGCGCGTTCCGGGCGAAGGTCACCGACCAGGGCGGGCGCCATCCGGTCACGCGCCGCCTGCCGGGCTCCGAGCAGACGCCGCCCGCGTGGAGCGAGTGGTTCCGGCAGGTGGGCGCCGAGCAGACGCGCGGCGTGCCGGTCATGTCGGGGGCGGACGACCGCCCCCTCCTGATGCTGTCGCGGGAGGGCAAGGGCCGCGTGTCGCTGCTGCTGTCCGACCAGATCTGGCTGTGGGCGCGCAATTTCCAGAACGGCGGCCCGCACCTCGAGCTGCTGCGCCGCCTCGCCCACTGGCTCATGAAGGAGCCCGAGCTTGAGGAAGAGGCGCTGCGCGCCACCGCGCGCGGGCAGGACATCTCCATCGAGCGCCAGAGCCTGAAGACCGAGATTCCGCCCATCGAGGTCACGTCGCCTTCAGGCGCCAAGCAGTCCGTGACCCTGGCGGCCGCCGAGCCCGGCCTGTCGCGGGCGCGCCTGCGCGTCGAGGAGCTGGGCCTCTATACGGTGAGCGACGGCGAGCAGACGGCATTGGTCAACGTGGGCGTCGAAAATCCCCGCGAGTTCCGCGAAGTGGTGTCGACGCTGGACCGCATGAAGCCGATCGTGGACCTGACCGGCGGCACGATCCGCCGGCTGGCGGCAAGCTCCGGCGAGCCGATCGCGCTGCCGCGCTTTGCGGCCATGCGCGACAGCCCGGTGTACGGCGGCGCCGATTACATCGGCGTCAAGCGGACGGGCGCGAGCGTCGTCACGGGCGTCGGCGTCGCGCCGCTGGCGGTGGGCTTCATCGGCCTCCTGGCGCTGCTGGGCAGCGTTCTGGCCGGCTGGTTCTGGGAAGGCCGGCGCAAGCGGGCGTAGGGCGCGAGCTAGGTCGCCTTGCGCACGGCCCCCTGCACGCCGTCGAACGCGCCGGGCGACAATTCGCACACCAGCACGCGGGCGGGGTCCACCGGACCCGGCATTTGCAGGCGGCCCGGCTGCACGCGCTTGAAGCCGAGGCGGCTGTAATAGGGTTCGTCGCCCACGAGCATCACGAGCTTGCGGCCCTCCGCGCGCGCCGCGTCCAGCGAGCGGCTGGCGAGCGTCTCGCCGATGCCGCGCGAGCGGAAGGCGGGCTCCACGGTCAGCGGACCCAGCAGCAGCATGTCCACCTCGCCGCACTTGATGGGCGTCATGATGTTCGCCCCCACCAGCAGCGTGCCCACATGGGCCACGAACGAGAGCGCGAAGTCAGGCCCCACGCCCTCGCGCAGCCGATACGCCGTGCGGGCGAAGCGCCCGGGGCCGAAGGCGCGCTCGTCCAGCTTCTCGATCTGCGCTAGGTCGGCCGGGTGCAGCGGCCGCACGCCCAGCGACGGCAGGTCCAGCGCGGGCGGGGAAAGCGTGTGTGACGGGCTTTCGGCAGGGGACATCGACGGGCCGCTTTGTTGGATTTTTCCGAGGCTGCGTTCCCAGTAGGGCCAGACGCCGCCGGTTGCAAATCACCAATAGGGGTCGAGCGGCGCGCCGCCCAGCGCCTCCGCGAGCCGCGCGCGCGTCGCCCGGGTCGCGCCCTCCGGCAGCGCCGCCAGGGGAAAGAAATCCGCGGCCGCGATCTCCCTGTTGGGCGTGTAGGGGCCCAGCACCTCGAAGTCGCGCGCCACGTACACCGCCACATGGTCGCGCGGCGAGGCGCGGCGATTGTAGAACAGGCCGTGCAGGGCGGGCGGGCCGGCGAGCCGCACGTTGCCTTCCTCCAGCACCTCCCGCTCGATCGCCTGAAGCATGGTCTCGCCCGCCTCCACGCCCCCGCCCGGCAGGTGCCAGCCGGGCAGATAGGTGTGGCGCACGAGCAGCACGCGGGCGTCGTCCACCACGATGGCGCGCACGCCCAGCGTCATGGGCCGGGCGATGCGGAAATACAGATGCATGAGGCGATGGCGCGCCCGCGCGAAGGTCATCATGGAAAAAACCCCGTCCCGATGCGCCCAATGTGGCCATTCGAGCGGCCTGCGCAACCGCGACCTTCGTGCGCCGCCGCCGCGCTTTATGGCGCCGCGGGGTGGAAATCCCCCATGAACGGCTTTAGAAGAGTTCTAATCTGTTTCTATATCGCGGCCACGTCTCCTCGCCGCCCGGAGCTTCCCCCTTGAAGAGCTTTTCCGACCTGACGGAACGCGAAATCCTCGCCGTCGCCATCGCGTCCGAGGAGGAGGACAGCCGCATCTACATGTCCTTCGCGGAAGACCTGGCTGAACG
>JAQGJX010000182.1 GCA_028290405.1 Hyphomicrobiales bacterium
CCCGCGCCCCAGCCCTGCGGCCTCAGGCGCCAACGCGCCCGAGCAGCGCGGCCGCAAGCCGGACGCCGACCAGGACCGCCCGCGCGGCCAGCGCGAGTAACACGGCCCGCCAAACGCTTCCCTTCTCCCCGCGCCTGCGGGGAGAAGGTTTTTATGTCGAGACCCTGGGCCCCGGCGTTCAGTCCGCCCCCACGAGGGTGAACCAGTCGTCCTCGCTGATGACCTCGACCCCAAAGCCCTCGGCCTTCGCGAGCTTGGAGCCAGCGCCCGGGCCGGCGACGACGAGGTCCGTTTTCTTGGAGACGCTGCCGGCGACCTTCGCCCCCAGGCGTTCGGCCATCGCCTTGGCCTCCTCGCGCGTCATGCGCTCCAGCGCGCCGGTGAACACCACGGTCTTGCCCGCCACGGGACTGTCGTTGGCCACGCGCTCCATGGGCGTCGGCGTCACCTCGCGCAGCAGCGCGTCCAGCGCCTCTTCGTTGTGCGGCTCGACGAAGAAGTCCGCCACCGCTTCGGCGACGACGTCTCCCACGCCTTCGATGTTGTTGAGTTCCGCGCGCGCCTCCGAGCCCTCGTCGCCCGCAGCCCGAGCCACGGCGCGCAGCGCCTCGAAGGATTCAAAGTGGCGCGCCAGCCGCCGGGCGTTGGTCTCGCCCACATGGCGGATGCCGAGCGCGAAGATGAAGCGGTTCAGGGGCGCGCTGCGGCGCGCTTCGATCGCCGCAAACAGGTTGCGCACGGACGTTTCGCCGAAGCCTTCAAAATTGCGGATGCGCGACAGCGCGCCCGGCTCCGCGTCGCGCTTCTCCAGCGTGAAGATGTCGGCGGGCGTGCGAATGAGCCCCTTCTCGTAGAAGAACTCGATCTGCTTGTCCCCCAGGCCTTCGATGTCGAGCGCATTGCGCGACGCGAAGTGCTTCAGCCGCTCCACGGCCTGCGCCGGGCACACCAGCCCGCCCGTGCAGCGCCGCACGGCGTCCACCTCGCCCTTGGCGTCCGCCTCGCGCACCGCCGCCGAGCCGCACGCCGGGCAGACATGCGCAAACACGTAAGGCGCGCTGTCCGCAGGCCGCTTTTCGGGCACGACCGCCACGATCTGCGGAATGACGTCGCCCGCGCGCTGCACCACCACGGTGTCGCCCACGCGCACGTCCTTGCGGGCGATCTCGTCTTCGTTGTGCAGGGTCGCGTTGGTGACGACGACGCCGCCGACTGTCACGGGCTCAAGCCGCGCCACGGGCGTCAGCGCGCCGGTGCGCCCGACCTGGATGTCGATCCCGCGCAGGATCGTCGTCGCACGCTCGGCGGGGAACTTGTGCGCGACCGCCCAGCGCGGCGAGCGCGACACGAAGCCGAGCCGCTGCTGCAGAGCAAGCTCGTTCACCTTGTAGACGACGCCGTCGATGTCGTAGTCGAGCCCCGCGCGGTTCTCCTCGATCCGCCGGAAATGGGCGAGCAGCGCGGGCGCGTCCTCGCACACGACGGTCTCGGGATTGACCGGCAGGCCCCAGCGGGCGAACGCCTCGATCATGCCCATCTGGGTATCGGCAGGCCGCGCGCTCGTCTCCCCCCACGTGTAGGCGAAGAAGTGCAGCGGGCGCTGCGCGGTGACGCTTGAATCAAGCTGGCGCAGCGACCCGGCGGCGGCGTTGCGCGGGTTGGCGAACACCTTCTCGCCCGCCGCCTCCTGGCGGGCGTTCATGGCGGCGAAATCCTGCCGGCGCATGTAGACCTCCCCGCGCGCCTCGAACACGTCCGGCACGTCGGCGCCGCGCAGCCGGTGGGGGATCTCCCGGATGGTGCGCACGTTCGCGGTGACGTCCTCGCCCTCGTACCCGTCGCCGCGCGTGGCCGCCTGCACCAGAACGCCCTTCTCGTAGCGGATGGTGCACGAGAGGCCGTCGATCTTCGGCTCCGCCGTGAAGGCGATCCGCTGGTCCTCGCGCAGCCCCAGGAAGCGCCGCACGCGCTCGACGAACTCGCCGGCCTCGGCGGCGGCGAACACGTTGCCAAGCGACAGCATCGGCACGGCGTGCCGCACCTTGGCGAACTTCTCGGACGGCGCCGCGCCCACGGTGCGCGACAGCGGCGCGAGGCTCGCAAGCTCCGGCCACGCGGCCTCCAGCGCGTCGTAGCGCCGGCGCATCGCGTCGTACTCCGCGTCGGAGATCACCGGCGCGTCCTTCTGGTGGTAGGCGACGTCGTGGGCGACGAGCTCCTGCGCCAGCCGCGCATGTTCGTCGCGCGCCTGCGCGGGGTCGAGTCGATCGGCGGGAACGGGTTGTTTCATGCCCGCAGATGTAGCGTGCCCGCGCGCTGCGGTGAAGCCGCCGGAACCTGTCGCAAGCCCGTCACGTTGGAGAGCCAAAAGGCGCCCATGCACGATCACCTTCACCACCATAACCTCAGCCGCGTGGACGAACGCCTGTTCGTCGGCGGCGCGTTCCATTGCGACTCCATCCCGGCCATCGTGGCCGCGCACCGCATCGGGGCGGTCGTGGACCTGCGTGAGGAGGCCTGCGACGACGAGGGCGCGCTGGCGGCCCACGGCGTCGCGTTCCTGCACCTGCCCACGCCCGACATGTGCGCCGTGAGCGTGCCCATGCTGCAGCGCGGCGTCGCGTTCGCCAGCGGCGCGATCGCCCAGGGACGCAGCGTGCTCATCCATTGCCAGCACGGCATCGGCCGCTCCGCCCTGCTGGCCCTGTGCGTCATGGTGCATGGCGGCCTGGCGCCGCTCGACGCGCTGGAGCGCGCCAAGACCGCGCGCCCGCTCGTGTCGCCCAGCCCCGCGCAATTCGAGGGCTGGCGCGCATGGCTGTCGGTCCACGCGCGCGCCGCAGGCCCGCCCTGGAAGGAGCCCTCCTTCGACGAGTTCGCCGCCATCGCCTACCGGCATCTGCGGCAGGGTTGATGCTCGTCTTCGGCGATCTTGAGCTGATCGAAAATCCGCGCGACGCGCTGGACGACGTGAGCGCCCGATGGTCGCGCGCGCTGGACCTTCCCGCCGGCCTCGCCCGCCATGACGCGCTGGGGAACGCCTACATGGACGCCAGCCGCATCGCGCAGGGCTGCGTCGATCACGAGTTCGCGCAACGCGGAAGCGACGCGCTGACGCCGCTGCATGAGGCTGCGCTGCAAGCCTTGCGCGGCTGCGCCGATGCGCTCGCGCAATCCTGGGGCGGCGCGCCCGTCACGGCTTCCCGCGACCCGTTCGCGCCCTTGCGCGCGCTTGCGCCCGATGCGCCGGCGGCGACGCGCACGCCGGAAGGCTTCGCGTTCTACGCGCTGTTTCCAGAAGCCTGCCTGGAGCTTGCGCGGCCTGACGAAGAGACATGCGTGGTCGGCGTGCGCAGCATCGGCATGGCGCTGGCGCCCCTTGTGGCGCAGCGGTTTCAGGCGCGCTTGGTCGTCACGCTGCGGCCGACCGGCCATCCCTTCCAGCGCCGCTGCGCGCTGGACCGGGCGCTTGAGGACGAAGTGAAACGCCTGCGCCACATGCGCTTCGTCATCGTGGACGAAGGCCCCGGCCTGTCCGGCTCATCGTTCGGCGCCGTCGCCGACGCGCTGGAAAGCCTTGGCGTGGGGCGGGAGCGGATCACGTTCTGCCCCAGCCACGACGGCGCGCCCGGCCCCATGGCGAGCGCGGCCCACCGCCAACGCTGGTCCCTCGCGCGCAAGCGGCCCCTGACGCTAGAGGGCTTGCCGGAACGACTCTCGGACTGGCTGCGCGACCTGATCGGGGAACCGGTTGCGCCCGCGCGCGATCTCAGCGGCGGCTTGTGGCGCGACGCGGGTTCGCCCACCCCCCATGCGCCCGCCAACCGGCCTTTCGAGCGCCGCAAGTTCCTCGTTGAGACGCGACAGGGCCGCTTCCTGGCGAAGTTCACGGGGCTCGGGTCCATTGGGATCGACAAGGCCGGGATGGCGCGCGCGCTTGCGCAAGCGGGCTTCGGGCCGCCTGTCGTCGGCCTGCGGCGGGGCTTTCTGGTGGAACGCTGGATCGAGGGCGCCAGCCTCGCGGCCGCGCCGCGCGCGCAGGCCCTGAGGCGAATCGCCAGCTACGTCGCCTTCCGGGCCAGCAACCTTCCGGCGCCGCGCTTCGCCCGCACGGACCTTGCAGGCCTGCTGAACATGGCGCGCTTCAACGTCGCGCAGGCGCTCGGAGAGGCGAGCGCCGCCGGGCTGGACCGCTGGTCGCCGCGCCTCGCCGATCTTCAGGCGATGGAGCGCCCGGCGGCGACCGACAATCGCATGCACGCCTGGGAATGGCTGGCCGCCCCCGGCGGCGCCATCCTGAAGACGGACGCCGTCGACCATCACGCGGCGCACGATCTGATCGGCGCGCGCGATCCTGCGTGGGACGTCGCGGGCGCCATGGTTGAATTCGACATGAGCGAGGAAGAACGCCAAGCGTTCATCGAAAGCCTGCGGGCGCAAGGCCTGGAGCGCACGCGGGAGTTCCTGCGCTTCCACTTGGACGCCTATTGCGCCTTCCAGCTCGGCGCCGCCCACATGGCGGCGGACGCGAACGCAAGCTGGCCGGAGGATGCGGCGCGCTGGCGCGCGGAGGGCGCGCGCTACGCCCGGTGGCTGCAAGAGAGTTGAATCGGCTTGGCTAGGAGGCCGCCTGCGCGCTTTCGATCAGCCTGCGGGCGGCCGCGCGGGCTTCCTCGGTGATCGTCGCGCCCGCCAGCATGCGGGCGATTTCCTCCCGGCGGGCGTCTTCCGCCAGCGGCTCGACCCGTGTCGCGAGGCGCTTGCCGCGGTCGGCGGCGGACTTGGCGATGCGCAGATGGCCCCCGGCCCGGGCCGCCACCTGGGGCGCATGGGTGACGGCGAGCACCTGCACCCGCGACGCCAGCCGCGCGAGGCGCTGGCCGATGGCGTCCGCCACCGCGCCGCCGACGCCCGTGTCGATCTCGTCGAAGACCAGCGTGGGCGCCGAGCCGCGATCCGCCAGCACCACTTTCAACGCCAGCATGAAGCGGGCGAGCTCGCCGCCGGACGCCACTTTCATCAGCGGTCCGGGCCGCGTGCCCGGATTGGTGCGCACCCAGAACTCCACCCGGTCCGCCCCGTCGGGGCTCACGTTGGCCGGATCGGTGGCGACCTGCGTCATGAACGTGGCCGATTCCAGCTTCAGCGGCTTGAGCTCGCCGTTGACGCGCTTGTCGAGCGCGGCGGCCGCCTTGGCGCGGGCCGCGCTGAGCCTCGCGGCCAGCTGGTCGTAATGCGCCTGCGCGGCCTCCGCCGCCTTGCGCAGCATGATCAACCGCGCCTCGCCCGCGTCCAGCGCCGCAAGGTCGCTGGCGAAGCGTTCGCCCAGCGCCGCCAGATCGTCCACCGGCACGGCGTATTTGCGGCCGGCCGCGCGCAACGCGAACAGGCGCTCCTCGATGCGCTCCAGTTCGCGCGGATCGAAATCGCACGCCCGCAGCGCCTCCTCGACCGCCTGGGCCGCGAGGTCCACGGCGTTCAACGCCAGGTCCAGCGCCTTCAGGGGCGGCTCGATGAGATGGGGCGCCTGGCCGGCGCGGCGTTCCAGCCGCCGCATGAGGGCGTGCATGGCCGGCCCGGGGGCGTGATCGCCCGACATGCCGTCATGGGCGTCGCGCAATTCGGTGGCGACCTTCTCGGCCTGCATCATGCCGGTGCGGCGGCCCGCCAGATCCGCCTCCTCGCCGGCCTCCGGGGCGAGCTTGGACAATTCAGCGTGCGCATGGCGCAGCCAGTCGGCGTCCTCGCGGGCCTTGGCGATGCGGGCTTCCTCGCTGGCGAGTTCCGCCCGCGCGTCCCGGATGGTCCCATAGGCGCGGCGCACGGCCTCCACCTCGGACTCCAGCCCGCCTGACGCGTCGATGAGCGCGCGATGCATGGCGGGATCGACCAGCGCGCGGTCGTCGTGCTGGCCATGGATTTCCACGAGGGCGCCGCCGATGGCGCGCAGCGCCTGCACGCCGATGGGTTGGTCGTTGACGAAGGCGCGCGTGCGCCCGTCGGCCATCTGCACCCGGCGCAGGATGAGGTCGCCCTCGCTGTCGATGTCGTTGGCGCGCGCGGCCAGCACCGCCGGATGGTCGACAGGCAGGTCGAACACCGCCGTCACCTGGCCCTGCGGCTGCCCCTCGCGCACGAGGGACCCGTCGCCGCGCCCCCCAAGGGCGAGCGAAAACGCGTCCAGCAGGATGGATTTGCCCGCGCCGGTCTCGCCGGTCAGCACCGTGAGGCCCGCCCCCGGCTCAAGGTCGAGACGATCGATCAGAACGATGTCGCGGATCGAAAGCTGGACGAGCATGGTGCCCCGGGAATCAGACGGTCCCGCAGGGTATCAGGTTTGGCTCGTGCGCTGGAAGAGACGCGAGATCCACGAGCCGCGATTCTCGTTGGGGCTCAGGCCGCCGGTCTGGAGCAGCGCGTACGCGTCCTTGTACCACTGGCTGTCGGGGAAGTTGTGCCCCAGAACCGCTGCGGCCGTCTGCGCTTCCTGCGTGATGCCGAGCGCCAGATAGGCCTCGGTCAGGCGGAACAGCGCTTCCTCGGTGTGGCGCGTCGTCTGGTACTTGCCCAGCACCTCGCGGAAGCGGTTCACCGCCGCCGTGTAGTTCTTGCGGGTCAGGTAGAAGCGCCCGACGGACATCTCCTTGCCGGCGAGCTGGTCGCGCGCGACCACGAGCTTGTATTTCGCCTCTTCGGCGTATTCCGACTTCGGGAATTTCTGCACGAGGTCGTTGAAGATCTTCACCGCCTGCTCGGCGCGGTCCTGGTCGCGCGAGATGTCGGGGATCTGGTTGTACATCGACATGCCCGCCAGATAGAGCGCGTAGGGCGTCTCGGGCGTCGAGGGATACAGGCCGATATAGCGGATCGCGGCGGCGGCCGAGTCGTCGTACTTGCCGCCTTCGTAATTGGAATAGGCGACCATCAGCAGGCCCTTGCGGGACCATTGCGAGAACGGGAACTGCTTCTCCAGCTCGGCGAACTTCTTCGACGCGCCCTCGTGGTCGCGGCGCTGAAGGCGCGCGAGGCCCTGGTCGTAGATGCCCTCGGCGGGCTCGTCCGGCAGCAGCTTGGTTTCGTACTTCTCGCCCCCGAAGGGGTTCAGCGAATCCAGCGTCGAGCATCCGGCGAGCGGCGCGATGGCAAGCGCGAGAGCGCAGACCCGGGCGGTCGCGGACAGGGCGACCAGGCGGCGGTTCTGCGGCAATTCGTTCGTGACGCGGATCATGATGCACTCGTCTGGATGGGTCGCGCGATTCCGCCCGCGAACAGGCGAGGAAGTCGTTCGGCTTCTACAGCAAAAGCGGCGACGGCGCCACCGCTACGGCGCCCGGCGCAGAAATGCTCGCGCATGGCTGCAGGTCCGCCGGACGGCGCGGGGCAGATTGAACGGGAGATTGTGGCGTAACTCGGCCCAATTGCGCCAGTCGGCCAATTAAAGCCGCGGTGTGGCGGCCGCGCACCGGAGACCGGCAGGATCGCGAGGGTCAGTTGATGTCCGGAGCATAGGCGGCGACGGCGCCGAACGACGTCTCGGCCCGGGCGCCAAGCCGGCGGGTCGGGGCCTCGACGATCTCATACGCGGCCCGGTCGCTGAACAGCGCCTCGAGAACCGAGACGTTGGTGCGATGGCCGCCGCAATAGGAGCGGTACGTGCCGATGATGGGCGCGCCCGCGAGCGCGAGGTCGCCGATGGCGTCCAGCGTCTTGTGGCGGACGAATTCGTCCGGATAGCGCAGGCCCTCGGGGTTCAGGATGCGGCCCTCTTCCAGAGCGACCGAATTCTCCAGCGAGGCGCCGAGCGCAAAGCCCGCCTTCCACAACCGCTCCACGTCCTGCACGAAGCCGAAGGTGCGGGCGCGCGCGATGTCGCGGCGGAAGGTCTTGGGGTCCAGATGGGTGATCTTCTTCTGGCGGCCGATGACGCCCTGGGCGAAATCGATCTCCACCTCGAGGCGGAAGCCGCTCTCGGCCGGGCGCAACTCCGAGAAGGCGCGGCCATGCTCGATGCGGACGGGCTTGAGCACCTTCACGTAGCGGCGCGAGGCGGCCAGCTCCACGATGCCCGCCTGGTCGATTGCGTCCACGAAATGCGCCGCCGAACCGTCCATGATCGGCACTTCCGGACCGTCGACTTCGACCAGCACGTTGTCGACGCCGAGGCCGGCCAGCGCCGACAGCAGATGTTCGATGGTGGCCACAGTGGCCGAGGAGGCGTCGCCGATGACCGTGCAAAGCTCGGTCATGGACACCTGGGACCATTTCGCCTCGATCATGCGCTCGCGGCCCCCTTCGAGGCCGGTGCGCAGGAAGCAGATGCCCGTGTTCGCGTCAGCAGGATGCAGGACAAGATGCGCAGACGCATTGGAATGAACCCCGGCTCCCGAAAGGGCCACCCGGTTTCTCAAGGTCGTCTGCCTGGCCATCTTCATTCGTGTCGCTCACTCTTCCGTCACAAGCGAGGGGCAAGCGGGCTTAAGCCCGGATGTCCGCGATCGCTCTCAACGCAGCCCCACTGCAGGGATCCAGGTCGCGGGCCGGTCCAGGACCTTTCCGCCGCCTTCGTCCATCCGGCTCAGGCTCGCCTCAATTGTGACGAATCCTAAACCATGGGAGCTAACTTACGCCCGCGTTCCGCCACGACAAAATCACGCTTTCTTACGCCATGTTACAGGGCCCGGGACCCTGCCAAGAAGTTAATGAAAGGTTTAAATTCAAAAGGTTGCGACCCGCGCCGAACAAGGCGCGGGTCGCGTTGAAAACGAGATTGCGGCAGCTTCAGCTCGTCTGGCGCCGCAAGAACGCCGGAATCTCCAGATGGTCGTCCTCCGCCCGATTCGGGGCGGAGCGGCCATGCAGGTCAAGCTGCTGCTGGCGCGTCTGGGGCGCGGGAGCGGCCGGACGGCGGGCGTATTCCGCGTGGACCGCCGCAGGCTGCGGCTGCGCCGGAGCGGGCTGCGGCGCGCGGGAGGCCGAGACCGGCGGCGGCACG
>JAQGJX010000206.1 GCA_028290405.1 Hyphomicrobiales bacterium
GCGGCGGGCGCGGGCGCAGGCGGGCGCCCCGGGACGGGTTCGGGGCTTGGGGCCGGGGCGGGGCCCGCCGTCAGGTCGCGCAGGCGCTTTTCGGCCTCCGCAAGGCGCGCTTCGGCCATGTCCAGCCGCCGGCGCGCCGCCAGCCCCATGAAGAAAGCCGTCGGCCCCAACACCACGAGGCCAAGGACCAGAAGGCCCAGAAGGAGGAAGATCGATTCCATGAGATTGCGCGTCCCCCGAGCAGGGTGCACGCGATCGGGCGCGACGGCAACCGCGACGGTTACAGGCCCGCGCACGAAAAAGGGGGCCGCGAGGGCCCCCTGTCTCATCTCGTATTCGCCTGAAAAGTTCAGGCCATCGCCTTCTTCAGGTTCTCGTCGATCTTGTCGAGGAAGCCGACCGTGGTGAGCCACGGCTGGTCGGCGCCCACGAGGATCGCGAGATCCTTGGTCATGTGGCCCTGCTCGACGGTGTCGATGCAGACCTTCTCCAGCGTCTGGGCGAACTTCATCAGTTCGTCGTTGGAGTCGAGCTTGGCGCGATGCATCAGGCCGCGGGTCCAGGCGAAGATCGAGGCCATGGAGTTCGTCGACGTCTCTTTGCCCTGCTCATGCTGGCGGAAGTGACGCGTCACGGTGCCGTGCGCGGCTTCGGCCTCGACGGTCATGCCGTCGGGCGTCATCAGCACGGAGGTCATGAGGCCCAGCGAGCCGTAGCCCTGCGCCACCGTGTCGGACTGCACGTCGCCGTCGTAGTTCTTGCAGGCCCAGACGTAGCCGCCGGACCACTTGAGGGCCGCGGCCACCATGTCGTCGATCAGGCGGTGCTCATAGGTGATGCCGGCAGCCTTGAACTTGGCCGCGAACTCGGCGTCGAACACTTCCTGGAAGATGTCCTTGAAGCGGCCGTCGTAGACCTTGAGGATCGTGTTCTTCGTGGACAGGTACACGGGGAACTTGCGGGCCAGGCCGTAGTTCATCGACGCGCGGGCGAAGTCGCGGATCGACTGGTCGAGGTTGTACATCGACAGCGCGACGCCGGGCTCCTGGAACTTGAAGACTTCCTTCTCGATCACCGTGCCGTCGTCGCCTTCGAACTTGATCGTGAGGCGGCCCTTGCCGGGGATCTTCATGTCGGTGGCGCGATACTGGTCGCCGTAGGCGTGGCGGCCGATGATGATCGGCTGCGTCCAGCCCGGCACCAGGCGCGGAATGTTCTTGCAGATGATGGGCTCGCGGAAGATCACGCCGCCAAGGATGTTGCGGATCGTGCCGTTGGGCGAACGATACATGTCCTTGAGGTTGAATTCTTTCACGCGCTGCTCGTCGGGCGTGATGGTCGCGCACTTCACGGCGACGCCGTACTTCTTGGTCGCTTCGGCCGAATCGATGGTGATCTGGTCGTTGGTCTCGTCGCGCTTCTGGATCGACAGATCGTAGTACTTCAGGTCGATGTCCAGATAGGGATGGATCAGCTTGTCCTTGATGAACTGCCAGATGATGCGGGTCATCTCGTCGCCGTCCATTTCGACGACGGGATTGGCGACCTTGATTTTTGCCATTGGGAACGATTCCTCCGGAGAAAGCGGCCGGAAGCGGTGCGGGCTGCCGGGATACGGTGGCCCTTTAGCACGTGGCGCAGCGGCGGCAAAGGCGGCTTTTCAGAGCCGCCGTTTGGCGATCTCGCGGTAAAGCGCCTCGGGCGACACGCCGATCCGGGCTGCGAGCCCAACCCATTCGCCGCGCTCTGGAACTTCGTTGCGTAGTGCGAGCCAGGCGTCGAGCCGTCCGGCGACTGTCCTGATCGACATGATCTCGGCCTGAAGGCGAGCTTTCTGAACCTCATGGCCAAGGCGCATCGTCCACTCTAGCGCAAAAGCGCCGTCGGATTCGATCCGATCGCGCAAAGCGTCTCGTGGAACGCACAACGCGTCCGTCTCCACGACAGCGATTGCATCGCAATGGTAGGCGTCCGAGAATACGGACGCTTCAGCCAAGACCGAGTCCGGGCCCGCCCGCTGCAACACGAGGGGCGCCCCGTTCTGCTGGTGGCGCAGCAAATGGACCAATCCAGTCCGAACGACGTAGATTCGGCGAACCTTGTCCTCCAATCTGAACACGGACGTCCCTGCGGGGAAGTTCACCGGCTGCGGGCAAAGCGGCTCCAGAAGGCGCGCGAGATCATGGGACATGACAGCTATCATGTGGTGGTCCGAAGCTGCGTGGCAATATGCACGCCCCTGGAGACACCCGCACGGAGGCTTACCCATGCTTCGCATCGCCGCCGCAGCGTTGCTGCTCGCCGCCCCTCCGGCTTTCGCCCAGCAAGCGCACTCCCCCGGGGGCCACGGCCACGCCGGAGCGACAAGCCAACAATCTGTCCACGCCGAGGCTCGTAAGCCCGCAGAATCGGGTCAGTCCGCGTTTGCGGCGATCCAGGAAATTGTACAAATCCTGGAGGCCGACCCTCGGACGGACTGGTCCAAGGTCAGCATCCAGGCGCTTCGTCAGCACCTTATCGACATGAATAACGTCACCCTTGGTGCGAACGTCACCGCTGAGCCGATTGGTTCAGGGGTTCGCTTCACCGCGCTCGGCGCCGGGTCCGTCCGGGATTCGATTCGCCGGATGGTGAGCGCGCACGCCGCCGCCATGAACGGAGTGGAGGGGTGGAAATTCACGTCGGCGGACGTGGACGGGGGCGCCCTTCTGACCTTGGAAGTTCCAGCGGCGGACCTGCAAAAGGTCAGGGCGCTCGGCTTCATCGGGGTCATGGCGCATGGCATGCACCATCAGGCGCACCACTTGAGCATAGCCCGTGGCGGACACCCCCATGGCTGACGGGCAAAGTCGCTCATTGCGCAGGGTTGGGCACGCCGCAAGACCCGGTGCGCCCGTCATTCCTTGACTTTACGCCCCGAACGGCCTACCTCTCCCTTCGCTGCATCGCAGCAACAGGCGCTCCGGCCGCGTAATCCGTTGTCATGCGAGTCCGCCCCTGGGCGGTTTCGTCGAACGGCTCCACCGTTGAGCGCAGGGTTCATCCCATCTGACGGCCCGGTTACGCGGGGCTTTCTCCTGAAGCAGCCGAATTGGCGCTCTTTTTGATGCGCACGCTTCGGTCGATACGAAAGATTCAAGCACAGTGACTTCCTTTTCGGATCTCGGCCTCGCCGAGACGCTCCTTCGCGCGCTCCGCCACGAAGGCTACACGGTCCCCACCCCCATTCAGGAGCAGGCGATTCCCCAGCTCATGCTGGGCCACGACCTGCTGGGCATCGCCCAGACCGGCACCGGCAAGACGGCGGCGTTCGCGCTGCCGATCCTGAACGGCTTCATGAACGATCCCCGGCCGCCGCTGCCCAAGCACGTGCGCGCGCTGGTGATGGCGCCGACCCGTGAGCTGGCGGCGCAGATCTCCGAGAGCTTCCGCAGCTATGGCCGCTACATGGGCCTCAACGTCGTCACCATCGTGGGCGGCGTGTCGTTCGGCCCGCAGGTCAAGGCGCTGGCGCGCGGCGTCGACGTGCTCGTCGCCACCCCGGGCCGCCTTCTCGACCACATGGACAGCGGCAACGTGCGGCTGGACCACACCAGCGTCGTCGTGCTGGACGAGGCCGACCACATGCTCGACCTCGGCTTCGTCGTGCCGATCCGCAAGATCATGAGCAAGCTGCCGAAGAAGCGCCACAGCCTGTTCTTCTCGGCCACCATGCCGAAGGAGATCGCGACGCTGGCGGGCGAGTTCCTGACCAATCCGGTGCAGGTCGCCGTCACCCCCGTGGCGGCCACCGCCGACCGCGTGGCGCAGGAAATCATCATGGTCGACGCGGGCGCCAAGGGCTCCGTGCTGGTCGAACTGCTGCGCAACGACGCGTTCTCGCGCACCATCGTCTTCACGCGCACAAAGCGCGGCGCGGACCGGGTGTCGAAGTCGCTCGACCAGGCGGGCATCGCCTCCGCGGCCATCCATGGCAACAAGAGCCAGGGCCAGCGCCAGGCGGCGCTTGACGGGTTCAAGAACGGCCGCACCCGCGTGCTTGTCGCCACCGACATCGCCGCCCGCGGCATCGACGTGTCGGGCGTGAGCCATGTGGTGAACTTCGAAATGCCGGACGTGCCGGAGAGCTATGTGCACCGCATCGGCCGCACCGCGCGCGCCGGCGCCGAAGGCTGCGCGGTCTCGCTGGTGGAGAACGCCGAGCGGCACCTGCTGCGCGCCATCGAAAAGCTCACCCGCCAGTCCATCCCCGTCGTGGAGCGCCGCAGCGCGGCCGCTCTCGCGCAGGCGGCGGCCGGCGGCGCCGACGCCAAGCCCCCGGCTCGCGGCGGGCGCGGCGGTCAGCGTCCCCAGGGCCAGGGCCAGCGTCCGCAAGGACAGGGCCAGCGCCCCCAGGGTCAGGGCCAGCGTCCCCAGCAGGGCGCGCGTCCTGACGGGCAGCGCAGCGGCGAACAGCGCCAGGCGCGTCCCGACC
>JAQGJX010000001.1 GCA_028290405.1 Hyphomicrobiales bacterium
TCGACACGCTGTCGCGCGGCCGGCTCATCGCGGGCTTCGTGCGCGGCATCGGGACCGAGTACCACGCGACCGGCATGAACCCGGCGTTCTCGCACGAGCGTTATCTGGAAGCCCATGACCTCATCACCCAGGCATGGACCCGCGAAGGCCCTTTCAACTTCGAGGGACGGCATTTCAACTATCGCTATGTGAACCTGTGGCCGCGTCCCTACATGAAAATACGCAAGGCGCTGGGCTCGCGGCCGCGCACCCACGACATCGACGGCTTGATCGAGAGCGGAACGGTGATCGCCGGGACGCCCCGCACGGTGCGCGACAAGATCAACCGGGTGCGGGACGAGACCGGGGTGAACAACCTCGTGGCGATGTTGCAGTTCGGCGTGATGAGCGACGAACTGGCGCTGCGCAACATGGAAATGTTCGCCAGCGAGGTGATGCCGCACTTGCGCTGAACCTGAAGCGGCGAGAGCGTCCGTCGCGGACCTCTCGCCCGGAGCGCGAGAGCCGCGCGGGCGCGGGCATAAACGAAAAATGGCCAAGGTTGTCGCATAAGCAAACCGTCGGTCCGCCGCGTCTCAGGCCCGCCGCCGGGTTTTCAGGCGAGAAAACCGCCGAAATTGTCCGCTAGCGCGCAAACCTTCCCCTGAAAATTCGGAACGGGATGCCTAATTATCGGTGAGCCTTTTGTCTCTCGCGAGACGATGTGGCTAGGGTCCGGGCGCAGCGCGTCATAGGCCCGGTCGGGCTGGCGGCGTGCCCCCATTCCGCCAGCCCACCCTCGGGGTCAGCCCCCGTGCGAGCGAAGCTTCAGGCCTTGGCGCAAAAGCGCGACAGCTCCCCGATTGCGCACACGAGGTGGTACAGGGAGCTCGCCGGCGCGGGCTCGTCGATGAACGCGCCGCGCTCGTCCAGCTTGTCGCGCCAGAGGCCGGGGGGCGCGCTGGACAGGAAAAGCTCCGTGGCTCGGACGGCGTCCAGCGCCGACGACAGATAGCGGCTGCGCTCGGCGCCCTGCGCGTCGCCCGCGAGCGCGAGGGCGGCCTTGAGCCATTCCGTCTGGCCCCACAGCCGCGCCAGCGGGACCCGGGGGGAATCGTCGTCGTTGATCTCCAGCACCGCGACCTTGCGCGCAGGGCACACGCCGTGCGCCGCCCCGACGTCGAACAGCCTGCGCGCGGCCCGCAGGGCGTCCGGCCGGGCGCGCCTGCTCGCCCAGCGGTGCGCCAGCCAGGCCCATTCGAACTGGTGGCCAGGTTCAATCTGGCGGCCCCGGTCGCCCGGCAAGGGCGCCCACGCGCTGTCGAAGAACTCGCGCAGGCGCCCGCCGCGTGGGTCGATCAGGCGGGTCAGCGCCAGCTCCATGAGGTCGTCGGCGAGCGCGGCCCATTGCGGGCCGCCCTGCGCGTCCTCCCACGCGAGGGCCGCCTCCAGCAGGTGCATGTGCGGGTTGGCGCGCAGCGGCTCGGCGGGTGGGGCGGACTCGTGGAAGCCGCGTTCGGGATGGGCGTACGAGGCGCGCAGGCCGGCCAGCAACGCGCCCGCCGCCTCTTCGCACGCGGCCCGCCGCTCGGGCATCGCCTGCGCGGCGTGCGCGAGCCCGAAGAGCACGAACGGCTGGTCGTAGAGGTCGAATCGCGCGTCCAGCACCGCTCCCTGCGCGTCCGCCAGATGGGCGAACGTCCCGTCCGGCAGCCGAAACGACGCGAGATGCCAGTCAAGCGCGCGCGCCGCGCAGGCGCGCCAGTCGCCCGTCCATCCCAGGCGCCCGGCCTCGATCAGGGAGTAGACCTGCCGGGGCTGCACGAAGCAGCGGCGCGGCTTGCGCGACGCCGTCCCATCCACCAGCGAGATCGCTTCCACGAAGGCGCCGGCGCCCTGATCGACGCCGACGCTGGTCCAGAGCGGCAGAGCGTCGTCGAACAGCCAGCGGGTCAGCCTGACGGAGGCCGCCCCCAGCGCCGCAAGTTGCGTCCCCTCGCTCACCGGCGGCCGACTAGACGTTTCCGTAGCGCGTGTTGCGCAACATGGTGAAGCCCTTGATGAGCTCCCGCACGCCTGCGGGCAGAGACATCTGCGGCCTGAAGCCCGTCGCCTCGATCTTGGCGTTGGACACGATGTAGTTGCGCTGGTCAGGATCGGAGCCGACCGCGGCCTCCAGCACCATGAACTTCGGCAGCTCCGCCTTGATGACGTCGCAGAGCTCTTTCTTGGAGACGTTCGCGTCCGACAGTCCGACGTTGTAGATCTCGCCCTTCATGGCCTCGAAGTTCGCCAACCCGTGCTGGAAGGCGCGGGACACGTCGCGCACGTGGATGTAGTTGCGCTTGAAGTGGCTCTCGAACAACACGATCGTGCCGTCCTTCATGGCCCGCCAGGTGAATTCGTTGACCAGCAGGTCGATGCGCATGCGCGGCGACATGCCGAACACGGTGGCGAGCCGGAAGCTGATGGCGTTGGCGTGCTGCATCAGCTCCTTCTCGACCGCCACTTTCTCGATGGCGTATTGCGAGATCGGTCGCAGCGGCGAGTCCTCCGTGCAGAAGTTGTTCTCGTCGCCGGACCCGTAGGCGCTGTTGGTCGTCGGCATCAGGATCATCTGATCCCTGGAGATGAGCTTCAGCATCATCGTGATGGCGTCATGGTTGATGGTCGTGGCGCCGACCGGGTCCTGCGCGCACAGCGGCGCGCCCACGTAGGCCGCGAGGGGAACGATCACGTCCGCCTTGGCGAGCAGCGGCGCGACGATGTCCCTGATGCGGACGTCGCCCTTCACGATCGAAAAGTTGGGGTGGTTGCAGACGTGGTTGAGGCTCGCCTGCTCGAACATGAAGTTATCGAGCACCGTGACTTCATGGCCGGCCGCCAGCAGGTCGGGGACCATGATGGAGCCGAGATAGCCTGCGCCGCCGGTGACGAGAATGCGATGCTTCATGGGATGACCTTCCTGAATGGCCCGGCCGCCGACGCGGCCCGCCGACCGCGTGTTTATGATCCCCGGATGGCCGCCAGAGCGCGGCCGTAGTCCGCCGGGACGCCGATATCGATGAAGCGGCCAGAGCTCTCCATGCCGTACAGGCCCATGCCCCGGGCCAGCATGGCGGGCAGGATTTGGGTCTCGAAGCTGATGGGGCCAGCCTCCTGCGCCCATGGCCGCAAGGCGCGGCCGGTGAGGCGATAGACGCCTCCATTGGCGAGGTCGCCGGCTTGCGCGGTCTCAGACGCCAGCCCGGTGAGCCGCTGGCCGGGGCCGAGATCCGCGCGGCCATAGCGGCCCCCCTGGGGCGCGCGGAACAGCGCGACGCTGAGATCCGCGTTTCGGTGGGCGTGAAAGTCCGAGAAATCGCTGAGCGACACGTCGAAATAGGTGTCGCCGTTCAGCAGCAGAAAGGGCTCGCGTTCATCCAGCAGGGCCGCGGCCTTCAGCAGGCCCCCGCCTGTGCCAAGCGGGCTTTCTTCAATGGCGTACTCGATCGAGGCGTCCCGGTAGCGGGCGCCGAAATGATCGATGATCGCCTCGCGCCTGTAGCCGACCGAGAGGATGAAGCGCGCAATCCCGCCTGCGATCCAGAAATCGAGCTGGTGTTCCAGGAAGGGCCGCCCGCCCACCGGCGCCATGGGCTTGGGAACGCCAGGCGCGGCTTCGCGCAGGCGCACGCCAAGGCCGCCGGCGAGAACCACCGCGCTGGCTGCGGGAGGTTGGGCGCCCGCCATCCCGTCAGACCGCGTTGACGATGGCGCAGAGCTCGCGCACCTCGTCCAGCGTCAGGTCGGGGAAATTGCCCATGTACATGCCATAGAAGTGCACATGGTCGGCCTGCGGGCAGGTCTTGTGGTGATCGGCCGGGACGATGTTCCTCAGATAGGGCTGGCGCAACTGGTTGCCGCCCCCAGCGCTGCCGCGGCGGAACTCCACGCCGTTCTCGCCCAGCGTCTTCATCAGCCGGGCCATCAGCGCGTCGTCGGCTTCGCGCAGGATCAGGTTAAAGGCGTAGTTGCTCGAGCCCTCCACCTTGAAGTCCCTGCGGTAGCGCGAGTCGATCAGGTCGAGGAACAGCGCGTGGTTCTCGCTGCGCCGCAGGTTGTTTTCGTCCAGCCGCTTGAGCTGGCTGCGCCCCATGATCGCGCCGATCTCGGTGTTGCGCATGTTGTAGGCGGGGAAGGCGAAGATGAAGTCCGGATTGAGATCGGGATGCGCCGTCCGGTAGCCCTCGCGCGTGGCGGCGTCTGTGGATTCGCGCACCATGCCGTGGGAGCGCAGCATGCGAAGCTGCTGGTGCACGTCCGAATCGTTGGTGCACACCATGCCGCCCTCGATGGTGCTCATGTGGTGCGCGTAATAGAACGAGAAGTTGGACGTCTGGCCGATGGAGCCGAGCTTGACGCCGTTGTGGGTGGCGCCGTGGGACTCGCAGACGTCCTCGATCAGCGGGACGCCCCGGGCCTTCAGCTCCGACACGAGACGGTCGGTGAGGCCGTCGTAGCCCTGCACATGGGTGAGGAAAACGGCGCGCGTGCGGTCCGTTATGGCGGCGAGCGTCAGCTCCGGGTCCAGCGCCAGCGAGTGAGGATCAATGTCCACGAACACAGGCGTGAAGCCTGTCTGGAGGACCGACGCGATGTCGGACACCCAGGTGAGCGGCGGCACGATGATCTCGCCGCCCTCCGGGTGCGCCATGCGCAGCAGCGTCATCGACAGGAGATTGGCCGAGGAGCCGGAGTTCACGAAAACGGAATGCTTCACCCCCAGCCAGCGCGACCACTCCTCCTCGAACGCGCGCGCATGCGGCCCGTTCGTCAGGATGGGATCGTCCTGCCTGAGATGATCGATCACCGCGTCGAGATCGCCGCGCGAGATGTTGTTGCGCATCAGGGGAAACTTTTTCATTCCGCAAATCCGTCCGCCAGCGCCGCGTTGTGTCCCGATACCTTTGCGAGGAAGCGCTGGACCGAAGCCGTGACGCCCTCCACCCCGATGCCCACGGCCTCGTGAAGCTCCTCCCGCGAGCCAAGCTCGAAGCGGTAGCCGCCCTCCACGCCGACGTTCAGGATTTTCAGCGGCAGGTCTTCGCGCGCGATCATGTCGAAGAACAGCGCGTCCATGCCGCCGCGGCTCCGGAAGGCCTCCTCCATGGTGACGACGCCGCTCAGTCCCGACAGTTCGTGCAGCAGCGCCGCGCGGTCGAAGCGGCAGAGGTCGAACATGTCGATCACCCCCAGGGGCTGCCCGTCCCGCGCCAGCGCGTCGGCCACGCGCAGCGCGCTGTGCAGCATGTAGCCTGTGGCGACGAGCGCCACGGGCCCGCCGCGCCGATGCACGTGGAAGCCCCTGGCGAGATCGGGCGCGCCGGTCTCGGGCGTGTAGACGACCGGCAACGGCTGCGCGTCCAGCCGAAGGTACTTCGGGCCGCTCTCCTGCAGGCACCGGTCGAGGAACGCCGCCGCCGTCACATGGTCGGCGCTCGAGAGCACCTGGAAGTTCGGCAGGCTGCGCATCAGCGTGATGTCTTCGTAGCACTGGTGGGTGGGGCCCGAGACCACATAGCTGTAGCCGGCCCCGACGCCGATCAGGTTGACGTTCAGCGGGCGCACGGTGGACAGAAGGCCCAGGCTGACGCGCAATTGTTCGAAGCATCGCATGGTGATGAAAGGCGCGATCGCGTAGGCGAAGACCGTGTAGCCCTCGAGGCTCAGGCCCGCCGACACGTTGATGAGGTTCTGCTCCGCGATGCCCACGTTGACGAAACGCTCCGGGAAATCGGCGCGGATGCGGTCGAGCACGGGCGAGCCGAAGTCCGCCGTGACGACGAAGATGCGCTCGTCATGCGCCATCGCCATCCAGATGCGTTCGAGCAGGGCGTCGCGCATGGCCCTCGGCTTCTGGGTCACGGGCGGGTCTCCATCAGGGCGTCCAGCAACTCGGGTTTCGGCGCAAGGATGTGCGCGAGGGCTTCGTTCTCGAGGCCCGGCACGCCCCGTCCCTTTATGGTTTTGGCGATCAGCGCCTTGGGGCGGCCCTCGCGTCTGGCCTTCATGGCCGCGAGGGCGGCGGTGGTCGCCTCCACGTCATGGCCGTCGACGATGACGACGTCCCAACCGAAGCTTTCCAGCCGCTGGTCGAGGGCGCCGAGGGAGACGACGTCCTTCGTGTGGGCGAGCATCGAAGTGCGGTTGTCGTCGACGACGAGGTTGAGCCGATCGAGCTTGTGGTGGCTGGCGAACATGATGGCCTCCCAGCACGCGCCTTCGTGCAGTTCGCCGTCTCCCGTGAGGACGAAGGCCTGCTGGTCGCCCGCGTTCTTGCGGGCCAGCGCGAGCGCGGTTCCCGCCGCAACCCCCAGGCCATGGCCCAGGGAGCCGTTGACGGTTTCGTATCCGGGGATGATCGGATCGGGAATGCCGCCGAGGATCCCGCCGCGCATGCACACCCGCATCAGCTCTTCACGGTCGAAGAAGCCGAGGTCCGCGAGGATCGGATACATGCAGATCGATCCGTGGCCCTTGCTGATGATGAAACGGTCGCGCGCGTCCGCCAGCGGCTCCTGCGGATCGAAGCGCAGCACGCCGCCATAATAAAGGGCCACGAAAATCTCGATCGGCGACAGCGAGGAGGCGATGCGGGTTTCGGGCGCGCGGCGATGGATCGCCAGCGTCTCGCGCCAGACCCAATGCGCCTTGCTCTTCAGGTGGTCGGCCTCGTCAGGCGTCATGGGGGCATCCGGTGGAGATGGGCGGGGCTGGAAAGAGGCAGGCTCGTCATCGGCGTCACAGGCCTTCGGGCTGGTAGAGGGCGACGCTGCTTCCCCCGCTCTCAAACCGGAACGGCACATGGACGAGGCCAGGCAGCGCCTCGCGTATGCGCCTGTGACGCTCCGGCGGGGCGAACAGCAGCAGGAAGCCGCCGCCGCCCGCGCCCAACAGCTTGCCGCCCAGAGCGCCCGCGGCGCGGGCGGCGTCGTAACACTGGTCGATCATGGGCGTGCTGACGGTTTCGGAAAGCCGCCGCTTGCAGCTCCAGGCTTCGTGCAGCAGTCCGCCGAACGCGTCGAGGTCGCGCCCCTCCGCGTGAAGGATCGACTGCGCGCCCTCCACCATGTCGCGCATGGCCTGCAGTTCGCTTCGCCGGCTTTCCAGGTTGCGGATCTGGTCGGCGGCGATGTCGGAGGCGAGGCGCGTCAGCCCGGTGAAGAACAGCAGCATGTGGTCGTTCAGGTGCTGCCTGCGCTCGCGGGTGAGAATGACAGGGGTCACGACGATTTCGCCGCTCTGGTCGAAGCGCACCTGGTTGAAGCCGCCGTGCGCGGCGGTCACCTGGTCCTGCGAGCCGACGTTTTCGCCGATGACCTTCTGCTCGACGTGAATGGCGTCCAGCGCCAGTTGCGCCTGGGAGGCGAGTTGCCCCCGCAGGGCCTTGATGGCGTGGATGAGCCCGACGGTGAACGAGGAGCTCGAGCCCAATCCCGACCGGGCCGGCAGATCGCCGTCGTGATGGACTTCAAGCCCGCCCTCCACGTTCATCCACTCGAACACCGCGCGCACGGCGGGATGGGCGATATCGCTGGCGACCTTCACGTTCTCGATCTTTGAATAGACGATGCGGTGCCTGTGCTCGAAGAAGGGCGGCAGGTTGCGGCACGACACGTAGCAATACTTGTCGATGCTCGTCGCCAGCACGGCGCCCCCGTGGCGCAGGTACCAGTCGGGGTAGTCCGTGCCACCGCCGAAGAAGGAGATGCGAAACGGCGTCTTGGTGATGATCATCGGGCCGGCTCGCCGTTCTGGCCGCAGCCTGCGGGGGCGTCCGGCGCGGCGCGGCGGCTTTGAGGGGCCGCGCGCAGCAGGGGGATCGCATCTCTCAAGGCGCCCACGCGGGCCGAGCAGGCGCTCGCCAGCCCTTCGCCCGCGGGGTCGAACAGGACTGTCGCGCCGACGCCCGCGCGCCCTCCGGCCTCGATGTCGCTCTCGCGGTCCCCCACGAGAACGCTCGCCGCGAGGTCCAGGGCGAAGTCCCGCTGGGCGGCGAGGATCATCCCCGGGTTGGGCTTGCGGTCGAACGAATCCTGCCGGTAGGCGCCGATCCCGTGAACGGGGTGGCAGGGGCAATGGTAGATGCGGTCGATCAGCACGCCTTCGCTCAGGAACCGCCCGCGCATCCACGCGCTCAGGGCCTGGAAGTCGTCTTCCGAGTAGTAGAGCCGACCGATGCCCGCCTGGTTGGTCACCACGACGATCCGCATGCCATGGTCGCGCGCGGCGCGGCCGAGGTCGAAGATCCCGTCGACGAAGACGACGTCCTCCGCGCGGTGCACGTAGCCGCGGTCCTCGTTGATCACGCCGTCGCGATCCAGAATGAGGGCGCGGGTCATCGCCTCACAGTCCCAGATGCTTCCGGAGGGAGCGTGCGAGCCGGGACTCGAACACGAACGTCCAGACGTAACGCCCGATGGCTTCGGCTTGCCCCATGCGGGCGATCTCGCGTCCCTCGCGGTCGCGCCAGACATGGGTGCGGCGGCCCAGCAGCACTTGCGCGACATGGGCGCGGCGGGCGCCGTTGTAGCGCGCCAGCCAGTCGTCCATCAGCTTGGAGAATTGCGCCTGACCGGGGTGGGTTCGCCCGAAATAGACCAGCGCGGGCAGGTAGACGGGCAGATAGCCCTGCCGGATGAACTCGAAGTGGAAGCGCAGGATCGGGTCGATCGAGGCCAGCTCCGGGCAGGCCGGATCGGGCTCGATCAAGCGCCGGTAGACCTCCGCCTTCACGCAATAACTGAGTTCGGGCAGATAGGAGAGCCGCGTTCCGCTCTCGGCCATCCAGAGCTGGAACCAGCGCTTCTTCTGCGCCATCTTTTTCTTGCGCACGAACTCCTTGGGATAGAAACGGGAGACGAGGCTTCCGTGCGCGTCCATGGATATCGCCGCGCCCCACACGAGCGAAGCCTCGTGGTCGTTCTCCAGATAGTCCGTGGCGGTCTTCAGCCAGGTCTGGGACACGTAGCCGTCCGTCGACGTCATGAAGGCGATGTACTTGCCGCGCGCGGCCCGCACGGCGCGCAGGACGCCGTCCGCGCGGGACGCGTCCACCCCGTCGAGGAGCCGGATCTGCGGGTAGCGGGCGATGATCTCCAGCGAGCCGTCCGTCGAGCCGCCGTCGGCGATCACGAACTCCATGCGCTCGACCGTCTGGGCGAGGACGGACCGGATCGCCTGCTCGAGCGTGGAGCTGTTGTTCTTGTTGATGCAGACGACCGAGACCAGCGGCCGTTCCATCTCATCGGCAATGTGCGCCAAGACCGCCGCCTGTCCTCGGGACGCGCCGACGCGATGCGGGCGCAGGCTGGACAATTAGAATAACTGCAGCGCCTGAGCAAGAAGCTGGGGCTGATCCGTTGAAAATGACGGTTTTGTAACGTCGCCGCACTGACCTGCGCGGCGGCCGGTCGCCCGCAAGCGCCCGGCGTCAGGGCGGGGACGCCGGGCGGGGCGGCTGGAGCGGCGCGCTCCCGCTAGAACAGGCCGCCGTCGCAGTCGATGGTCTGGCCGGTGATGAAGGAGGAGTCCTCGCAGGCCAGGAAGGCCGCCGCAGCCGCCTGTTCCTCCGGTCGGCCGGACCGGCCGAGGACCGGCGGGCGCGCGTCGCGGGCTTGCTGGACCATGTCGTCCGTGCCCTCGTTGGGCGCCGCCACCTCGCCGGGCCGCAGCGTCAGGCGCGAGACGGTGCGGTCCGGAATGATGGTCGTGCCGGGCGCGACGCAATTGACGCGGATCCCGTGGCGGCCGTTTTCGGCCGCGAGGGTGGTGGTGAGCGCCACGATGCCGCCTTTGCTCACCGCGTAGGGCACGCGGTAGAGGCCGCCCTTCACCACCGACGAGCCAAAATTGACGATGGCCCCGGAGCGCTGCGCGATCATGTGCGGCAGCACGGCCTTGCAGCACCACAGCGTGGTGAGCAGGGAGCGTTCCAGCTCCAGATGGATTTGCTCCTCGGTGTAGTCCTGGTAGGGCCGCCACCAGATGGTGCCGCCCACCACGTTGGCCAGCACGTCGATGCGCCCGTAACGCTGCGCGCACTCGCGCATGAGTTCCTGGGCGTCCGCGAGCCTGCTTACGTCTGCGGGCATCGCGACCGCGTCGCCCCCGGCCTGCGTGATCTGCGCGGCGGTTTCCGCGCCGCTCGCCTCGTGGCGCTCGGCCACGATCACCCGCCCGCCCTCCTGGGCGAAGCGGCGCGCCGTCGCCCGGCCGATGCCCTGTCCGGCGCCCGTCACGATGCAGACCTTGCCTTGAAGGCGGCGCGCGCCCGCCGCGAGAGGATCAAGGACGTCGGTCATGGCAGGCTCCTGGTTTCAAAAATCATGGTCATCGCAAGGACGCGTCCTTGAGCCGCTCGTAGGCGGCGATCACGTCCGGCGTGGTGGCCGCCGCCAGGGCGTCGATCATGCGGGCGATCTGGGCGCCGTCCAGCGGCTGCGCGCGCGTGCTTTCGACCTTGGCGGCGTCCGCCTGATAGGCGGCGTCGTGCGCCATGTCCATGAAAGCCTTGCGCAGGACCTCGCGGGGCCCGTCAGGCGTTCCGGGCGGGGCGATCATCATCAGCCCCAGGCTGTCCGACGAGCGGGCGAGATCGTACAGCGGACGCAGGTCCGCAGGCAGCAGGTCGCGGGCGATCGGCAGCCCCGGGATGTCGGGCTTGGTCTGCACCACCGGGGCGACGATCTTGCGGCTGATGAGGTCCTGCCGGGCGGAAAACGAATCCGCCGTCAGGAAGGCGGCCTGCACTTCCCCGCGCTCCAGCGCGATCAGCAGGTTGGAGGCGGACGGGTATCCGGTGACGATACGCACCGGCAGCCCCGCCATCTTCATCAGCACGGGCACCATGGCGGTGGGGGTGCCGGGGCCCAGCGCCCCGAAGGTCACCGGAGCGGCGGCGCGCTTGAGGGCCGCCTCGTCGCTCACGCCCGTGTCCCCCCGCACCCACGCCATGGCGTTCACCGTGCCTGTGCTGCCCAGATAGGTCATTTTCGCCGGATCGAAATCCGCCCCGCGGCTCTTGATGAGGCCCTCCACGTGCCAACTCCGGCCCGGGATGGCGATCGTGAGGCCGTTGGGGGCGGCGCGGTGCGCCATGTGGTTGGCGGCCAGCAGCCCCGAGGCGCCGGGCATGTTCTGCACAAGGATCGCCGGGGCGCCGGGCGTGAAGCGGCCGAAATGGCGCGCGATCACCCGGCCGGCGATGTCGACGCCGCCGCCCGGCGCATAGCCCAGGATCAGCGTGACGGTCTTGTTGGCGTAAATGTCTTCGGCTCGGCCCGGGCCTGCGCTCGCCAGCCCGCACGCCAATGCGGTTGCGACGGCGAAGGCAATCCGCCCCCGGGGCCTCATTCCGCCGCCTCCGCGCGGGGCCGCTCCAGCGCCTGCGCGCCAGGGATCTCCGGCAGTCCGAAGTGCAGCAAGAGCAACGTCCCTGAGGCGGCGACCTGCGTTCGCTCATCGCGGTCAAGGAAGATCGCCGTGCAGGCGCGCAGCGGGTCGGGGCCGACGCTCCCGGCTCCATCCAGCACGATCCACAGCCCGCGCCCGGCGATCTCGTGGCGGGCCTCGTCCTCCAGCTTGAGCATGGAGGCCTGCGCGCGGCGTTCGGTGAACACGCCGAACAGCTTTTCGCCGACCCCCTCCGCCGCCGGCGTCCAGTCGAAACTGTCGGTGCGCATCAGGATGGGGGTCTGGTAGCGCGGCGGGGGATAGACCATCTCGCGCTGGCGCACGTGCTCCCAGATGGCCTGGTAGGCGTCCACGTTGCGCCGCCCGGGCGCGTCTGCGTGGCGGTGGAAGATCCCGTCGCGGAACTCCCCGAACGCCTTCAGCGCCTCGGTCCCGCTGCGCACTTCGCTGGGCAGCAGGTAGCCCGCGCCGCTGGCGCCGCCGAATTGCAGGACGATGAGGCGCGTGGCGGTGACGTTGGTCTGCGGACCGTAATAGACCCCCTCGGGAAAGTAGCCGAGCATGCCGGACGTCAGCTTGCCGTCGCGCGAGAAATCCGATTCGCCATCGATCATGAACCGGAACTGATCGAAGTTGTGCCTGTGGCGCGGGCCTTTGTGGTCGGTGCCGTTCTCCGACAGCGAGACCTTGAAATTGTCCGGCGAGCCCGGGACGCCTTGTAGCAGCGTGCGCGAGAAAAACGTCCCCCCGCGATGCTCCAGCCCCCGCCGGCGCTCGACTTCGTCGCCCTGTACGATCCGCATGGCGTTCTCCCTGGCGGAGACTCGCGCCGGGCGCCCTGCGCGGCGCGCATGACGAACGGGCGTCCTCCCTGATGTTCTGGGGGCGAGGTTACGGGCGGCGCCGGCGGGGCGCAAGCGGTTGCGGCCGCTGGCGTCGCTCCGCTTGCGGCGTCCCCGCGAACCTCCTATGCCGGTTCCAAACTCAGGAGAGGACGCCAGATGCTTCGTACCCCGGTTCTCATCGTCGGCGGCGGACCTGTGGGCCTTGCGCTCGCTGGCGATCTCGCCTGGCGCGGCGTCGAGAGCGTGCTGGTCGAGAAGACCGACGGGGCCATCACGCAGCCGAAGATGGACCTTCTGGGCCCGCGCACCGTGGAGTTCTGCCGCCGCTGGGGCATCGCCCAGCAGGTGACGGACTGCCCCTACAATCCGGACCATCCGCAGGACAACGTCTGGCTGGAATCCTTCTCGGGCTACGAGTTCGGCCGCGAACCTTTCCCGACGCCGCGCGCCGAAGAGCCCCAGCCGCAAAGCCCCGTGAAGCGCGAGCGCTGCCCGCAAGACATGTTCGACCCCATCCTGAAGCGCTGGGTGGAGAGCCAGCCGCGCGCGTGCCTGCGCTACAACACGGAGCTAGTGTCCTTCGAGGAGCACGCCGAGGGCGTCGACGCGCTGCTGCGCGGGCCGGAGGGCCCCGTCAAGGTGGCGTGCCGCTACCTCGTCGGCGCGGACGGCGGCGCCAGCCTCGTGCGCCAGCGGCTCGGAATCGAGATGCAGGGCAAGCCCGTCCTCACCTACACCACCAACGCGATCTTCCGCTGCAAGGACTTCTGGAGCCTGCACGACAAGCGCAAGGGATATCGCTTCATCTTCATCGGCCCGGAAGGCACCTGGGCGACCATCGTGGCCATCGACGGGCACGACAGGTTCCGGTTCTCGGTGGTGGGCGACGAGACCCGGCGCACGCTGGGGGAGGAGGAAGTGCGCGCCTTGATCGTGCGCGCCATGGGCAGGCCCTTCGAGTTCGAAATCCTCTCCATCGTGCCCTGGGTGCGGCGCGAGCTGGTGGCGGAGCGCTACGGCTCCCAGCGGGTGTTCCTCACGGGCGACGCCGCTCATCTCAATTCGCCCACAGGCGCGTTCGGAATGAACACCGGCATGCAGGATTCCGTCGACCTGGGCTGGAAGCTCGCCGCCATGACGCAAGGCTGGGGCGGCCCGCGCCTGATGGCGTCCTATGAGCCCGAGCGCAGGCCGGTGGCGCTGCGCAACGTCGAGGAGGCGAGCGAGAACCTGCGGCGCATGATCTCGCCCCGCAAGCATCTCACCCCGGCGGTGTTCCAGCCCGGCCCGGACGGAGACGCGGCCCGCCGCACCTTCGGGGACGCGTACACCGAGATGATGAAGCGCGAATGGTTCACGCTGCACATCCACCTGGGCTACCGGTACGACGGCTCGCCGGTGATCGTGCCGGACGGGACGCGCCCCCCGCAGGACCCGCCCATGGTCTACACGCAGACGGCGGTTCCCGGGTCGCGGGCCCCGCACGTGTGGCTGCGCGAGGGGTTCTCGACCCTCGACCTGTTCGGGCGCGGGTTCGTGCTGATGCGGTTCGATCCTGCGCTGGACGTCTCGGGGTTCGCCGCCGCGGCGGAAAAGCGCGGCGCGCCGCTTGAAGTCGTGGACATCGACGACGCGCAGGCCCGCGCGCTCTACGAGGCGCCCCTCGTGATCGTGCGGCCCGACGGCATGGTGGGCTGGCGCGGACGAGGCGGCGACGAAGGCGCGATCCTGGACGTGCTGCGCGGCGCCTGAGCGCCCCCTGTCGCGGGCGGCGCGGCGCGCCTACATAGGGTCGCCGGGCCTTCATGTGGATCCGGGCTGGAGACCGCCGCGCCATGAAAGACGAGACCTCCGCCTTCTCACCCCGGGACTGGTCCGGCGCCACCGCGCCGTCCCTGCAGGCCATGGAAGCCATGGCGGACGCGGCGTTCGCGAGCCTGCCGGAAGATTTCCGCAAGCTCTGCGACGGCGTGGTCGTCCGGGTCGACGATTTTCCCACCGAGGACGTCCTCGACCAGATGGAGTGCGAGACGGAGTTCGACCTCCTGGGCTTGTTCCAGGGGCGCGGCCTCGCGCAGCGCGGCGCCGTGGCGCAGACCGGCGAAATGCCCAACATGGTCTGGCTCTACCGGCGTCCGATCCTCGACTACTGGTCCGAGCACGACGAGACTCTCGGGGCCATCGTGACCCATGTGCTGGTGCACGAAATCGGCCACCATTTCGGCTTCTCGGACGAGGACATGGAGGAGATCGAGCGGCGCGCCTCCTAGGCTCTTTCCTTCCGGACGGAAACGGTTAAGCTGAAGCCTTGCTGACCGGGGGCGACGCCATGCGGACGCGCGTATTTTCAGCTTTCCTGCTTGTCGCGGCGCTGCTTTCGGCGGGCCCTCGACCCGCCGCCGCGCAGGATGCGCCGCTGGAGATCTCCTGGGAGGTCCGCAACCGCTTCCGGATGTTCGCCCGCGAGGCGGATTTCGAGCGTCTGGCGGCGGCCCATGAGGGCGGCGGCGTGCTTGACGCCGAGCGCAGGCTCGCGGCGCAGGATGGTTTTGGCTGGGCCAAGGACGTGGGGGCGCTCTGCTTCAACCCGGCGCTGGGGCGCGTGAAGGAATTCTGCGAGCGCGACGGGCTCGTGGAGAATTACCTCAACCCCGTGAAGCACCGCGTCGCCCTGCGGGTCGCGGGCGCGGAGGGCGCCGCGTGCGCCTGGACCATCACGTCGGGCGCCGTCACGTCGGTCGTGAACGCGCCGTGCGAGGATGCGCTGGAGCACCGCTTCCCGAGCAAGCAGGCCAGCGCGGTCTCGGTGGTCGCCCGCAGGGGCGGGGCGGTGGCGGGCCGCGGCGCGGCCTCGGTGGCGGTTCGCGATCTGCTCGTGGTGGGGATGGGCGATTCCATCGCGTCCGGCGAGGGCAATCCGCTGCGCGCCGTGCCGCTGTCCGACAACGGCTTCTGCTTCCGGCGCCTGCTCGACGGCCGCAGGTTTTACCTGCCCGCAAGGGCGGTCTCCCCGCTGGCCCATGACTGCCCGATGGCGCCCGAGGACGCGCAGGACGACGCGGCCTTCCATCGGGTCAACGCCCTGTGGCTGTTTTCCGCGTGCCATCGCTCGCTCTACAGCTATCAGGCGCGCGCCGCGCTGGCGCACGCGATCCGGGAGAAGCACGGCGCGGTCACCTATGTGCCGCTGGCCTGCACGGGCGCCACCATCCAGGCTGGAATTCTCGGCAGCCAGCCCGCCCGCGAGCGGCCTTTGGTGAACGGCAGGCCCGGTCCCGCCACCGTGCCGGCGCAGATCTTCGAACTCGAGAAGCTGACCGGCAAGCTGGGCACGCGCCCGCTGGTGCGCACGCCGGACGTCATCCTGCTCACCATCGGGGCGAACGACATCGGGTTTTCCGGCCTCGTGGCCCATGTCATGACCGCTCCGGGCCCCGAACGGACGCTGCTCAAAGCCGCAGGGGCGATCGTCGAGCCCGCAGCGTCCCGCAGGTCCCTGCGCACGGTCCTGCGCCCGCAGTTCGCGCAACTGCGCGCGCGGCTCGCGCCGTTCGTGGACGGCGACATGAAGCGCATCGTTTTCGCCAGTTATCCAAATCCCGCTCTGGCCGCCCCCGGGCAGGCGTGCGGGACCAGCCGGCAGGGCTTTGACGCCCATCCGGCGTTCACGGTGAACGGCGGGCTCACGGCGGACGCAGTCAGGTTCGTCGAGGAGGAGTTCCTGCCGGTCCTGCGCGGCCTGGCGGCATGCGAGGGCGGCGCGTGTCCGGCCTCGCGCGCCATGACTTACGTGGACGCGCATCGCGCGGCGTTTGAAACGCGGGGCTTCTGCGCCACGGGCGCGGGCGATCCGGCGTTCGACACGGCGTGCTTTCGCAACGGCGGCAGCTTCAACGGGGCGCCGGAAGGACTCATGGACCCGCTCGCCTGCGCGCGGCCCGCGACGGCGTTCCGGCCATACGCGGCGCGCCAGCGCTGGGTGCGCACGCCAAACGATTCCTATTTCACCGCCATGACCTATCCGGCCTCCTCGCCGCTCCGGCCGCGGGATATCCACGACGCGGTCTGGGGCATGACGAGCGCGGTGTACGGCGGCGCGATCCATCCCACGGCGGAAGGCCATGCGGCGATCGCCGACGCCGTGTTGCCGACATTGGCGCAAGCGCACGCCGCCAGGCCGCGCCGCTAACGAAAAACGCCGCCGGGGACGACCCGGCGGCGCTTCGTTCAATCACGCTGCGCAAGCAGCGCAGTCGTCACCAGCAGCGATACAGCCCGCGATGGGTGCCGCCGTGCCAGCCCAGGCCCGGGGCCCGGTGCCAGCCGCGATGCAGGCCACGGCACCAGCCCGGCCCGTAGCCGCGCACGATGACGCGCGGTCCGCCGAGGTACACGAAGGGCGCGCGATAGCCGGGACGCACCCGGTAGCCGTGGCGCCGGTCGTAACGGCCGTCGCGCATCACGCGGCGATCCGGGGCGTAGTCGCGGCGCACGGTCGTGCGGCGCTCCGTCTGCACCGCGCCGCCGTCGCGCCGCATCGTGCGTTCGCGCACCATGCCGCCGCCGTCCGGGCGAACCATGCGTTCCTGCGTCATGGCCGGGCCGCCGGGGCGCCCTCCGCGCGGGTGACGCGGCCCTGCCCCATCGACTCCCGGATCACCTTGCCGCCGCCGAAGACCGCCTCCTCACCGGCCCTGCCGGGACCACCGCAGCGGTCCTCGGTGACCTCGATC
>JAQGJX010000171.1 GCA_028290405.1 Hyphomicrobiales bacterium
CCTCCGCGTTGATTTTAAACCTTTAACGCATGTCGTTTTTAAGCTCGCGAGCGAGACGATTGCTCAGCGCGCCGCCTCGCACGAGCTTGGCGATCAAGTTGCTTCTTAGACGCCCCCGCCCCACCCACCTTGCCACCGCCCGACCCCTCAGGCACTCTAGCCGCACAACAGCCCCGCCAAGGGGCAGCGCGCCTGCGGGCGTGGAGGGAGGATGGGATGCTGACGAACCGAATCGCGCGTGCGCTCCTGGCCGTGGGCCTGCTGGCGGGCGTCTCGGGGCCGGCTTTCGCGCAGGCGCAGGATTTTCCCAACAAGGCGATTCACGCCTACGTGGGCTTTCCGCCGGGCAGCGGGGCGGACATCATCGGGCGCTATTTCAGCCGCAAGCTGTCCGAGCTTTCGGGCAAGCCGGTCGTGGTGGAGAACAAGCCCGGCGCCACCAGCAACATCGCGCTCGGCATCGTCCAGAAGGCCAAGCCGGACGGCTACACGATCCTGTATTCGGCGAACTCGAACATGGCCGGCTCGCGGTTCCTCTTCAAGGACCTGCCGTTCGACACCCAGAAGGACTTCGTGCCCATCGCGCAGATGACGCAGACGACGTTCATGCTGGTGGTGGCGCCCAACTCGCCCATCAAGTCCATCTCCGAACTGACGACGATGCTGCGCTCCAACGACCGCGCCAAGTTCGCCTACACCAACCAGACGTCGCAGCTCGCCACGGAATTCTACAAGTCGATCATCGGCGTGAACACGACGCCCGTGTCCTACAAGACCTCCGCGGACACCATCGGCGACCTCGCCAACGGCAGCGTGGACTTCATGGTCATCGACGGCACGTTCGGCTCCGGGCAGGTGAAGGCGGGGCGTCTGCGCCCGCTGGCGGTCACCACCGCGCAGCGCCATCCCGCGCTGCCGGACGTGCCGACCATGCGCGAGGCGGGGGTGAGCGAATATGACGAGTTCGCCTCGTGGTGGGCCGCCTGGGCGCCCGCCGGCACGCCGCGTCCCATCATCGACAAGCTGGCGGGCTGGTTCGGCGAAATCACCCGCATGGACGAGACGCGCGAGTTCCTCGTGGCCGTCGCCGGAACGCCCCAGACCGGCGGGCCGGACGCCACCGCCGAGCGCCTCGTGCGCGAGATCGCCAAGTGGGACCGCGTGACCAAGGCGGCGGGCGTCGTCCCGCAATAGCGGCGATTGCGGCCCAACGGGCGATCGGCTACGATTCCAGCGGGAACGCGGCCGCGACGAAGAAGCGGGCCGCCAGGGAGGACGTCATGAAGGTGATGCGCATTTTGGCGGCGGGAGCGGCCCTTGCGGCGATGAGCTGCGTCGCGGCGGCCCAGACCAAACTCAACGTCGCCCTGCCGCAGAAAGGCAATTGGGACACCGGCATCACCGAGTTCGGCGTCAAGGCCGGCTTCTTCAAGGAGGCCGGGCTCGACATCGAAATTCTCTACACCCAGGGCGGCGCGCAAACCGTGCAGGCGGTGCTCGCCGGCAGCGTGGACCTCGCCATGCAGGGCGGCATCCTGGGCCTCGTGGGCGCCTTCGTGAAGAACGCGCCCCTGCGCATCGTCGCCCCCGCCATGACGGGCACGCCGGACGCGTTCTGGTACGCGCGCACCGACAGCGGCATCAAGAGCTTCAAGGACGTGGACGGCAAGACCGTGGCGTTCTCGGCGCCCGGCTCCTCCACCAACCTCATCCTGCTGGCGCTGTTCGACCATTACAAGGTGAAGGGCAAGGCGACGCCCACCGGCGGCATTCCGGGCACGTTCACGCAGGTGATGTCCAAGCAGATCGACGTCGGCTGGTCCGTGCCGCCCTTCGGCCTGAAGGAGCAGGCGGCGGGCGAGACGGTGATCGTGGCGCGCGGAAGCGAAGTGCCGCAGCTCCAGTCCCAGACCGTGCGGGTGAACTTCACCACCGCCGACACGCTGGCCAAGAAGCGCGACGCGCTGGTGAAATTCCAGCAGGTCTACATCAAGACGCTGGACTGGGCCTACCAGGACCCCAAGGCCATCGACTATTTCGCCGAAATCGCCGGCGTGAGCGTCGACGTCGCCAAGCAGACGCGCGACCAGTTCTACCCCAAGGCCTCCCTGCAGCCTTACGAAGTGAAGGACATGCAGCAGACGCTGGACCAGGCGCTGGCGTTCAAGTTCATCCCCAAGGCCATGAAGCCTGAGGAGATCAAGGGTCTGGTCGAGATCCTCGTGCCCGCCCCGAAGTAAGGCGCGCGGCCCATCTGCGGAGCGGACGCGGGCCTTTCGCGTTCGCTCCGCGCGTTTTTGACCAGCCCGGACAAGCCCATGGCGAGCGCAACGCTCACAAGCCTCCGCAAGCCGCCGGCCATCGTGACGCGCTTTGGCGCGCTCGCGCTTTTCCTGCTGGGCTGGGAGGCGGCCTCGCGCGCGGGCTGGATCAGCGCGTTCATCGTCCCGCCGCCGAGCGAAATCTACAACAGTTTCGAGATGCTGTTCGTGCAGGAGGGGCTGGTGGACGCCTTCCTGCGCACCTTCGGGGAGGCGTTCGCCGCCGCCGGGCTCGGGTCCGTCATCGGCATCGCGGTCGGCTACCTGCTTCATCGCAGCAAGCTCGCGGGCCTTGCGTACACGGACTGGGTCGCCGCCATGGCGTCGGCGCCGCTGGTGCTGCTCTATCCGCTGTTCCTGGTGGTGTTCGGGCGCAATTCGGCGACCATCGTCGCCATGGGCGTGGTCGGCTGCCTTCCGCCCATCATCCTGAAGACCAAGGAGGGGCTGGACGGCGTGAAGCCCGTGCTGCTCAACGTGGGCCGGACCTATGGGCTCACCCCCTGGCGCCAGTTCCGCATGATCCAGTTTCCCGCCGCGCTGCCGACCATTTTCAACGGCGTGCGCATCGGCCTGCTGTTCGCCATCATCAACGTGGTGGGCGTGGAATATCTCATCGTGTTCGGCGGCCTCGGCCAGATGATCTCGGACCTTGGCGACCGGTTCGAGATCGCCGCCATGTTCGGCGGCATCGTCTTCGTCATTCTTGTCAGCGTGTGCTTCTTCTTCATCACGGAAAAGATCGAGACATGGCTGCTGTCGAGCAAATAGGCGGCCGCGCCGCCGCGCCCCGCGCGCCGTTCTGGACAGTGACGCGGCTGCGCGTCGCGGCCGTCCTCGTCATCTTCGCCCTGTGGGAGGTCGCGGGCGCCTCGGGCCTGTTCTACCGGGGCGTAATACCCTCCAGCGCGCTGGTGGCGAAGGCGTTCGCTGGGCTGCTTGGAAGCGCGGATTTCTGGTTTCACGCGGGCGTCACGGGGTTCGAGGTGCTGGTCGCCTTCGCCATCGGCGGGCTGGCGGGCGCGGCCTTCGGGCTGCTGCTGGGCGTCAACCGCTATACGGGCGCGGTGCTGGAGCCGTTCCTGCATTACCTCGCGCCGACCCCCAAGATCGTGTTCCTGCCGATCCTGCTCATCCTGTTCGGCGTGGGCGTGGGCTCCAAGATTTCGCTGGGGGCGATCTCGTGCTTCTTTCCCATGGCGCTCAGCGTGGCGGCGGGCGTGCGGCAGGTGAACCCGGTGTTTCTGCGCGTCAGCCGCACGTTCAACCTCACCCGCGCCCAGACGGTGCGCATGGTCTACGTGCCCGCGCTCGTGCCGCCGCTCGCCAGCGGCCTTCGCATCGGGCTCGGCGTGGCCATCGTCGGGTGCCTCATGTCGGAGATCAAGCTCTCGCGCATGGGGCTGGGCTTCTCGGCGATGGAATATTACCGCGTGTTCGACATTCCCAGCATGCTGGCCGTGCTGATCTTCATCTTCCTCTGCGCGGCCCTGGGCAACATGGCGATCGACCGCTTCGTGCGCCTGCCGGGCCCGCAAGACCGCGTCCGCCGGGCGCGATGATCCTTATCCGGAGACTACCTGAATGACGCCGGCGCTCAGCATCCAGAACGTGGCCAAGACCTTCTCGACCGCGCAGGGCGACGTGCGGGCGCTCGACCATGTCTCCATCGACATCCGGGCCGGGGAGTTCGTCTCGGTCATCGGCCCCTCGGGCTGCGGCAAGTCCACGCTGATGAACATCGTGGGCGGGCTGGTGGACGATTACGAGGGCGAGGTGCATCTCGACGGCGCCCTCGTGCGCGGCTGCCAGAAGCAGATCGGCGTGGTGTTCCAGGAGGAATCCACGTTCCCGTGGCGCACGGCCATCGACAACGTGGCGTTTCCCATGGAGGCGGCGGGCCTGCCTCGGGAGGCGCGCATGGCGCGCGCGCGGGAGCTGTTGGAGCTGGTGGGGCTGAACGGATTCGAGAACCGCTTCCCGTCCGAACTGTCGGGCGGCATGCGCCAGCGCATCGCCATCGCCCGCACGCTGGCGTTCCAGCCGCGCATCCTGCTGATGGACGAGCCGTTCGCGGCGCTGGACGAGCAGACGCGCCTGCTGCTGGGCGACAAGGTGCTGCAGATCCAGCAGGAGTTGAACCAGACGACGCTGCTCATCACCCACAACATCGCCGAGGCGGTGCAATTGTCCGACCGGGTGCTCATCATGAGCTTCCGGCCCGGCCGCATCAAACGGGTGATCGACATAGACCTGCCGCGCCCCCGCTCGTCCAAGCTCATGGGCGGCGAGAAGTTCGGCCAGTATGTCGCGGCCATTTGGGAAGATTTGCGCGAAGAGGCCAGCAAGGGCCTGCAGGACATGGAGCGGGTGCGGGCGGGCGCCTGACCCCACCTTGCGGCGAAGCCGCGCCGCCCTTACAAAGCGGGCGTTACGCCGGGGCTCGTGGCTCCGCTTGGCGGCATGGCACCTTCGCGGCACCTGAGCATGAAATCCGGCGGACCCTCACTCGAAGCCAATCTGGACGCGTTCACGCGCACGAACATGCGCGCGCTCGCGCTGCTCGTCGTCCTGTCGCTGGCGCTGTTCCTGCCGGGCTTCTTCACGCTCCAGCCGATGGACCGGGACGAGCCGCGCTTCGCGCAGGCCACCAAGCAGATGCTCGAGACCGGCGACTACGTCGCCATCCGCTTCCAGGACGAAGCCCGCAACAAGAAGCCCGTCGGCATCTACTGGATGCAGGCTGGGGCGGTCGCCGTCGCGGAGGCCGTCGGCGTGCCGGACGCGCGGGACCGCATCTGGGTCTACCGGCTGCCTTCGCTCATGGGTGCGCTCGCGGCCGTCCTGCTGACCTATTGGGCCGCGCTGGCCTTCGCGTCGCGGCGCGCGGCGTTGCTGGCGGGCCTGCTGCTCGCCTCTACGCTGCTGCTGGGCGTCGAGGCGCGCCTGGCCAAGACCGACGCTGTCGTCGCCGCCACCGTGGTGGCCGCCATGGGGGCCATGGCGCGGCTCTATCTGTCCACCCGGCAAGGACCGGCGTGGCGGGCCCCCGCCATCTTCTGGGGCGCCATTGGCCTTGGCCTTCTGGTCAAGGGGCCCATCACCCCCATGGTGCCGCTGCTGGCCTTCGTGGCGCTGGCCGTGAAGGATCGCGCAGCCGGCTGGGCGTTGGACCTCAAGCCGCTGCGCGGCCTCGCGCTGGCGCTGCTGATCGTGCTGCCGTGGTTCGTGCTCATCATGATCCAGACGGAGGGCGCGTTCCTGCGCGATTCCGTGGGCGCGGACATGCTGGGCAAGGTGCAGGGCGGCAAGGAGTCCCACGGCGCCCCGCCGCTGACCTATCTCGCCGCCTTCTGGGCGACCGCCTGGCCGATGGCGCCTTTTGCGGCCCTCGCGGCGCCGTTCGCGTGGTCGCAGCGGCGCAACCGCGAAGTCGCCTTCCTGCTGGCGTGGCTCATTCCCACCTGGCTGGTGTTTGAAGCGACCCCCACGAAGCTGCCGCACTACGTGCTGCCGCTCTATCCCGCCATCGCCATTCTCATAGCCGTCGCCATCGAGCGCGGCGCAATGGCGGCCGGGCAGGGCTGGCGGCGCGCCGTCCTGTTCTGGCTGCCGGGATTTGCCCTGCTGGTGGCGGCGGTGGGCGTCGGAGGCTCGTACTGGCTGCGCGCCTTGCCGGGCCTGTCGTTCCTGGCTGGCCTGCCGCTGCTGGTCTGGATCGCCTTCAAGCTGTCGCGCCGCATCGGGCGCTCCAGCACGCTGGAACTGGCGCTCGCGGCGCCCTTCGCGGCCTTCGTCCTCTACGCCTCCGTGTACGGCGGCCTGCTGACGGGGCCGTCCTCCCAGCCGTTCGCGCTCTCGCCCCGGCTCGCGGACGCGCTTGGCCGCGCGGAGGCCGCGACGACCGCCTGTCCCGCGCTCGCGCCCGCCACGACGCTGTACCGCGAGCCCAGCCTCGTGTTCCTCACCACCACGGACCTGTTCATGACGGACGCGGAGGGCGCCGCCGCCTTCCTGCGCGACGCGACCTGCCGGGCCGCGTACGTGGACTCGCGCACCGAGGCGCAATTCCTGCTCGCCCTGAAGGACGAACCCGGCGTGCAACTGGTCGAGCGGGTGCAGGGCATAGCCACCAACGGCGGTCGCAAGCTCGACATCGGCCTGTGGGTGCGCGGAGACGGTCCGTGACGCCCCCGCGGCGCCTGTTTTTCGCCGCTCACGAGTTTCGGCGCCGCTGGCGCCAATCGCGCGGCGCGACGGCGCCCCACGCGCCTAATCGCCTCCTGCTCGGCGCGCTGGCGCTGTGCGCGGCCGTCGCGCTCACCGCATGGGCGCTGGACGGCGTCCTGACGCTGGAGGCGCGCCGCCTGCCGGGCTGGGTGCGGACGTTCTTCGGATACGTCACCCGGTTGGGCGATTCCGGATGGATCTTCGCGCTGAGCGCGCTCGGCATGGCGGGCCCGTTGCTGCTGCTCGCGCGGCCCGGGGTCGACCGGGACCGCAGGGCGGCGCTCGCGTGGCTCGCCGGGCGCTCGGCGTTCATCTTCGCCGTCGCGGCGTTTTCAGGCGTGCTCTCGCAGGTTCTCAAGAACCTCATCGGCCGCGCGCGGCCTCCGCTGTTCGATCAGCATGGGCCTTTTTACTTTGTATTACCGTGGCATACGGCGCTTTATTCAAGTTTTCCCTCAGGTCACGCGATCACCGCGTTCGCCTGCGCGGCGGCTTTGGGGTATTTCACGCCCCGGCTGCGCGTCGTCCTGTTCGTCCTCGCGGCGACGGTGGCTGTGTCGCGCGTCGTCGTCGGCTCCCATTACGCCAGCGACGTGGTGGCGGGGGCGGCCATCGGCTGGCTGTCGGCGGCGGCGGTGCGCCGGGCCTTCGCGGCGCGCGGGCTCGCGTTCCGCGTGACGCCGGCGGGCGTGGTCGTGCGCGGCCAAGGGCGTATTTGGACGGCGCTGCGCCGCAAAATCGGATAGAGCGAGCGGATGAACCCAGTCGATTCCCCCCTCCTGAGCGTCGTCGTCCCCGTGCGCAACGAGGCCGGCAACCTCGCGCCGCTCATCGCCGAAATCGAGACGGCGCTGGCGCCGCTCGGCCCGTTCGAGATCGTCTACGTGAACGACGGGTCCACGGACGGCACGCTGGCGGAGCTGGAGCGGCTGGCGGCCGCCCGGCCGCATCTGCGCGTCCTCTCGCACGCCGAATCCTGCGGCCAGTCCGCGGCGGTGCGCACGGGCGTGCGCGCGGCGCGGGCGCCGGTCGTCTGCACGCTGGACGGCGACGGCCAGAACGATCCGGCGTTCATCCCCGCCATGTACCGGGAGCTTGCCGCCATGGGGCCGAACTGCGGGCTCGTGCAGGGGCAGCGGCTGGGTCGCAAGGACACGGGCTTCAAGAAGTTCCAGTCGCGCGTCGCCAACGCGGTGCGCCGCGCGATGCTGAACGACGGCACGCGCGACACCGGCTGCGGCCTCAAGTGCTTCCCGCGCGACGCCTATCTGAGCCTGCCGTATTTCGACGCGCTGCACCGCTTCATGCCCGCCCTCGTCAAGCGCGAGGGATACGTCATCGGCTATGTGGACGTGGTCGACCGGCCGCGCCTCACGGGCGTGTCCAACTACGGCTTCTTCGACCGCCTGTGGGTTGGCATGCTGGACCTGCTGGGCGTGCGGTGGCTCATCCGCCGGCGCCGGCGCAAGCCCGCCGTGCGTGAACACTCACAAGGAAACCACTGATGCTGGTCGATCTTTCCAGCGCCGTCGGCGGCTATCTGCACCACATTTTCGTGGAGCGCTTCGACGCCTGGGTGGTGCTCGGCTTTCTCGGGCAGGGGCTCTTCACGGCGCGCTTCCTGGTGCAATGGCTGGCCAGCGAGCGGGCGGGGCGCAGCGTAATCCCGCTGGCGTTCTGGTTTTTCTCCATCGGCGGCGGGCTGCTGCTGCTCATCTATTCGCTGTATCGCGGCGATCCGGTCTTCATCCTGGGCCAGGGCCTCGGGCTGTTCATCTATGCGCGCAATCTGATGTTGATCCAGAAGGATCGCAGCGGACGCTCAAGCTGATAAATGCTAGACGTGGGCGCCAATTCTGGACCGGGGGACTCTCATGCTGAACCGACTGGCTCTTTCCATCGCCGACGCCAAGACCATGGCGGCCGCGGCGCGCGCCGAAGCCGAGAAGAACAACTGGACGGTGGTGATCGCCATCGTGGATGACGGCGGCCACCTCATGTATCTCGAGCGCGCCGACGACACGCAAAAGGCGTCGTCGGTCGTGGCTGTCGAAAAGGCCCGCACGGCCATCATGTTCAAGCGCCCGTCGGCGGCCTTCGAGCAGGCGGTGGCGGGCGGCCGCGTGGCGGTGATGTCGTTGCCGGGCACGACCACCGTGGAGGGCGGCCTGCCGATCGTGGTGGACGGCCAGTACGTCGGCGCCATCGGCGTCTCGGGCGTCCTGTCCTCGCAGGACGGCATCGTGGCGAAAGCCGGACTCGACGCGCTGACGGCGTAATCCCTGCGGCCCTTCTCCCGCGCGGCGGGAGAAGGGTGCGCTCACTCGGCCAGAAACCGCTCGATGATCTCCGCCGCCGCTTGCGGGGCGTCGTGGTGGATGTTGTGTCCAGTGTCGGGCACGACGACGCTGCGGGCGTCGCGGATCTGGCTCACGCGCCAGGCCAGGCTGTGCTCCTCCTCGCGTGGGGTGCGCTTGTCGCGGTCGCCAGCGACGATCCAGAGCGTCCTCGCCTCGATCTGGCGCCAACACGCGGCCCATTCGTCGACACGGTGCAGGGTCGCGAACGGAATGCGATGGCGTGGGTCGAAGGTCCACGCAAACCCGCCCTCCACCTCGCGGCCCATGTCCTGCGCCAGATACAGCGCCTTGTCGCGCGGCAGGCGCGGATTGGACGCCATCAGCCGGTCCGCGAGGTCCTCGCGGGTGGCGTAGGGACGCTCCCGCAAGGGCTTCTTCCAGGCGTCGAGCCAGCCGCGCAGGTGCGCGGGCGCATCCTCCGCGGGCTTGTTCCGCAGGCCGAAGCCGTCGAGCGAGACGAGGCGGCGCACGCGGTGCGGGCGCAGGCCCGAGAAGACGCTGCCGACGTTGCCCCCCAGCGAGTGCCCCACGAGAGACACCGGCGCGTCCGGCGAGACGTGGTCCACGATCGCGTCGAGGTCCGCCAGATAGTCGTGATACCAATAACCCTGGGGCGCCCACTCGCTGCCGCCGTGTCCGCGCCAGTCCGGCGCGACGATTCGCCAGTCGCCCCTCATGCGGTCGATCATGAATTGGAACGTCGCGGCCGAATCCCTGTGCCCGTGCAGGAACAGCAGGAGCGGCGCGCCGTCCGCGCCCCATGTGCGCAGGCGCGTGCGCAGGCCGCGCACCTTGATCTCGCTGACCCGCGAGGGTTTCTCGGGCAGATAGGCTGACTGGCTCATGGGGTCTTCGCGTAGCGGCTCGCGGGACGGGCGAGGCCGAGGTGGTCGCGCAGGGTGTCGCCGCGATATTCGGTCTGGAACAGGCCGCGCCGTTGCAGCTCCGGCGTCACCATGTCGATGAAGTCGTTCATGCTTCCCGGCAGGAAGGCCGGTTGGGTGATGAACCCGTCGCAGCCGCCTTCCAGGAACCATTCCTCCATCTCGTCCGCCACCCGCTTGATGGAGCCCTTGATGGTGCGCTTGCCGCGCGCGCCGCCCAGGCGCAGGTACAGGTCGCGGATGGTGAGGTTTTCGCGCTTGGCCATTTCGACCACGAACTTGCGCGTGCCGCCCTGCGCCTCGTCGTCCTCGGGCAGGTCGGGCAGGGGATCGTTGACGTCGCACTTCGACAGGTCGACGCCGCCCAGGATCGTCGACAGGATCTCCTTGCCCACCACGGGGTGGATCATCGACTGGAGATACTCGTATTTCGCGTCCGCCTCGGCGTCCGTCTCGCCCACGATGACGTTGAGCCCGGGCAGGACCTTCAACTCGCTGGGGTCGCGGCCGAAGTGCGCCATGCGGCCCTTCAGGTCCTTGTAGAAACCCTTGGCGGCCTCGAGGTTCGGCGGGGCGACAAAGACGATCTCGGCCGTGGAGGCGGCGAAATCCTTGCCGAACTCCGACGCGCCGGCCTGCACGATCAGCGGATAGCCCTGCGGCGGACGCGGGGCGTTCAGGGGCCCGCGCACCTTGAAGTGCCGCCCTTCATGGTCCAGCCGGTGAACCTTGCCGGGATCGAAGTAGACGCCCGTTTCGCGGTCGCGGATGAAGGCGTCGTCGTCCCACGAATCCCACAGCCCCTTCACGACGTCCACGAACTCGCGGGCGCGGTCGTAGCGCTCCTCGCGGAGGGGGTGCGCGTCCTTGCCGAAGTTCCAGGCCTCGGCGGTGTTGGACGAGGTGACGACGTTCCAGCCCGCGCGGCCGCCGCTGATGAAGTCCAGCGAGGCGAACTTGCGCGCCACATGGTAGGGCTCGTTGTAGCTCGTCGTGGCGGTGGCCACGATGCCGATCTTCTTCGTGACCGCCGCGATGGCGCCCAGCAGGGTCAGCGGCTCGAAATGGGCGGTGTACTGCGCCGACCTGCTCAGGGCCTCCGGCGAGGCCTGCCGCACGGCCAGCCAGTCGGCGAAGAACAGGAAGTGGAACTTGCCCCGCTCGGCGGCCTGCGAAATCTCGATGAAGTGCTGGAAGTTGACGCCCGCGTCCGCGCAGGCGTCCGGATGCAGCCACGAAGCCACGTGATGGCCGGTGTAGTTGAAGAACACGCCGAGGATCATCTCGCGGTCAGTTCGTGTCATGCGTACGCGCCCATCTGGTTCAAGCTCTCGCTTCCGCCCTGTTTATGGCGCGCAGTCTAGTCGTCCGGCGCTTCCTGTCACCCTTGTTTTCGACGCGCCGCCCGCTGCATGCGGCTGCGCGGAAAGGGAACGAGATTGTCCGGCGCCATGAGCGGTTCGGGAGCCGGCAGCGACAGGGCGAGGTCGATCGATTCGCGCAGCGTTTCAAGGCTGAACGGCTTGTTGAGAAAGTCCGTTGCCCCGCACGTGATGGCCCCGCGCCACGCCTCTTCCGAGAGGCTGGCGGTGACGAGGATAAATGGGGTGCGGGCGATGGTCCGGTCCGCGCGCACGCGCCGCAGCAGGTGCAGCCCGTTGGTGGGATCCATGTTCCAGTCGCACACCACCATCTGCACGGGGCGCAGCTGCCGGGGGCGCTCCTGCAGCACCTCCCAGGCGCTCTCCGCGTCCCCGGCGGTCTCCACGTCCGCGAAGCCGCACAGGCGCAGCATCATGCGCAGGCCTTCCAGGAAACTCGGGTCGTCGTCCACCGCCAGAGCGAGCATGCGCTGGGGGTCGGAGGGCGAGCGCGGCGTGTGCGCCATGGTGATTTCCTTTCGCGGCTTTTATCAAAATTCGGCGGCTCGTAACGACCTCTACCTGCCGCTCCGGGACCTAACTCCAGGGTAAAAGGAACCATCGCATTTTAACGATCCGGCGGCGGACCGCATCATTACGCGGTTCGTCCACAAGCGCATACTCAAGCTTGAGATAGAATGACATAAGCGCAGCCTTGGAAATAATGTCGCGGCGGCCTTCCAAGGTTATGCTTGTAAGCGCAGTGGCCACGCTGGCCATGGTACGTGCGCGCTACTGATGGCGTCGCCGCCTGCGGGATGGCGCCAGATCATTAAGCAAGCATTTTTACCTTGGAGCCCCGCATGCGCGATGCAGCCGCCGCCACACAGTCCTCCGTCGTCGAGGACGGCCTTGGCGAAGACATCCTCCTGCATGTGACGTCGAAGTGGGTGGACTGGTATCGCGACAACGCCCGCCGCCCGGCCGGCGACACGGACCAGGAGCGCAGCGACGCCGCCGCCGCGCCCATGAAGGCCAAGTTCCTCGGCGACGCCGAGCGCTAGCCGACGCGGGCCGCCGCCCGCAGCCCGCAAACCATCCCCTAGAGGATGATGCTGGGATTGCGGATGCACTGATCGCAGTCGATCAGGTTGATCTGCTTGGCGCGGATCAGCCAGCGGCCGTCCGTCTTCTCCATGTGGTGGCCGCACCAGCCGGTGAGAACGCGGACCTGATTGTCCCAGAACTCGCTGATGAGGAAGTTGGACCGCAGCATGCGGTGGTCCGCATCCTCCGCTTCAAACACCTCCACGTTCGTGATGAGACGCACCGTGCGCGACACGGGCGCTTGCGACCATGCGTAGCCCGTGCGCAGGCGGTAGATGCGATCCTCCAGCCGGCGGCGGTCGTCGAACATCACGGCGATTTCCGTGCGCGGGTCGCCTGCCTGCGGGGTGCCGGGCGCCCAGTAGACGCAGGCGCGGGTCAGCATCGCGAGCCATGAATCGTAGTCGTGCTGGTCTAGCACTCGCGCCTCGCGCTCCAGCAGGGCGCGGAACAGGTCGCGTTCCGGGTAATCGCCGATGAGCCGCGCCTCGTCCTGCCAGCCAGTGAAGCGGGCCACGAGCGCGCCATAGAACGCGTCGTCCACATAATAGGAGGCGACGGACGGGTCTTGGGAGACGGCCGCCATGGTCATGGCTCCCTCTGGATGGTCAGCTCGGGACGTGCCTGCATGAGCTTTTTCCATTCCTTGATGTACTCGCGCATGAACACCTCGTCGGTGGCGGGCGCGGTGATGGTGCCGTCCGGGTTGTGCTTGATGCGGTCGGGCAGGCCCAGACCCCGGTTCATGTAGATCCACTCGTCCTCGGGGCATTGCAGGCCCCGCTGGATCTGCTCGAAATTGGCGAGGTCGTCCACCTCGCCGAAGTTCGGGAAGCCCTCCTGCGTGCGCATGCGCAGCGCGTTGATGGTGGGAAGAGCGTCACCGATGTCGCCGTTCACGTCCTCGATGCGCGTGCCGTACCAGATGGCGTCCGTCTCATCGACGCTGACCGGCTGGAACACCTGGATGTGGTTTCCCAGCAGCGAAAGGTTGGGAAAGATGTTCACGTTCACCGGCTCAGAGCCGGCAAGGTCGAGCAGCGATTCCGCCCTCTCGCCATACTTCGCCCGGAACATGTCCTGCGCGTGCTCCATGCCCGGATGGGTGGACTCGATGGCCCACAGCCCGCCGGGGCGGGGCTGCAGGTTGGGCCGCTTGTCCTTGAAGTGGTGGCCGTTGCCCATGTACTGCACGTACATCGGCAGGGCGTCGGGAGAATTCTTGTAGTACGCCATGCCCTTGTTGGACTCGTCCGCCAGCCGGTTCTCCATCTCCAGCAGCGAGCGGTGCGAATAGATGACGTGATACCCGTCCGACGAATTGTCGTAGGCGAGCTTCCAGTTGCCCTTGAACTTGAAGCGGTTCGCCTCGCACACGAACACCTTGCCGCCGGGATTGCGGTCCAGCCATTCGTCGATGGGCCGCGTGATCGGCCCAAGCCAGGTCAGCAGCGGCGGGGCGGCCTCGTTCAGGGTCGCGAAGATGAAGCCGCGGTAGGATTCCACCCGCGGAACCTGCGCCACGTTGAACTTCGGGTCCTTGATGTCGGACGAATAGCCGTCCGCCCACGGCACGCCGCGCAGCTTGCCGGTGTTGAGGAAGTTCCAGCCGTGATAGGGGCACTGGAACGCGCGCGCGTTGCCCTTCTCGTGCCGGCACAAGGTGGTGCCGCGATGGGTGCAGCGGTTGAACAGCACGCGCAGCTTGTCGTTGGCGTCGCGCAGCACGATGACCGGGCGCAGGCCCAGCTTGCGGGTGATGAAGTCGTTCGGGTTCGGGATTTCGCTTTCGTGCGCGACATAGATCCACGTGGCCCCGAAGATGTTGCTCATCTCGGCCGCGAAGATCGCCGGGTCCGTGTAGAGCGCGCGGTGAACGCGGTCCTCTTGCACGAGGTGATCGTAATCCAGGCTCATGGCGCTCGTCCTGACGCTAGAAGAAGTCGAAATATTCGTTCTGTTCCCACTGGGTGGCGTCTTCGCCCGCAGGCTGGCCGGACGCCTCGAGGGCGGCCTGGTAGCGGCCCGCCTCGACGCGCTTCACCTTCAGGTAATAGTCCACGAACAGGTCTCCCCAGGCGCTGCGGAACAGGCTGGAGCGCTCCAGTTCGTCGAGCGCGTGGGGCAGGGTGGCGGGCAGGCGGGCGCGGTCCGCATTGTAGGGTTCGTCGTCCTGCGCGCCGGGATGCGCGCCGGCGTCCACGCCCGCCATGCCGGCGACAAGCTGCGAGGCGATGTAGAGATACGGGTTCGCGCACGGCTCGCCGATGCGGTTCTCCATGCGCGTCGCCGGATCGCCCACGCCTCCCAGCACGCGGATCATGGCGCCGCGGTGGTCGAACCCCCAGGAGGCGCGGTCCGGCGCGAGCGAGTTGGGCTTGAAGCGGCGATAGCCCGTGATGGTGGGGGCGGCGAACACGGTGGACGGCGCGGCGTGCTCCAGAAGGCCCGCCACGTAGGACATGCCGAAGGGCGACAGCGGCTCTCCGGCGCCCTCCGGCATGAACCGGTTGGCGCCGGTGGCGTCCACGATGGACTGGTGCAGATGCCAGCCGCTGGAATAATAGCCCTTCAGGCCCGGGCGAGACATGAAGGTGGCGAAATGCCCCATGCGCCGCGTGATCTGCTTGGTGGCCGTGCGGAACAGCATCGCGTTGTCGGCGGCCTCCAGCGCGTCGACGGGCGCGAACGTGCATTCGATCTGGCCAGGCCCCCATTCCTTCTCGATGGAGCGAATGGGCAGGTTGATGGCCTCATAGGCGCGCACGAGCGCGCTCAGCACGGGCTGCATCATGTCCATGCTGGACTCGGAATGGAAGTGATAGCCGGGCTCCACGGGGCAAACCTCCACCGGCCTGCCGCGCAGGCCCGGCGCCCCGACGTTGTCGAACGTGAGCTGGTCCTGCGTGACGCGCAGCAGGTAGAATTCGATCTCGAGGCCGATCATCTGGCGCAGGCCGCGTTCGCCGAGCCTGGCGAGTTCGCGCCGCAGCAACTGGCGCGGGGAGAAGTGGAACGGCTTGCCGGAATCGAAATATTCGTCGCCCACGATCCACGCGACGCCGGGCGCCCATGGCAGTTCGCGGAACGTGTTGGGGTCCGGCACGAGGGTCAGGTTGGGCGAGCCGGTCATCTCGTCCAGCCCCATGCCGCCGCCGCGCACGAAGGACGAGAACGTGCGCGTGCCGGCGGAATCCAGCGTGCTGGTGGCGACGTTGATGTTGTGCCCGCTCTTCAGCGCGCTGAGGAAGGCCGGAACGGTGAGCGCCTTGGCGCGCGAATAGCCGTGCGGGTCCGCCCACGCGAGGCGCACCAGATGTATGTCGCCTGATTTCACCCGCTGGGCGATCTCGGCGGCCTTCCGCTTCTGGTCGTCGCTCCACAGGTTGTGGCGTTCGATGAATCCGCCCGACGTCATGATGTCCTCTCTCGGAGCGCGTCCCCGCCGGCAGGCGGGGCCGTTTGGGTCCGGCTCAATCCTTCAGAACGCGGCGACTACCGCTGCCACGCCATCGCGCCTTCCGCCATGGCGACGTAGTAATCCCACGCGCGGATGGGCTCGTGTTCCCGGTCGTCGCCGTGGCGGCGCGCGGCGCCTTCCGGCGTGTAGTACTTCGGCTTGAAGCCTGCGGCCTCCGCCTTCAGCTGCGCCTCCGCGGTCTCCTCCATGAAGATCGCGTTCACGCAGGCGTGCGCGACCGACATTCCGCCCGCCAGCATGCCGTTGGCCTGAAGAATGACGCCCACGTGGTCGCCCAAGGCGTCCGCCACGCCCATGCCGAGCTGCGGATCCGCGGCCAGCACGGGCTTTTCGAACACCGGCACGATGTGGCCGAGATTGGCCCCGAAGCCGTGCCCGATGCGCAGGGGCTCGGCTGCGCTCGCGTAGGCCGCCACGTTGCGCGGGTGGCCGCGCGCGATGGACAGGATGTCGGCGCGTCGCTTGTACACCGCGATGTGCATGGCGGCCTCCAGCGGCGGGCGCCCGTCGCCCGCGACCTGCTTGCCGTCCATGTCCAGCTCCACCAGCAGGTCCTCCGTCACCGTTCCCAGCGCGATGCGCGGCGTGATGACGATGCGGTCCGATCCCGCCACGCGGGCGCTCACGTGACCAAAGCCCTCGACGATGCGGAAGTAGGTGAGCACCCGGCAGGCGCGCAGGATTTCAGCGCGCAGCGCGGGCGTGGACGTGTACGGCATGGGGATCTCCCGGGCGCCAGCTTCGCAAGAAAAATGCGCGCCCACATTGGCGTTGTGGGCGCGCTTTGACAAGGTGGGCGAAGTCGCGAAGCGCTTATTGCGGCTCGATCTTCGCGGCCTTCATGTGGGCTTCCCACTGCTTCTGGTCGGCGATGAGCTGCGCCTGGCCCTGCTCGGGGGTCGTCACCCACGGGTCGCCGCCGTTCGTCTTCAGGAACTCGCGCGTCTCGTCCGTGCGCTCGATCTCGTTGAACCACGTGTTGAGCTGCTGGACGATGGGTTTGGGCGTCGCGGCGGGAACCATGGCGGCGAACCAGCCGAAGAGCTCCACGCCCGGCACGCCTTCCTCGGTCATCGTGGGCAGTTCGGGCACCGCCTGCACGCGCTCGGGCGTGCTGACCGCCAGCATGCGCCAGCGGCCGGCGCGCGCGTTCACCAGGGCCGCCACCGGGTCCATCATGCCGTAGTCGACGGCGCCGCTGGCGAAGTCGTTGATGCTGTCGTTCGCGGTGCGGTAGGGCACTTCCACGGCTTTGACGCCCGTGGCGATCTTGTAAAGCTCGCCCATGACCTTGCCGGTGGTGTTCGACTGGGCGTAGCTCGCCTTGTCGCCCTTCTTCAGCATGGCGTCGGTGAGTTCCCGCAGGGTCTTGTAGGGGCTGCTCGCCGCCACCACGACCATGAAGGGCTGTTTGTTCAGCGTCGCCACGACCTGCAGCTCCTTGCCGGGGTCGATGGGCGGGTTCTTGAACAGGTGGAAGTTGGCGGCGGTCGAACTGCCTGCGTGGATGTGGATCGTGTGGCCGTCGGGCTTCGCCCGCGCCGTATAGGTTGCGGCGATGTTGCCCGCCGCCCCCACGCGGTTCTCCACGATGGTGGTGCGGCCTGCCTTCTTGCGCAGCTCCTCGGCGAAATAGCGCACCAGCACGTCCGCGCCGCTGCCCGCCGGAAAGGCGCAGACGATGGTGATGTTCTGCGACGGATAGGCCTGCGCGAACGCCGGCGGCGCGAGGCTGGAGGCGGCGAGCGCGCCCGCGCCTGCGAGAAGCGTGCGCCGGTCGACGCCGGTCGTGTTGAGCGTGCGCGTCATGGGACCGTTCATCCTTCAGGTTTGATCTTGGCGAGGTCGACGAGGCGGCCCCACTCGGAAATGGAATCCATGAACATCTTTTGCGACGCCTCGGGGCTGAGCGCCAGCGGCTCGCCGCCGAATTTGGCGATGAACTCCTGGCCTTCCTTGCTGTTCACGACGTCCACGAACCATTTATTGATCTTGGCGACCACGGGACGCGGCGCCCCGGCGGGCATCATGACGCCGAAGAAGCCCGGCACGTTGAGGCCTGTGACGCCCTGTTCGTTCATGGTGGGGATGTCGGGCGTCGTGGTGATCCGCTCCATCGAGCCCACGCCCAGCACCCGCAAGCGCCCCTCGCGCATCTGCGACATCGCGAACACGCCGTCGTTGAACGAGAAGTCCACGGCGCCGCTGAGGATGTCGTTGATGGAGTCGGGCGCGGTGCGGTAGGGCACCTCGACGGCCTCAAGGTTCATGATCTGCTTGAATAGGTTGCCCATAAGGCGGCCGGGCGGGGAGGTGGTGGCGAAGCTGGCCTTGGCTCCCCGCTCGCGGGCGTGCGCCACCACGTCCTGCACGTTCTTCCAGGGCCGCCGGGCGTCCACCGTCATGTAGAACGAGAACTTCAGGAGCGTCGCCACCGTCTCGATCGACTTCTCGATGTCGATGGGCGTGCCCTTGAAGATGAACTTGTTGGCCGCGATGGAGGTCGGCGACTGGATGAAGATCGTGTAGCCGTCCGGCTTGGAGCGGGCGGTGAACTCGGTGGCGATATTGCCGTTGGCCCCCGGCTTGTTCTCGACGATGAGCGGGCGCCCGGCCAGATGCCGCGCCTGTTCGGCGAAGAAGCGCACCCATATGTCCGCGCCGCTGCCCGGCGGGAAGGCGCAGATCACCCTGATTTCACGCGCGGGAAAATTCTCCTCCTGCGCCTGCGCGGGCGCCCCGAGGGCGACCCCGGCGGCCAGCAGCGGCGCAAGCAAGAGCGAACGGCGGGCGATTGCTCCCATGTCTTCCTCCCCGGGCGCGCAGGCCTTCGCGGCCCGCTTCGCGAATGCGGAACGCCGCCGGATCGTGCGCCCGGCGGCGTTATTGTCGTCAAGCTTCCTGGAACGCCTGCTCGCGCGATTTTCGCACGTTGGGCAGGACGATCACCACGATCATCAGCACGCACAGGAACAGAAGGGTCGCGGAAATCGGCCGCTGGACGAAGATCGCCGGGTCGCCGCGCGAGAGCACGAGCGAACGGCGCAGGTTCTCCTCCATCAGCGGCCCCAGCAGGAAGCCGAGGATCATCGGCGCCGGCTCGCAGCCGAAGCGCACGAGGATGTAGCCGAAGATCGCAAAGCCCGCCGTGAGCGCCATCATCACCCAGTTGTTGTTCGTGCCGTAGACGCCGATGACGCAGAACAGCAGGATCGCCGGGTAGAGCAGGCGGTAGGGCACCGACAGCAGTTTCACCCACATGCCGATCATGGGCATGTTGATGATGACCAGCATCAGGTTGCCGATCCACATGCTGGCGACCATGCCCCAGAACAGGTCCGGACGGCTGGTCATGACGGCCGCGCCGGGCTGGATGCCCTGGATCATCATCGCGCCCATCATGAGCGCCATGATGGGGTTGGACGGCAGTCCCAGCGTCAGCAGCGGGATGAACGAGGTCTGGGCGGCCGCGTTGTTGGCCGCTTCCGGCCCCGCGACGCCCTCGATGGCGCCCTTGCCGAAACGGCTCGGGTCCTTGGCGACCTTCTTTTCCATCGTGTAGCTGGCGAAGGAGGCCAGCACAGCGCCGCCGCCGGGCAGAATTCCCAGCAAGGCGCCGAGGCCCGTGCCGCGCAGGATCGGCATCATCGAGCGCCCGAACTCCTTGCGGGACGGCCATAGGTCGCGCAGGCCCGTCGAGACCGCCGTGCGCTGCTGCTCGGGCTCCTCGAGGTTGCGGATGATTTCCACAACGCCGAACATGCCGATGACCAGCGGCAGGAAGTCGATCCCGTCCCACAGCACCGACACCCCGAAGGTGTAGCGCAGGGCGCCGCTGTTCACGTCCGTGCCCACGAGGCCGAACAGCAAGCCCACCAGCACCATCGCGATGGCCTTCACCACCGAGCCGTGCGCGAGCACCACCGCCATGAGAAGGCC
>JAQGJX010000143.1 GCA_028290405.1 Hyphomicrobiales bacterium
GTGAAGCCGCTGCTGACGCGCTAAGCCGCCGCGTCTCGCAGGTCCGCTTACCCGGACGCGAAGCGATCCAGGATCCAGGGGCGGCACGCTCCGTCCTGCGGCTCTGGATCCCGGGTTCGCCCTGTGGGCGCCCCGGGAAAGTGGATGCTCAGACTTCGATGCGGTTCACAAGATCGCTCGCGCCGCTCGCCGCGAAGCGTTTCAGGTTCTCGATGAACAGCGGCGCGACCTGGTGGGCGTACATGTCGCTCATGCCGCCGATGCGCGGCGTCATCGTCACGTTGGGCATCGTCCACAGGGGATTGTCGGGCGCGGGCGGCTCCTCCTCGAACACGTCGAGGCCGGCGCCCGCGATGCGCTTCTCCTGCAGGGCGGCGATCAGGGCGGGCTCGTCCACGCAGGGGCCGCGCGCCAGGTTGATCACGAAGGCCTCCGGCTTCAGGACGCCCAGCAGAGCCGCGTTCACCAGATGATGGTTCTGCGGCGTCAGGGGCGCCAGCACGATGAGAAAGTCCGCCAGCGCGGCCGTCTCGCGCATCCGCTCGCGCGGCTCCACGCGCGCGAAGCCGGGGGCGGGGCGGGGCGAGCCGCTCACGCCGATCACCGTCATGCCCAGCGCCGACAAACGCGTGGCGACCGCTTCGCTGATGGCCCCCACGCCCAGCAGCACGGCTGTCTTGCCGGTGAGCAGGCGCTGCGGCCAGCGCAGCCATTTGGCTTCGCGCTGGTTGGCCAGCATCGCGGGAAAGTCGCGCAGCAGCGCGATCATGTGCATGATCGCCAGCTCCGCCATCTGTGGCCCGTGGATGCCGCGCGCGTTCGACACCGCCACGTGCGGCGGCAGGCCGACAGTGCGCAGATGGTCGACGCCGGTGGTGAAGGCCTGGATGAACCGCAGGCGCGGGGCGGCGGCGATCACGCTGGCGGGTATGTCGTGCGCCTTGCCGCCGATGACATCGGCGCTCGCGCACAGCCCGAGGGCCTCCTGCTCGTTCGTCGCCAGCCGGATCACGGCGTCCGGAAACGCCGCGCGGATGGCGGCGTCGTAAACCGGCAGGTCGTCGGGATGTTCGTGCTCGATGACGAGGACTTCGAGGGACATGGGGATCAACCGTTGCGGCGGACGCGGGCTACGAGGCGCTCCACGTGGGCGATGGGGGTCGGGGGCAGGACGCCGTGGCCGAGATTGAAGATGTGCGGACGGCCCGCGAACGTCTCGAGGATGCGGTCGATCTGCGCCTCCAGGGCGGGCCCGCCCGCCAGCAGCAGCAGCGGATCGAGGTTGCCCTGCACGGCCACGCAGGAGGGGATGGCCTGCCGGCAGCTTTCAAGATCGGCCGCCGTGTCGAGCCCCACGCCGTGGACGCCCGGGAGCGCCGCGATGCGCGCCGACTGCCGGGCGCTGACGCCGCGCGGGAAGGCGATGAGCTTCGCGCCCGGGCGCCGGGCCGCCAGGCCTGCGGCGATCCTCGCTATGGGCTGGAAGCTCCACGCCTCGAACTCGGGCGCGGGCAGCACGCTGGCCCACGAGTCGAAGACCTGCACGACTTCCGCCCCCGCGCCGATCTGGCGGTCGAGATGGTCGATGGAGGCGCGCACCAGAACGTCGATCAGCTGCGCAAACGCGTCCGGATGTTTGTAGGCGAAGATGCGCGCGGGCGCCTGGTCGGGCGTGCCGCGTCCGGCGATCATGTAGCTCGCCACGGTCCACGGCGCGCCGCAGAAGCCGATGAGGGCGGTCTGGCCGTCCAGCGCGCCCTTCACCCGGTCGAGCGCTTCGTACACCGGGTCGAGCACGCCAGCTTCAAGCGTGTCGGACAGAGCCTTCAGCCCTTCGGGCGTCTCGATGGGCGCAAGGCGCGGGCCCTCTCCGGCCTCGAACGTGACGGGCTGGCCGAGCGCCTGGGGGATGACGAGGATGTCGCTGAAGATGATCGCCGCGTCGAAGCCGAAGCGGCGGATCGGCTGCAGGGTCGCCTCCGCGGCCTTGGCGGGGTTGAAGCAGAACTCCATGAAGCTCGACGTGGTGGCGCGCAGCGCGCGGTATTCGGGCAGGTAGCGCCCGGCCTGCCGCATCATCCAGACGGGGGGCGGAGTCGTGGCGTGGCCGTCGAGCGCCTGCAGCAGGCGTTTTCCCTGGTTCGCTTCCACCGCAGCCATCCTGTCCATCGTGTCCTGGCGGGGGATTATCGCGTTTTGGCGTTCGCGCCAAATCAGGGCTCCCGGAGCGCAGGGCGGCGGCGCTTGCGTTCGGTCGGCCCGCACCTATGATCGCCCTCAAGGCTGCGGGCCGATGATCCGCGCCGTCGGGAGGATGTCATGATCGTACGTCGCGCGCTCGCCGTGCTGGCTTTCGCCGCTTTGGGTTTCTCCGCATCCGCGCAGACGGCCGACCGCGATGCGGCCGAGTTTCCGAGCCGCCCCGTGAGGATCGTGGTGCCGTTCCCGGCGGGCGGACCCACGGACGTGCTGGCGCGCTTCCTCGGCCAGCACCTGAGCGAGCAATGGGGCAAGGGCGTGGTGATCGAAAACCGCCCCGGGGCCAATTCCGCCATCGGCGCGCAGGCGGTGGCCCATGCGCAGGCCGACGGATACACGCTGCTGATGGCGATGGACACGACGCTGGTCATGAACCCCATCGCGACCTCGCAGCTCTCCTACAAGGTGGCCGATTTCGCCCCCATCTCCATGGCGGCGGTGAACACGTCCGTCCTCGTTGTGCCCGCCAACGGGCCGAAGACCGTGCAGGAGCTGATCGCCAAGGGGCGGGCCAATCCCGGCAAGCTGAATTACGGCGCGGGCATCATCCCCACGCGGCTCGCCGCCATCCTGTTCAACAAGCAGGCGGGCGTCGAGGCGACCTTCGTGCCCTACAAGGGAAGCTCGGACGTGGTGCAGGGCTTGCTTGACGGAAGCATCGATTACGCGGTGGACGGCATCGCGCCGCATCTGGCTCTCATCAAGGACGGCAAGCTGCGGGCGCTCGCCAAGTTGAACAACCGCCAACTCGACTCGCTGCCGGGCGTCGAGCCGCTGGCGCAGGTGGCGAACATGCCTTCGCTCGGCGAAATGTCCACGTGGGTCGGCGTGGTGGCGCCCGCCGGCACGCCGCGCGCCATCGTCGACAAGATCCAGAAGTCGGTGGCGCTCGCCACGCAGGACAAGGCGATGCAATCCAAGCTTCTGCCGCTGGGCATCGTGGCGGTGAACAGCACGCCTGAAGAGTTCGACGCCTTCGTGAAGAGCGAAACCGCCAAATGGGGCCCGGTGCTGCGCGAGAGCGGCATCACGATGAACTAGCCGCGTCCTCCCTCCCCTCAGGGGAGGGCTGGGGTGGGGTAAGCCACGGCGCTTTGCGAGATTGAGCCAGACCCCGCCCTGTCCCTCCCCTGAGGGGAGGGAACGCTGCGCTTGCAGGATCGAGTTCAGTCCCGAGCAGAACCTCGCGCGAACTCCCTCCCCTGAGAGGAAGGAACGCCGCGCTTGCAGGTTCGAGCGAACGCCTTGAGAGGCTCAGGGCAGGTCGCTGTGCATGCGACATCCAGATCAGTCGCGATAAAGCCGGAACCATCGCGCGTCCCTCCGCATTGTCGCCCCGGTCAAGGAGGACTGCACATGCGATTTCTGACACTCGCGGCTTTTGCCGGACTTACTCTTCTGGGCGCTGTTCCCGCCAGCGCGCAAAGCGCCGGCGATGCGCCTTTCCAGGTGGCGCAGAACGTGCGCGTGGAGACGCGCGAGGGCGGCTACCGCGATCGCGACCGCACCGTCGTGCGCGTCGAGCGTGGAGCGCGTCCCATGCGCCCCCACGCGCGCATGCGCATGATGCGGCCCGAACGTTGCCGGGTGATCATCACCAAGCGCCAGACGCCGCGCGGCATGGTGACGGTGCGCGAGCGCCGCTGCCGCTAAACGGCGGGTCGCGAACAAGCATCGGCGGGCGTCCTTGCGGGCGCCCGCTTTTTTAATGTCTTCAGGGACGGATAAGGACGCTGCGCGCCGCGAACGCCTGCGCGTCCTTGCGCACGTCGAACACGAAGCTCTCTCGATACGCGGGATCATGCGCGTCGAGCACGCAGACCGCGTACCCGCTGGCGTCCATCTCCCAGATTTCGGCCCGCAGGCCCGTTCCAGGATCGGCGGTGGTTTCGACGAGGGTCATGGGCGCGGCCTTTCGATCGTCGCTTCTGGCAAGAAACCGCGCTCGCGTCCATCGCCGCCGCAGGCGACTAGCGCGCGCCCCGCGTCGGCTCTGGGGCCTCTGGGTCGGGGCGCGGCGGGTTGGGGGTCGGCACGCCGATGGGCGGGGCGGTCCCGGGCTCCTCCACGGGCATGGGGGGTACGGCGTCCGGCGGGGCCGGGGGCGCCTCGGGCGTCGGGCCCGGCGGGGGATGCACGGGCGTCGGACCGGGTACCTCCGGCGTGGGGCCGGGCGACTGGGGCATGCTCATAGGCGATGTTATCCTTCTTGGGCGGCGTGGAAGGGGGCTCAGTCCGGGCCGCAGCCGCTTGCGCCCGGCGAGAGGGCGCAGCGCAGGGTGCGGGCCGCGCGCTGTTCGCCCTCCGTGAGGCGGGGCTGCTGATCCTGGACCTGGTCCTGGGGGGCCGCCTCGTCCTCGTCCATGGCGACCACGGGGTCGGCCTGCGTCTGGCGACGCTTCAACTCCACCGCCAATTGCTGGCAGGCTGGCAGGGGCGCGCCGCCATGGGCGCATTGCTGCTCAAGCACGCCCAGCGCCTGCGCCTCGAAAGGCGAGCCCGCCGGAGCGCCCTGCACGCGGGCCTCGAGACCATGAGCGCCCGCGGCGATCCCGAGCGCGAGAACTGCGGTCAGATGGGGAGAAAAATGCTTAACCATGATGCACCTCGACCGTACAATGGGCGCGAGCCGCGTTAGGTTCCGGCCGCATGGCGACGCTTCGGCTTGGGGTTGGGCCGCCGCGCCGCAGGCTGGCGCTTCGCCGCAGGGCGGTCTACAATTGCTGCAGTGCAGCAACCAATTTGGCTCCCGCCCGTTGCACTCCGCGGCTGCAATTGTCTTGCGGCGTCGAGCAGCGTTAAGCATCCAGGAGCCGGGACATATGCGAGTCATGGGCGTCGACATTTCACCATCGTTCAAGCTGCCCCGCCGGCTCCCGCGCCTCGGCGCCATGGGACGCGCCAGCGCGGCGCGCCGGACGCCCGGCGCCCGGGACACGGCGCAGACAGACGGGGCGCTGCAGGAAGTGGTGGGGTTCGGGGCGAACCTGGGCGACCTGCGCATGCTGACCTACCTGCCCGACGCGCTGCCCGCCCGCCCTGCGCTGGTGGTGGTGTTGCACGGCTGCACGCAGACGGCGGCTGGCTACGACATAGGCACGGGCTGGTCCGCGCTCGCGGACGAGCAGGGGTTCGCGCTGCTGTTTCCCGAGCAGACGAGCGCCAACAACCCGCGTCTTTGCTTCAACTGGTTCCAGAGCGGAGACATCACGCGCGGCTCCGGGGAGGCGGCTTCGATCCGGGAAATGATCGAGACCATGATCGTCCGGCATGGAGTCGACCGCGACCGCATCTTCGTCACGGGCCTCTCGGCGGGCGGCGCCATGGCGGGCGTGATGATGGCGGCTTACCCGGAAGTGTTCGCCGCCGGCGGCGTCATCGCGGGGCTTCCGTATGGATCTGCCACCTCCGTCCAGCAGGCGTTGCAATCCATGTATTCCGGCGACCGGCGTTCGGCCTCCGCGTGGGGCGGGCTGGTGCGCGCCGCCTCCGTCCATGGCGGGCCATGGCCGCGCGTGTCCGTGTGGCACGGCGACGCCGATACCACCGTCGTTCCCATGAACGCGGGCGAGATCGCCAAGCAATGGGCGGACGTCCACGGCCTGCCCGATCAGCCCTCCGAGCGCACGGCCGACGGACGGTTCTCGACCGCCGTCTGGCGCGACGCGACGGGCGCGTCCGTCATCGAGTCCGTGACCGTGCAGGGCATGGCGCACGGAGCGCCGCTCGCCGTGGGCGCGGGCGACGAACAGGGCGGCGCCGCAGGGCCTTTCCTGCTCGACGTCGGCTTGTCGTCGACCCATGGAATCGCGCGGTTCTTCGGCCTTGTGGACGCCGCCGCTCCGGCGCCGCGCGCGCCTCGCCCGCAGGCTCCCGCGACCCTTGAGGCGAGAGCGCCCGCGCCTGAACGCGCGGCCCCCGATCACGCGGGCGACGTGCGCGGCATGATCGAAGGCGCGTTGCGCGCGGCGGGCCTGATGAAGTGACGCTCATGCGCGCCCAAGCTGCGTCAAAAATGTGATCGCCCGCCAGCCCCTTCGGGCATAAATTTGCATCGACGCATCGCTCGTTCGCCGACATACTCTCGGGGTGTACGCGTGGAGTGCGTTATGTCCCAGCGTGTGAGCGAGAGGGGCGTGTTTACGCCCGACGAATTGGCCATGTTGTCGCGCGCCTTCAGCCGTGCGTGCGGCGAATGCAGTCTGCACGGGGCAGAAGACCGGCAGCGCCTCGCCAAATCGCTGATGACCATCTACCGGCGCGGCCGCACCGAGGCGGAGATGGTGCTTCTCGCACGCACCATGATCTTCCAGTGGCGCGGCCTGCTGAAGCAGGACACGGCGGCCTGAGCGCTCAGCGCGCCAACGGCTGACCGAGCCAAAGGCCCGCGAGCGCCGCCAGCGCCACCAGCACCAGGAAGCCGTTCACCACCACGAGCAACGCGGGCGGCAGGCGCGCGGTGTCGGGTTCGGGCGGCCCCGCGCCGGGCTGGGCCTGGCGCCATACGGCGGCGGCGAAGCAGAACGCGCTGAACAGCACCAGCACGCCCCCCATGGCGGAAACCAGCAGGCCCGGCACGACGCCGGCCAGCAGCGCCTTCGCCCCAACGCCGCTGGCGAGCGCCGCCAACCCCGTGCGCACCCAGGCCGCATAGGTGCGCTCGGCCGCCAGCCGCGTGCGGTCCGCCGCCAGTTGCGTGCGCCGGTCGGCTGAATCCTCGATGCGTCCGGTCGAGGCCTCCATCGCCCCCGTGGCCGACTTGATGTGCTCCGCGCTGGCCTTCACCGCGCCGGCCGTCTGGGCCAGCTTGCCCGCGCTCTTGCTCAGCGCCTCGTCCGCCATCGGCCGCTCCCATTGCGTTCCAGGGAGTAACGGCGCCGATGCGGCGTGGTTCAGGCCGCCTTCAATCGCTGAGAATCTCGTCCATCGCGAAGCCCAGCGAGGCGACGACGGCGATCAGTTTGGCCCGGCGCACTTGCAGATGCGCGATTTGCGCTTGCGCCAGCGTGGCGAGGAACTCCTTGCCGGCGGGGGTCAACTCCAGCACCGACACGCGCCGGTCTTCCTGCACGGTCCTGCGGCTGACCCAGTTTCGGCGCACCAGGCCGTCCACCAACTCCGAGACGGTGTTGACCTGAAGCATAAGCTCAGCAGAAAGCTCGCCGACTCTTAGTCCTTCCGGCCTCAAGCTGAGCATAAGCAAAGATTGGTATTGGCGAGCAGTAATTTTGAAGTCCTTCAGGACCTCTCCGGTAACGACGTTCAATGCTCTAGACGCAGCTTCCAATGAAGCAAGCTGAGCCTCTACTGTTTGTTGCGTCTGCGCAACACCATGGTCCAAAGTAACCAAGAGAGGCACCTTTAGCTTTCGTAACGTAACGTTCTTCCCCTATTACAGAACAGTGAGCTTGAGTCGCAAGCTTGAACCAAACCGTTTGCGTGACGTGTGCTTCTGGAGGGAAAAATGGGGCTCTTTAAGGGAATACTACTGGGTACGGGGGCGTCTTTGCTCACCGTCGCCGCCGCTCAGGCAGCTGATCTGCCCGTTCGCAAGGCTGCGCCTGTTGAATATGTGCGCGTCTGCGACGCCTACGGCGCTGGCTTCTTCTACATCCCCGGCACCGACACCTGCTTGAAGGTCGGCGGCTACGTCCGCGTGGACTACGACTATCGCCCGGAGCGTAGGGACACGGTTCGTAACCAGGCCGGTACTGTTCTCAATGGATTGCCTACTGGAACTCCTGTCATCGGCAACTTCGCCCATGACCTCTCGACCAGCGGTTTCTATGCTCGCGGCGCCGTGTCGCTGGACGCCCGCACCCAGACCGCCTGGGGCACTGTCCAGACCTTCATGCGCCTGCGTCAGGAAGGCGGCAGCGGCGTAATGCACCGCACGGCCACGCAGCCTTCGCTCGAAGCCGCTTACATCCGCTTCGCGGGCTTCACCTTCGGGCAGGCCGCCCAACCCTTCGCGTTCATGTCTGCGTGGTCGTACAACACGCATTACTGGACCGGTTGGCCGAACGGCGTTCGCCAGCTCGCCTATACGTTCACGTTCGGCGGCGGCTTCTCGGCGACGCTCGCCGCGACTGACGCGGCGAGCTACAGCGGCGTGAACCTTGC
>JAQGJX010000164.1 GCA_028290405.1 Hyphomicrobiales bacterium
GATGCACCTGATCGCCCTGCGCCGCAGCATCCATGAGAAATATCCCTACGTGGCCACGAGCCTCTACCGCGCGTTCGACCAGTCCAAGAACGTCGCGCTCGCCAAGATGAAGAACCTCGCGGCGCTGCGCTACATGCTGCCGTGGATGACCGCCGAGCTGGACGAGATCGAAGAGGTTTTCGGCGGCGACCCGTGGCCCTCCGGCGTCGAGGCGAACCGCCCCACGCTCGAGGCGCTGGTCACCTACCTGCACGAGCAGTTCATCACGGACCGCAAGATGAACGTCGACGACCTCTTCGTGCGGGTTGAGGGCGGCCACTAGCGCGCCTAGACTGCGGCATGGAAGACGATCCGCAACACGAGACGATCGCGTTCCTCAACGCGATCTGCGCGCAGGCGGGCGACGAAAGCCCGCCCGTCTCCACGCACATCTCGCGCATCTTCTTCGCAGGCGACACGGTCTACAAGCTCAAGCGCGCCGTGCGTACGCCCTACCTCGACTACTCGTCGCCGGAGCTGCGCCTCAAGGCCTGCGAGCAGGAGCTGAGGCTCAACCGGCGCACGGCCCCTGCGCTCTATCGCGCTGTTCGCCGCATCGCGCGCCGCGACGCCGGCCTGAGCCTCGACGGCGAGGGCGCGCTCGTGGACGCCGTGGTGGAGATGGGGCGCTTTGACGAGGATTGCCTGCTGGACCGCATGGCCCAGGCGGGCGCGCTGACGCCCGCCCACATGGAGGCCCTTGCGGGCGAAATCGCGTCGCTGCACGCGGGGGCGCAGACAAGCGCCCAGCACGGCGGCGCGCAGGGCGCGGCGGCGGTGCTGGCCCTCAACGAAGCGGCTCTCGCCCAGACCTTTCTGGCGCACGAGGCGGGCGCGGACGCGCTGCGCGGCGCCCTGCGCGCCACGTTGGCCAAGTACGCGGGCCTGCTCGACGCGCGCCGCGCGGCCGGCAAGGTGCGGCGCTGCCACGGCGATCTCACGCTGCGCAACATCTGCCTGATCGACGGCGCGCCCACGCCGTTCGATTGCCTGGAGTTCGACGAGGCGCTCGCCACGACGGACGTGCTGTACGACGTGGCGTTTCCCGTCATGGACCTGCTGCACCGGCGCAACGGCGATCTCGCGAACGCGCTGTTCAACCGCTATCTCGATCGCGCCGACGAGATCGACGGACTGCCGCTCATGCCGCTGTTCATCGCCATGCGGGCGGTCGTGCGCGCCCACGTCACCGCCGCGATGGCGCAGGACGCGAACGGCGACGCGCGCGCCTCGCTGGAGGACGAAGCGCGCGCCTATCTTGAGCTCGCCCGCGCGGCCATGCAGGAGGCCAAGCCCCGCCTCGTGGGCGTCGGAGGCCTCAGCGGTTCGGGAAAATCCACGCTGGCGGGGGCGCTCGCGCCCCTGATCCCCCCCATGCCCGGCGCCCGCGTGCTGTCGAGCGACCGCGTGCGCAAGCGCCTGCATGGCGCCGGCATGCTTCAGCGGTTGCCCCCCGAGGCTTACGCGCCGCAAATGTCCGAACGCGTCTACGCCAGCGTGCGCGAGGAGGCGGGACGCTGCCTTGACGCCGGCTGGCCCGTGGTGGCGGACGCGGTGTTCGACCGCGAGGCCGACAGGCTGGCGCTGGAGGCCGTGGCGTCGCAACGCCGTGCGCCCTTCGCGGGCTATTGGCTCGACGCGCCCGCCGGCATCCTGGAAAGCCGCGTGGCCGCCCGGGTCAACGATCCCTCCGACGCGAACGTGGCCGTGCTGCAAGCGCAGGCCGCGCGTCTGAGGGAGGCGCGGGAGCCGATGGGCTGGACCAGCCTCGACGCCGCCCTGCCGGCCGCCGCGAACGCCGAAGCCGTCGCAACGCATTTGAAGCGCCCCTAGCGCACCAGCGGCAGGATGTCGTTCGCGAACCGCTCGAGCCCATCCTTCATGGGGTGGAACTGCAGCATGAGGCACGTGACGCCCATGTCCTCGTAGCGCCTGATGCGCTCCGCGATCACCCGAGGGGGGCCGATCAGACCGGCGCCGAGCGCCTTCGCGGCCACGTTGGCGAGCGGGTCTGATTCAATCTCCCGCGCCTGCGCCTCGGCCTCTTCCATCGTCGCCGCGCAACCCACGTGGGTGCTCACCCCGAAGCCGATGCTGCGGCCATGCCGGGCGGCGCGCGCGCGCATGTCGGCGATGTCGGCGCCGATGCGCTTCAGGTTGGCCTCGTAGTTCACATGGCCGGGCTCATAAGTGGCGAACCAGAGATCGCACTCGCGCGCAATGCTCTCCTTGCCGGCGTCCGAGGAGCTTGCGGCGTAGATGGGGGGATGCGGCCTGCGCACGGAGGTGGTGGCGAGACGGCCGTCCGCGACCGGATAGAAGCGCCCTTCGAAGTTGAATGGGTCCTGCGTCCAGAGGCCTTTCATCACGCGCAGGAACTCGTCCACCCGCCCGTAGCGCTCGTGCGAATCCTCCAGCCATCCGTGATTGCCGAACAGGTCGAACTCCTGGGAGCGCCGCCCCGGCACCACGTTGATGCAGGCGCGCCCGCCCGACAGTCTGTCGAGCGAGGCCCCCATCTTGGCGACGATCTGCGGCGCCAGGATGCCGGGATGCACCGCCGTCATGATTTCGATGCGCGAGGTCTCCACCGCGAGCGCGGCGGACACCAGCCAGGCTTCGAGATCCGGCGCCACGAGCCGTTCCGCCACCAGCGTGATGTCGAAGCCGATCTCTTCGGCCCGCTTCACCACGTCGCGCACGAACGCATAGGACCTGTCCACCGGCAGGCCCTGCCCGGGCGTCGTCAGGTCATCAAGCGCGCGCTCGACCTCCGGCTCCTTGCCGATGGTGTGCGGCAGGGGCGCCCAGACGCCGAGCTTCATGCGCGCGCTCCCCTAGCGAACGTCCCACCAGTAAAAGCCCTGCGCGGTTCCGGTGCCTGCGGGAGAGCGGTAACAGGGGATGTAGTCGATCTCGTGCATGCGCGTGTCCTCGTCCTCGAGGAAGCCCGCCAGCGTGATCCACGACTTCAGCTCCGACGTGCCCGCCTGCAGCGTGCGTTTGGGAATCGACGTGAGCCATGCGGTGTCGCGTTCCTTCAGCGCCTTGATGAAACGCTGGTCGAACTCCTCGTCAATCACGAAGTGCGACATGCCGCCCGAGGCGAAGACCGCCACCTTCTTGTCGCTCGCCCAGGAGTTCACGGCCTTCTTGACGGCCTTGCCGAACTCGTACGCGCGCCTGGCGGAGGGCTGGTTGGGCGGGAAGAACGTGTTCTGGTAGATCGGCACGTTGGGCACCACCTTGTCGCGCATCACCTGCCGGTAGATATGCCCGAACGCATGGCTGACGCCGGTGGAATGCAGCGTGCCCTTGGGCAGCGTCTTGGAGGCGGCGACGTCGAAATCCTCGTCCACGACGGTCTTGATGATGTGCTCGCCAAGCTCCGGAATGCCGTCGTACTCGGTGTAGACCTCGGTGGCGTGGCCGAACTCGCCTTCCTTGATGCCCGGCGGCAGCGCCGCGCGGCCTTCCTCCGAGCGCGGATGATTGCAGATCTTGGCGCCGTAATAGACCATGAAGGCGGGGTTCAGGTCGTCGCCGTAGATTTCGTGCTGGTCGTTGCCGAAGATGATGGCGACGTCCGCGCCCGCCTCCTCCCACTTGTCCGCCATGGCGACCATGGCGTCGTGGCAGCGCGCCTGCGCCTTCTTCATGTTGTCCATGGACGAGCGTTCCGCCAGGTTCTCGCCCTTGCGCAGGTCGACAAGCTCGTCGAACGAATACACGCCGTCGCGGAACGGGTGCATGTTCTTCTTGTCGGCGGAGACGCGCAGCGTCCATTGCTCGGCGGTCGTGTGAAGCTGGGGGCCATGGGTGGTCGCCATCGCGAGCGCAATTTTAGCCATCGTGATCCATCCGGATTGAGAGGCGCGCAGCCAGGGCTGCGCGCAGGAAATCAGGCCTTCGCCTTTTCAAGGTCCTGCGTGAACGCGGCGGCGTCTTCGCCCAGAACAGCCTCCCTGAAGGCGTCCCGCACGGCTGTCGGCTGGCCGAAGTGCCACGGGAAATCCCGCAGGCGACGGCCAAAATAAGGATGGTTGAGATATTCCTTGCGCGGCATCCCGTCCTTGAACAGCTTCGGGGTGGCGATGGGAAGCTCGACGCACTTGGCCTTCTGCGGGTCGCGGATCGTGCCCTTGGCCTCGCGGCCGGCCGCCACGGCCTCGACCTCGTCGAAGAAACGGTTGCGGATCAGCGCGATTCCGCGATCGCTCGCGCCAAGGTTCTCCTTGGTGCGGTCGGCGATCGCCCCCTGCCCCACCCAGGCGATGATGTCCTGGTTGATGACATGGCTGGAGATCCAGCGCCCGTCCGCCTGCTTGATCGGCCCGTGCCACGTGTGCGCGTGCGGCGTGTAGGGCTCGCTCTCATGGGGCAGGCGGGTGAAGAACCACGTGACGCTCAGGGTGTTCTCGTCGTCCACCGGCACGCGCCATTCGAAATGGCTGCCCAGATAAAAACCATTGGGCCACAGCGCCACGCGGCCCACGGTCCACATGGGGTTGTCCTCTTCCTGCCCGACGCGCTGGCGCCTGTACGTGAAGCCGTATTCGAACTCGTCGAACGCCACCTTCAGGTGCGAGGGCGAATAGGGGCCCAGATCGCCCTTCTGGCGGATGCTCCAGTTGTCGTGCATCCATTCGAAATGCACCGGATCGCAGGAGTTTTCCTGGCACTGGAACCAGTTGCACGGAACGTCCGCCGTCACGATCTCCACGAACCCGTTGGTCCACGTGAAAGGCTCCCAGACGGGCAGTTCGGGCGCCGGCAGCGGGCCCATGTAGGCGAACAGCAGGCCGGCGACTTCGCGCACCGGATAGGCCTTGATGCTGCAACGCTCCTTGAGCTTATTGTTCGGATTGGCGGTGTCCTCGTACGGCTGCTCGATGCAGGCGCCCGTCTCGTTCATCAGCCAGCCGTGGTAGTTGCAGCGGATGCCGGTCTTCTCCACGTAGCCATAGGAGAGGTCCGCGCGCCTGTGCGGGCAGTGCCTGTCCACGAGCCCGTAGGTTCCGCTGAGGTCCTTGTAGAGCGTCAGGTCCTCGCCCATCAGGCGGACGGCCTTCACTTCCTTGGCGTCGAACTCGCGCGCGCCCCCGATGGGATGCCAGTAGCGGCGCAGATAGTCGCCCATGGGCGTCCCTGGCCCGACCTGCGTGAGAATCCGGTTCTTGGCTTCGCTCAGCATATGATCCTCCCCTTTGATTTCATCCGCGCGTTGTGGCGCTGGTTCACTCGGCCGGCTCGCTGGCGCGCGCCAGCGGGGCCCCGTTCAAGTCCACCCCCATGGCCTCGCAGAACGCCTTGCGCACCGCTTCCGGCTGTCCGAAGTGCCACGGAAAATCCTTCAGGCGCTTGCTATAGTAAGGGTGCTTGAAAAATTCGGCCAGCGGCTTTCCTTCAAGGAAGTTGCGCCGCTCCGCGATGGGCAATTGCACGAGCTTCGCTTCTTCGGGGTCGCGGATCAGGCCCTTGGGGTCGCGGCCGGCCGCCACGGCCTCAAGCTCGTCGAAGAAGCGGTTGCGGATGAGCGCGATGCCGCGGTCGCTCGCGCCAAGGTTTTCCTTGCTGCGGTCCGCGATGGCGCCCTGCCCCACCCAGGCGATGATGTCCTGGTTGATGACGTGGCTTGAAATCCAGCGCCCGTCGGGCTGCCTGATGGGGCCGCGCCAGTGGGGAATGTGCTTCTGCCGGTAGGGCTCGGCCTCCTTGGGCACGCGCGCGTAGAACCAGCCGATGCTCAGCGTGTTCTCGTCGTCGACCGGCACGCGCCACTCGAAGTGCTCGCCAAGATAAAAGCCCAAAGGCCACAGGAACACGCGCCCCACGGTCCACATCGCGCTGCTCTCGTCGGAATCCGAGCGCACGCGGCGATACGTGAAGCCCTTGTCGAATTCGTCGAACGCGACCTTCAGGTGCGTGGACGCGTAAGGCCCCAGGCTGCCCTTCTGGCGGATGCTCCAGTTGTCGTGCATCCACTCGAAGTGCACGGGGTCGATGGAGTTTTCCTGGCACTGGAACCAGTTGCACGGAATGTCCGACGTCACCACCTCCACGAAGCCGTTGGGGAACGTGAACGCCTCGTACACAGGCAGTTCCGGCGCGGGCGCGGGCCCCATGTAGGCCCACAGCAGGCCGCTCAGCTCGCGCACCGGATAGGCCTTGGAGCCGCAGCGCTCCTTCAGCTTGTTGTTGGGGTTGGCGGTGTCCTCGTAGGGCTGCTCGACGCACGCGCCCGTCTCGTCCATCAGCCAGCCGTGGTAATTGCAGCGCAAGCCGTTCTTCTCCACGTAGCCGTAGGACATGTCGGCGCGCCGGTGCGGGCAATGCCGGTCCACGAGGCCATACGTGCCGCTGAGGTCCTTGTAGAGCGTCAGGTCCTCGCCCATGAGGCGGATCGCCTTCACGGACATGTCGTCGAACTCCGCCGAGCCGGCGATGGGAAACCAGTAGCGGCGCAGATAATCGCCCATCGGCGTGCCGGGGCCGACCTGCGTCAGCAGCTTGTTCTTGGCTTCGCTCAGCATGGCGTTGCTCCCTCAGTTGATATGGAACGCGGCGCTCACAGCGGCGCCGGCGCAGATGGGCCCGCCTCGTCGCGGCGGTAGCGTTCGATGATCTGGGTGAAATGCGCGGTGACGAGTTCGGCCGCGCCGACGGCGTCGCGCCGCTTCACGGCGGCGAGAAGCCTCTCGTGCCTGGCAAGCACTTTTCGTGACAGCGCAGGCGTGCTGGTGCGCACGATGACGTTCCACGAGAGATGCCGCAGCGCCTGGAATTGCGCGATCAGCGCGCGGTTGTGCGAGGCGAGGACGAGCTGCTGGTGAAACGCGAGGCTCTCGCGCACGAAGCCTTCGGCGTCGTCCACATGGGCGCGGGCGCGCGCGAGCTGGGCGTCCAGCGCCGCGAAGTCGGCCGCCGTCGCCTGCTCGGTGGCGAGCTGGGCTGCGCGCACTTCAGCCCCCATCTGGGCGTCGAAGATTTCGGTCCGGCTGATGCCCGCCAGCATCAATTGCACCGCGAGCGCGTCCGCGAAGCGTTCGGGATTTGGATGAGCCACGCGCACGCCGCCCGCCTTGCCGACTTTCACCTCGACGATGCCGTTGGCCTCCAGGATGCGCAGCGCGTCGCGCAACGTGATGCGGCTCACGCCGAACTGCGCGCTGAGGCTGCCTTCCGTGCCGAGGAAATCGCCGGGCTTGAGCTCTCCGTCGAACAGGCGCTGGCGAATCTGCGCCACGATTTCCGCCGACGCCGTCGAGGCGCGCACCTGCATCCAGCGGCCGGACCCATCGGGCGGCGCCACGCTGCGCGCCATGAGGACGGACGCGTCCACGCGCGTCAGACCCGGCGCGGGAGAAGCATGTGCGGATGCAAAACCACCTTGACGAGTCTCCCCTGGCTTGTCACGCTGAGCGCGCAATTAGATAATCATTTGCGCTTTAGGCTAGCTCATCGGCTCTGTTGCGGCAACTGCCCGGCGGAGTAAGCTGCCGAAAAACGCCGATGGCGGACAGCCTGCAAAAGGCGCCGCACGGGAGGGAGGCAGGATGCGAGCTTCAGCCTTACGCACGATCGCACGGGTACGGCCCGCCTCGCGGGGCGCCCGCCCATGATCGGCTTCCTGCTGCGCCGCCTGACCATCGCGGTCCTCGTGGCGATCACCGTCTCCATCATCGGCTTCAGCCTGCTGCGCCTCTCGGGCGACCTTGCATCCGTGCTGGCGGGCGAGAACGCCACGCCCGACGACATCGCGCGCGTCGCCGCGCAATACGGCCTCGACCGTCCGCTGCTGACGCAATACTTCGACTGGCTCGGGGGCGCGCTGACGGGCGACCTTGGACGCTCGCTGTTCACCTCCGAGCCTGTCTCCCAACTCATCATGGAGCGCATCGGCGTCACCGTGACGCTCGCGGTGCTGGCGCTCGCCCTGGGGCTTCTCGTCGCGCTGCCCCTGGGGGTTCTGGCGGCCGTGAAGGCCAACACGTGGGTGGACCGCGCCGCGCTGGTGTTCTCCGTGGCCGGACAGGCGACGCCGAACTTCTGGCTGGCGCTCATCTTCATCCTGATCTTCTCGGTGCAATTGCGGTGGCTGCCGGTGTCGGGCTCCGACACGCCCGCCCACTTCATCCTGCCTGTCGTGACGCTCGCGCTGTCCATCATGCCCTCCATCATGCGGCTGACGCGCGCGGGCATGATGGACGTGCTGTCGTCGGACTACATCCGCACCGCCCGCGCCAAGGGGCTCTCGACCACGTCGGTTCTCTTCAAGCACGCGCTGCGCAACGCCATCCTGCCGGTGGTGTCGCTGGCGGCGGTCCAGTTCGGCTTCCTGCTGGGCGGCTCGGTGATCGTGGAATCCATTTTCGCGCTGAACGGCGTGGGCTATCTCGCCTTCCAGTCGATCACCCGCGTCGACTTTCCGGTGGTCCAGTCCATCCTCGTCTTTCTCGCCTGCGCGTACATCCTGCTGACGCTGATCTCGGACGTGATCAACGCCCAGCTCGATCCGCGCGTGCGCCTGTCGTGAGGGCCTGATGTCGCTGACCATCGCTGACCCGGGCGCGGACGCGTTCGAGACCCTGGCGCCCTCGCCGCGCGCGCTCATGCGGCGCAGGGCCCTCTCGCATCCGGGCCTGCTCATCGGCACGGGCTTTCTGGCGCTCGTCACGCTGGCGGCGATCCTCGCGCCGTGGATTTCGCCCCATGATCCTTACGCGCAGGACCTGTCGCGCCGCATGGCGGATCCCATCTGGGGACCAAAGGGCGAATGGGACCATGTCCTGGGCACGGACGCGCTGGGCCGCGACGTGCTGAGCCGCCTCATCTGGGGCGCGCGCCTGTCGCTGTGGATCGGCTTCACGGCGGCCGTCATCGCGGGCCTCATCGGTTCGACGCTGGGCGTCCTGGGCGGATATTTCGGCGGCCGCGTGGATTCGGCGGTCGTCTATCTCATCAACGTGAAGCTCGCCCTGCCGGTCATCCTCGTCGCCCTGTCGGTGGCGGCCATCGCCGGCGGGTCGATCACGGCGATCATTCTGCTGCTGGGCTTTCTCACATGGGACCGCTATGCGGTGGTCACCCGCAGCCTCACGCAGCAATTGCGCGAGCGCGATTTCATCATGTCCTCGCTGGCGTGCGGGGCCTCGCATGCGCGCATCATCCTGCGCGACATCCTTCCCAACCTGCTCAACCAGATCATCGTCATCGCCAGCCTCGACATGGCTCTCATCATTCTCATCGAGGCCGCGCTGTCCTTCCTGGGCCTCGGGGTGCGCTCGCCCACGCCCTCCTGGGGGCTGATGGTGTCGGAAGGCCGCTCGGTGATGTTCTTCAAGCCCTTCCTGATCATGGTTCCGGGCGCGGCCATCTTCCTGCTCGTCATCGCCATCAACATGGCGGGCGACGGCGTGCGCGACGTCACCTCCCCGGAGGGCCGCGCATGAGCGGCGCGCCGGTTCTCGAGGTCGAAGGCCTCAGCGTCGACATCGACGTGCCGGCCGGCAAGCTGCACGCGGTGAGCGACGTGTCGTTCTGCGTGCGCCCGGGCGAGACTCTATGCCTAGTTGGCGAATCCGGCTGCGGCAAGACCATGACGTCGCTGGCGCTCATGCGCCTTCTGCCGCCGCGCGCCACGCTGACGGCGCGCCGCATGTCCTTCGAGGGCCGCGACCTTGCGCGCCTGAGCGAGCGCGACATGGCCCGCCTGCGCGGCGACCGGCTGGGGATGATCTTCCAGGATCCCATGACCTCGTTGAACCCGGTCTATCGCATCGGCGACCAGATGGAGGAAGTGTGGCTGCGCCATCGCGGCGGCGCGCGCGCGGCGGCGCGCAAGCGCGCGGAATTCCTGCTGGAGCGGGTCGGAATCATCAATCCCCGCCAGCGCCTCGATCAATATCCCCACCAATTGTCCGGCGGGCTGCGCCAGCGCATGATGATCGCCATGATGCTGATGTGCGAACCCGCGCTGCTCATCGCCGACGAACCCACGACCGCCCTCGACGTCACCGTGCAGGTGCAGATCCTCTCGCTGCTGCGCGACCTGCAACAGGAGTTCCGCATGGGGCTCATCCTCATCACCCACAACCTTGGCGTGGTGGCGCGCATGGCCGACGAAGTCGCCGTTATGTACGCGGGCCGCATTGTCGAGCAGGGCACGGGGCGGGAGGTCTTCGCCGCTCCCACCCACCCCTACACGCGCGGGCTGCTCGACTGCATTCCCAAGCACGGGCAAAGCGCCGCGCGCGGGCCGCTGGGCTCCATTCCGGGCATCGTGCCCTCCCTGGTGGGGGAGATGTCCGGTTGCAGCTTCCGCAACCGCTGCGCGCTGGCCCATGAGGCGTGCCGGCGCGGCGAGGTGGCGCTGGCCCAGGCGGGCGCGGATCACGCCTATCGCTGCGTGCTCCCGCCCGGGCAGGCGCGCGGACAGGCGCCGGCGTTCGCGGGAGGCGCCGCATGAGCCTTGCGGCCATCAACGCGCCCAGCGCCGACGCGGCGGCCGAAAGCCCTGTGCTGGAGCTGCGAAACCTCACGCGCGTCTTCAGCATCGGCAAGCGCTTCCTGCGGGAGGGCAAGCCGCTGCGCGCGGTGGACGGCGTCTCGCTCTCGATCCCGCGCGGCGAGGTGCTGGCGATCGTGGGCGAATCCGGCTGCGGCAAGACCACGCTCAGCCGCATGATGCTCGGCCTCCAGCAGCCCACGTCCGGAGAGATCTTCGTCTCCGGCGAGCCGCTGGCGGACGTGGACCGCAAGGCGTTCGCGCGCCGCGTCCAGCCGGTGTTCCAGGATCCGTACTCCTCGCTCAATCCGCGCAAGACCATCGGGCAGATCATCGCCGACCCGCTGCACATCCACGGCGTGGGCGCGCCTGCGGATCGCCTGGCGGCCGCGCAGGACATGATGGAGCGCGTGGGGCTCGCGCGCCGTCTGGTGCATTCGTATCCCAGCCAGCTCTCCGGCGGCCAGCGCCAGCGCGTCGCCATCGCGCGCGCTCTGGTGATGCGCCCTGAAATCCTCATCTGCGACGAGCCCACCTCGGCGCTCGACGTGTCGGTGCAGGCGCAGATCCTCAACCTGTTGCAGACCCTGCGGGCGGAACTGAACCTCACCTACGTGTTCATCACCCACGACCTGTCGGTGGTGGAGTACATGGCCGACCACGTGGCGGTGATGTACCTGGGCCGCATCCTCGAGACGGGGCCTGTGCGCGAGGTGCTTCATGCGCCGCGGCATCCCTATACGCGCGCGTTGCTCGACTCCATCCTCACGCCGGAACCGGGCCTCGGCCTGCCGCGTCCCGATCTCGGCCGGGGCTTCCCGGACCCGCTGGACCCGCCCCCCGGCTGCCGCTTCCATCCACGCTGCCCCAAGGCTTTCGCGCCCTGCGCGACCCTGCCGCCCGCGCGGGTGAGCGAGGGCGACGCCAGCGTGGAATGCCACCTGTACGATTAGTCGCTTGCGCCCGACCGGGGCACGATCAGCGCGTCCACCGCCACGCAGCCCTCGTCGGTCAGCAGCAGCGGGTTCACGTCTATGGACTCGATCTCGTCCCCGCAGGCGCGCACGAGATCGCGCAGCGCCACCAGCGCGTCCATCACCTCGTCCAGCATGGCCTCGTCGCCGCTCTGGTCGAGCCGCGCGATGAGCGCGCCCGCCATGGACTCGTCCACGATGTCGCGCATGCGCTCGCGCCCGGCGAACGTGGGGATCAGCACGACCGAATCCAGCAGCTCCGCATGCACGCCCCCGAGGCCCACCACGAGGAAATGCCCCAGCGGCGGCTCGTACGTCACGCCCAGGATCAGTTCTGCGCGCGCGCGCGCCATCGGTTGCACGATCATCTGCACGCCCCCGCCGGGCGCCAGCGCGGACGCTTTGGCGGACAGTTCCTCGAAAGCGGCGCGCACCGCGTTCTCGTCGCGGAGCCCCACCGCCACCAGCCCTGCGTCGTTCTTGTGCGCGACGCCGGGCGCCAGCGCCTTCACCACCACGGGGAAGCCGCAGGCGCGCGCGATGTTGGCGGCTTCCTCGCTGCGGGTCGCCAGCGTGCTTTCGATCATCGGCGCGCCCGCAAGGCGCAGCACGCGCGCGCTGTCGATCTCCGACAGGAAGTCGCCCGCCTGCACGCCCGCAAGCGCCTTGCGGATGGCGTCCACGTCGCGCGACTTGATGGAGGGGCGCCCCTGCGAGGGCTCGATGAGTTCGTCAGGATCGAACGCCATGGCGTCGTAAAGCGCCGCCAGCGAATCGAAGCACGTGGACAGGTCGCCGAACACCACCGCGCCGTTCTCGCGGTAATAGGCGTCCACCGCCGGGCGCAATCCGCCGGGCGCCGCCACCACGAGGGGCGCGCCGGTGCGCTGCTTGCGGGCGATCAGCATGTCGGCCACCGCCCGGTCGCTCGTCTCCTGCGGCAGCATGTGGGCGAACATCGCCACCGGGCCCAGATGCCCGTCGGCCTCGATGCCGGCGAACAGCGGCTCGAGCCGCTTCCAGCCCGCAAGATTGCCGCCGTCGATGGGATTGCGGATCAGCCCCGCCCCCGTGAATGTTTCGATGACCGCCGCCGCCTCGCCCTTCCACTCGCCGTCGTCGCCAGCGGCCAGCGGGACGTCGCGATCCGCCGCGTGGTCGGCCAGCAGCGATCCGCCGCCTCCGGAGGTGGTGACGCACACAAGGCCCTGGTCGCCCCGCAACCGCATGGGGTCGAAGTCCTTCAGCAGCGCCGCAGCGCCCGCCATCGCCTCGATGGAGGGCACCATGGGCACGCCGCATTCGGCGAACAGCGCCGCATAGGCGCGCGCGCTGCCTGCGAGGCGGCTCGAATGGGCGAGCGCCGCGCCCGCGCCGGCTTCCGAGCGGCCGAGCTTGAGGGCGATGATGGGCTTGCCCTCCTGGTGGGCGCGGGCCGCCAGCGTGCGGAAGCGTTCGCCGTCGCGCAGGCCCTCCACCACGAGGCCGATGACGCCGGTCGCCTCGTCCTCGATGAAGTATTCGAGGAAATCCAGCATATCGAGGTCGGCCTCGTTGCCGACGGGGATGAACTTGGACAGCCCCACCCCGTAGCGGCGCAGGCACGGCGCGACCGAGTTGAAAAGCGCGCCGCTGTGGGCCGCGATGGACATCGGCCCCGGCGTCATGACGTCGCCGTGGGAGGTGTTGTAGCCCAGCGACAGCTTGTCGGTGGCGTTCCAGATTCCGTTGGTGTTGGGCCCCACGATGCGGATGCCGTGGGCGCGCGCGATGGCGGTGAGCTCGCGCTCGCGCTTGAATCCGGCTTCCGTGTTCAGCTCCGCGAACCCGTTGGCGCCGATGATCGCCGCCCCCACGCCCTTCTGGGCGCATTCGCGAATGGCCTCGATGGTGGCGGCCGCCGGGATGACCGTGAGCACGCAATCCACCGGGCCGGGGATGTCGGAAATCGACCTGTAGCAGGTCAGCCCCTCGATCTCGCCGCCGGTCGGGTTCACGGGATAGACCGTCCCCGCATAGCCGCCCTGCAGAAGATACTTCAGCGCCACGTTGCCTTGCTTGAAAGGCGTCGCGGAGGCGCCCACCACGGCGACGCTGCGGGGGCGGAAGAGCGGTTCGAGCGAGGCGTAGAGCGCGGACGGCAAGGGGAACCTCGAAGGGTTTGCAGGGACGGGAAGCGGGCCCCTACTTACCCCCGCTGAACAGCGCGCGCCATTCCTTGCTGTAGCTCTCGCGCTTCTTCACCCAGTCGGCGAGCTGGATGTTCCAGATCTGGCCGGGCGGCGGCAGCGGCTCGCCAAGCGCCACGGGCGCCGCCGCCTCCGGGTGCGTGCCGTACGAGCCGGCCTTGCCGACCTCGGTGCCGCCCGCCTTGCTGGTGAGCCAGTTGAGATACACCTTCGCCGCCGCGGCGTTCTTGGCCCCCGTGGGGACGCCGCCCGAAATGGGGAACGAGGGCGTGCCCTCGGCGCCGAAGATGATCTTGAGCGGCGCGCCCGCGCCGATCTGCTGGAACGCCGGATCGATGCCGCCGATGGCCAGCGCCGTCTCGCCCCGCGCCACGTCCGCCACCGTGGGGATGATGGAGGGATAGACGCGCGGCTTCAGGGCCGAAAGCTTCCGCCAATAGTCGTCCTGCACATGGTCGCGCAGGAACATGAACAGCGTGAACGAGCTGCCGCCCGCGTCGATGCTCGGCATGCCGACCTTGCCGGCCCATTTGGGATCAAGCACGTCCTTGAACGATTTTGGAATGTCCTGCGGCTTCACCAGCGCGGTGTTGACCACGATGGCGCTCGGCGGCCGGTAGAACGCGTACCAGCGGCCCTCCGGGTCCTTCAGCTCCGTCGCGAGCTTGTCGAAGCTCGGCACCCGGTGGGGCGTGTTGAGCACGCCTTTCTCCACCAGCTCCTGAACGAGGATGAGGTCGGTGAGGTCGATGAGGTCGGCCTGGAGTTTGCCCGCCGCGAATTCCGCCGTCACGCGCGGAAACATCGTCTGGGTGGTGAGGCGGAGGTATTCGACGTCGAGGCCCGTCTGTTTCTTGAAGGCGGCCTGCACGGCGGCGGCGGCGTTCGGCGGCCACGTGCCGTAATGCATGATCTTGCCGTCCTTCTTCGCCGCCGCCATCAGGGCCGCGTCGGCGATTTCCTCCCCGTCCACCACAAGCGCCTGCGCGCGCGCGGACTGGGGAGCGGCGAACGAGGCGAGCGCGCCCGCGAGCGCGGCCGCCATGGCGATGCGATAGTCCATGCTGTCCTCCCGGTCGCCGCGATGGCGCGGCGCTTGTCGTTGCGGGCAGAGTTGCAAGAAACCGCCCGAAGGGCAAGATTGCAGGCAAGCGCGACACAGCGTCCTTGAGGAACCCCAGATGACATCGACCCCGCCCGCCTCCAGCCCGCTGAGCGGCCTCACCGTCGTGGAGCTGGGCCACAGCGTCGCGGCCCCGTTCGCCGGCCAGTTGCTCGCGGACCTTGGCGCGCGCGTGGTGAAGATCGAGAACCCCGCCCATGGCGACGACGCCCGCCGCTGGGGCCCTCCCTTCTGGAACGGCGCGGCGACGATCTTCCAGTCGGTCAACCGCAACAAGGAATCGGCCGCCATCAACCTCAAGGACGCGCAGGAGCGCGCGGCGCTGGCGGCCTTCATCACGCAGCATGCGGACATCGTGGTGCAGAACATGCGCGCCGGGCTGGTGGCCGAGTACGGGCTCGACGCCCGAACCCTGCGGGCCGCCAATCCGCGCCTGATCTACTGCAACCTCGGGGCGTTCGGCGCCACGGGCCCGCTGTCGAAGCGGCCCGGATACGATCCGCTGATGCAGGCCTTCGGGGGGATTATGAGCGTCACGGGCAACGAGGGCGAGGCGCCCGTGCGCGTTGGCGTGTCGCTGGTGGACCAGGGCGCTGGCATGTGGTCGGTCATCGGCGTGCTCGCCGCCCTGCAACGACGCAACGTCACCGGAGAGGGCTGCGAGGTGGACACCTCTTTGTTCGAAACCGCCCTGTCGTGGATGAGCGCCTCCAGCGCGGGCTATCTGGCCACGGGCCGCCCACCCGGGCGGCGCGGCTCCGAGAACCCGGGCCTCGTGCCCTACCGGGTCTTCAAGGCGCAGGATTCCTACCTGCTGATCGCGGCCGGCAACGACAACCTGTTCAACCGCCTGGCGGCGGCCCTCGGCAAGCCCGAATGGCTGGAGGACGCGCGATTCTCGACGAACCCCGCGCGCGTCGACAACCGCGCGCTGGTGAACGACGCCGTGCAGGACGTGATCGCCACGCGCCCGCGCGACGCGTGGATCGCCCTGCTGGAGGACGCGGGCGTGCCGGTCGCGGCGCTGCAAAGCGTCGACCAGGTTCTGGCGCACGAGCAGACCAAGGCGCTCGGCATGCTGCAACAGGCCCCCGACGCCGACATGCAATTGATGGGCACGCCGCTCTCCTTCGACGGGCAAAGGCCGCAGATGCGCTCCGCGCCCCCCAAGCTCGGGGCGCACACGGACGCGATCCTGAAACCGAAGTGAGGCGCGCGGGGCGCGTCCTCAGTCCTCGCGCACGCCGCGGTACTTGTCCCACATCTCGGGCGGCAACTCGTCCTCGGACCAGACGCCGATCAGGATGCCCTTGCGCATGCTGCGGCCCCGCATGCTCCTGATGCGCTCCTCTGTCACGGTGGTGCGCTGCGCCAGCCGCAGCGACCAACTCGAGAGCGCCGCCGCCATGCGGGCGCGCTGCGCCTCGTAAGCGGGATCGGCGCCCAGATCGACGAGTTCCTGCGGGTCGGCCTCCATGTCGAACAGCATGGGGCGGAAGCCGATGGCGTGCATGTACTTCCAGCGCTTGTCGGCCACCATGAACAGGCGCGCGTCGCGCGGCTCCACCTTCAGCCGGGCGGCCGCTGGGGACACGGAGTAATCGTACTCGCTGATCGCGTACGCCCGCCAGTCGTCCGGCGTCTGGCCGCGCAGCAAGGGCGCCAGCGAGCGGCCTTCCAGCCTATGCGATTGCGCCCGCGGGTCGCCGCCCGCAGCCTCCACGAACGTCGGCGCAAGATCGATCGCCTCCACGAGTTCGTCGCATGTCCGCCCGCGCGCGGCGTCCGCGTCCCGCGACGGATCGTAGATGATGAGCGGCACTTTCACGCTGGGCTCGTGGAACAGGTCCTTCTCGCCCATCCAGTGGTCGCCGAGATAATCGCCGTGGTCGGCGGTGAACACGATCATGGTGTTCTCGAACAGCCCGCGCTTCTCCATGAAGGCGAACAGGGCCCCCATCTGGTCGTCGATCTGCTTGATGAGGCCCATGTAGACCGGCACGACCTCGTTGCGCACCTCATCGCGCGAGAACGTCTGGCCGACGCGGCTTTTCATGAACTCCCCGAACACCGGATGAGGATCGCGCCGCTCCTCTTCCGAGCGCACCACGGGCACAAGGTCGGCCGCCGAATACATGTCGTTGTAGGGCGCGGGCGCGATATAGGGCCAGTGCGGCTTGATGTAGGACAGGTGCAGGCACCAGCGTTCGTCGCCCGCCTCGCTGATGAAATCCATGGCGCGGCGGGTCATGTAGGGCGTCTCGGAATCCACCTCCAGCACGCGCGCGGGCTTGGAGGCGTGGCGCATGGCCCAGCCGGACGCGAGCCCCTCGGGGTCCTGCGCGGAATTGGCGTAGTCGTGCCACGGATTGTCGCCCCCGTAGCCCTTCTGGTTCAGGTATTCGTTGTAGCGCACGCGCCGCTGGTCGTAGCGCCCGTCGGGGCCTTCCGCCCACAGGCCGTCGTCGCGCTCGTAAGGGTCGAAGCCGCATTCGGAGACCCGCACGCCGATGATCGATTGGGGATCGATGCCCAGCCGCTCCATGCCTTCGCGGTCAGGCTCCATGTGGGTCTTGCCCACCAGCGCCGTGCGCAGGCCCAGCGGGCGCAGGTAATCGCCCATGGTCATCTCGCCGACCTTCAGCGGAAACCCGTTCCACGCCGCCCCGTGGGAGTTCACGTAGCGCCCCGTATAGGTGCTCATGCGCGACGAGCCGCACACGGGCGATTGCACGTACGCGCGCGTGAAGCGCACGCCCCGCGCCGCGAGCGCGTCGATGTTCGGCGTCTTGAGCGTGGGGTGTCCGGCGCAGGACAGATAGTCGAAGCGCAACTGGTCGCACATGATGAAGAGAATGTTCTTCGCGCCAGCCATGCGGCCCTCCCTTGGCGTTCACACCGGGACGAAGCATGTGCACGCTGGCGCCGCCGCGCGCAAGGCGAGGCCCGGCTCTGGTCAGGGCGCGCGGGCGCTCTATCTAGGCTGGCGGGGTCCTCCACGAGCCTTTTTTGGCATCGGCGCTGGCGTTGGCGCGGCGCTGCTTGTATCTGAGGCGTGTGCGGGGGGAGGCCCGCGAACAATTATGAACCCGGACCCGCGCCCGCCAGGGCTGGGTCCCAGCGCATGGATGTTGATGATGAAGCAAATCGCCGTTGCCGCAGCCGCCGTCGCCAGCCTGTTCATCGCCGTCGGGTCCGCCTCGGCGCAGGACGTCGCTGCGGGCGAGAAATCCTTCGCCAAGTGCCGCGCTTGCCACCAGGTCGGCGAAACAGCCAAGAACGGCGTCGGCCCCAAGCTGAACGGCCTCATCGGCCGCACGGCCGGCACGGTCGAGGGCTACAATTATTCGGAAGCCAACAAGAAGTCCGGCATCACCTGGACCGAGGCGGAATTCAAGGACTACATCAAGAAGCCCGCCGCGAAGATCCCCGGCACCAAGATGGCTTTCGCCGGCATCGCCAACGAAAAAGAGATCGACGACCTGACGGCCTTCCTCAAGCAGTACAACGCCGAAGGCAAGAAGCCGTAAGCACGTGCCGCGCTTTCTCCCCCGCGCCACGGTCGCGCGGGGGAGCTTCCAGCTCTCCCGCCGCGCCCTTGTGATCGGCCTGGCGGCGACGGCGGGCGCCCGCGCGCAGGGCGCGGACCAATGGGCGGACGTGCGGGACGACGCCGGCGCGCCGATCCCCAACGTCCGCATTCCTTCCGAGCTCGACCCCTTCGGGTTGCCGGGAGTCCTGTGGTTCGGGGCGGCCTCGCCGGACGTGAACCTCATCGAATTCTTCGACTACAATTGCCCCGTCTGCCGCGCCTCGGTTCCCGAGCTGGACGCGCTGGTGCGCGAGACGCCGGGCCTGCGGCTCGGCCTCGTGCACAACGCCATCCTGTCCCCGGGTTCGCTGGGGGCCGCCCGGACGGTCCTGGCCGTGCTGCGCCTCGCGGGACCCCAGAAGGCCTACGAGCTGCATCGGCGGCTGTTCGCGCTGCGCGGCCATGTGGACGGGCGCCGCGCGCTCGCGGCGGCCGACGAGATGGACGTGAGCGCGCAGGCGCTGGGCGCGCCGCAGGTCGCGAGCGCGGCGGCCGACGCGCTGGGCGCGCACATGAAGCTCGCCAAGGGCGCGGGCTTCGAGATCACCCCGTCGTATGTGCTGCAGGGCGTCGGGCTCTTCGGCCATCCCGGCCCCAAATCGCTGCGCGCCATGATCGCCGCGGCCCGGGAGTGCGACGAACTGGTCTGCCCCTGAGGTTCAGGGCCGCACGCCCGGCGTCTCGACCGGCATGCCCTGCGCGCGCGCGGCGAGGAATGCCTCGAGGTCGATGAACTCCGGCGAGCCCAGCGCGAACGGCTCGCCCCGCACGCCGCTCATGCAATTGCGCAGGCGCCGTTGCAGCGATCCCATGCCCTGCCACTCCAGCCGGTAGATCGGGTAGGCGTTGGCGTGCGCCTGGGGAATGGGCGCGGAGCCCAGATGCTTGCCCCAGTTGTCGTCGTGGCACTGGGCGCAGGAGAAATTGAGCTGGCCCATGCGCGTCTCCCACAGGGCGCGCCCGCGCTCGCGCGCGGCGGCGAGGCGCGCGTCGTCCGGCGGCGCCACGGCAAGGCCGCGCGATTGCAGGCCGACGTAGGCCGACAGCGCCAGTAGCTCGCGGCTTTCGCGCGCCAGCGGCGAGGCGTTCTGCTTCTCCTGCCGGCAGACGTTGATGCGCCCATCGAGATCCACCACGCGCCCGCTCGCCTCGTGGACGGCGGGATACCGCGCAGCGACGCCCTTCATGGCGGTCTCGGCGGCGCCGTGGCACTGCGCGCAGGATTTTCCGCCAGGCGCCGGGCTGGCGTTCCACAGCCCCTCGCCTTCCGCCGCCGCCAGCATGCCGGGGTTGGCGGTGTCGTCGGCCTGCATGGCCTGCGTCTGCTTGCTCATGAACAGCGCGCCGGACTTGCGCTCGCCCGCCGGGATGTCGGCGCGCGCGCCAACCGCCCCGGCGAGGCCGAGCAACGCCAGCGCAAGTCCGCGCGCGCGCCAGCTCATTCGACGTCGATTTTAGCGGTCTGCACCTGCGTCTGGTCCTTGTCGTCCGTCCAGCTGAACGTGACGACGCCGCTCTGCGACGCCACCATGTTGAACGCGAAGAACGGATTGGCGGACATCGCCGGATGCAGGTCGGCGCTGAACACGGCCTCGCCGTCATACGTGCAGGCGAATGATTTCAGGATTTCGCGCTGGATGAATTTGCCGTCCGGACCCATGCGGAAGCCCGTCTCCATGGGGTGCGAGATCAGCACCTTCACTTCGACGATTTCGCCGCGCTTGGCTTTCGCGGGAACGTTGATCAAAGCGCGGGCCATCAGCGGGGCTCCTCGGCGCACGCGGGCAGCGTGACGATGACTTCGATCCAGCCCATGCGGAAACTGTCGTCGCTCATCTTCGCCACCGCGACCACGCGCTGGGAATCGCTGAGGCGGATGCGCGTCGACACCCAGGCGCGGCCGGATTTCGGGGTGAAATGGAATTCCGCCACCTGGGGCAGCGGGTTCTTCTCGTTGAACAGCGCCACGGTCTTCACATGGTCGGCGGCGGTCATCGGGCTTTCGACGCTCACGATGGTGGGCACCGAATGCCCGCTCTCCAGCAGGATCGGAATGTCCACCTTCACGCCGCCTTCCTTCATGGGCGCGCCGCCCGTGAACGCCTTGATGGCCGCGTCCATCTCGGCCGTGGTGGACCAAGCATACGGAGCGGCGGCGATCAGCGCGGCGCTTGCGGCTGCGCCCGTCAGCACGGCGCGGCGGGTGGCGCCGGGTGTCGTATGCATATCGTCTCTCATGGCTTGCCTGTCTGTGACGGAGGGTCCCGCAACGTCGCCAGAAAGGCGACGACGTCCTCCACCTGCTGCGCGTCGAGGATGGGCGCGCCCCTGAAGGCCGGCGCCACCCGGTTCAGCCCCTCGACACGGTAATAGGATGGCATCGGCGTGGCCGGATTCAACCTCGTGCCGTCCACAATTCGCATCCGCAATTGCTCCACTGACCAGCGCGACCCCGCGCCGGCGAGATCAGGCGCGATGTCCCCCTGGAACCGCTGCTCCGGGATGGGTCCCGTGTGGCACAGCAGGCAAAGGCCTTTCTGCCGGTCCGCCACGATCGCCCGGCCCCGCGCCGGGTCCCCGGGCGTGTCCGTGAGCGGCTTGGGGATCGCGTCCCCCACGACCTCGAACGGCGCCAATTGCGCCTGCGCGGCCATCCCAGTCAGGCTGATGGCCGCCCAGGCCCCCCACAACGCCGCGCTGCGCATGTCAGCCGAACACTTCCGAGGTGACGATCTGGAACCACGCGTTCGCGTATTTCGCCTCGAGCGCGCGCACGTCCTTGGTGGCCTCGAGCGGGCTTGTGCCGCCCGCGCCCTCCACGTCCGCCAGCACGCCCTTGGCGGGATGGTAGACGCCCGCCACCGAGATCCCGTAGTCGGGCGCCACCAGGCTGTAGCAGGTGTTGATGAGCTTGGGCTCGCCGGGCGTCTCGCCCCGCAGCAGCGTCGCCACCGCGTCGGCGCAGACTTTCGCGTGGGCGTTGGCGGTGAACGCCGACTTGGGCATCGCGCCCGCGATCGCCGCGTCGCCGATGACGTGCACGTTGGGGCGCAATTTCGCCTCGAACGTCACCGGATCGATGGGGCACCAGCCGCTGCGGTCCGCCGCGCCCATGTCGGCCGCAATGCGTCCCGCGCGCTGGGGCGGGATGATGTTGGCCACGTCGGCCTTGTGCCGGCCGAACTCGGTGACCACCGTCATGTCCTTGACGGAGACTTCCGTGGTCTTGCCGCCGCCCGCCAGCCCCACCCATTCGAGGTGATCGGGATAAAGCTCCTTCCAGGCGTTCTGGAACAGCCGCTGCTTGGAGAACGAATCCTTGGCGTCCAGCACCAGCAGCTTGGATTTGGGCTTCTGGGTCTTGAGGTAATGGGCGATCAGGCTCGCGCGCTCGTAGGGTCCGGGCGGGCAGCGGTAGGGATTGGCCGGAACGGACATCACCACGACGCCGCCGTCCTTCATGGATTCGAGCTGCTTGCGCAGCAGCGCCGTCTGGGCGCCCGCCTTCCAGGCGTGCGGCATCACGTCCACCGCCGCCTCGTCATAGCCCGGCAGGGCGTCGAAGCGGATGTCGATCCCCGGCGCCAGCACCAGCCTGTCGTAGGGCAGCGTCGCGCCGCTCGCGAGGCGCACGATGCGCGCGTCCGCGTCCACGCCGCTCGCCATCTCGGCCGCGATGGCGATCCCGTCGCGCCGGATGGCGTCGTAAGTGAAGGTCTGCGCCGAAAGGTCGCGCGAGCCGTGGATGACGAGGTTGCTGAACGGGCACGCCGTGTAGGTGGCGTTCGGCTCCACCAGCGTCACCTCGATCCCGAGACGGTTCAGGGCCCGCGCGCAGGTCGCGCCGCCGAAGCCGCCGCCGACGACGACGACCTTCGGCTTGGCCTGCCCAAGCGCACGGGGCGCGGCGAGCAGGGACGCGCTGGCCGCAAGCCCGGCGACGACGCGGCGGCGATCGGTTGAAAAGCCCGTCATTTCGCCCTCCCCTGCGCGGCGATCCACTGCGCGATCGCGCGGGTTTCCTCGTCGGTGAAGCCCTTGGCGATGCGGTTCATGAGGGTGGCGGGCCGCTCGCCCGAACGGAAAGCCGCCATCGAGCCGGCGATTTCGTCCGCGCTGCGTCCGGAAAGCGTGGGAAGGTCCGAGCCCGCCGCGCCATGGCATCCCGAGCAGGACGAGGCGCCGGGCGGGGGCGGTTTAGGAGCGGCGCCTTGCGCCAGCGCAGGCGAGCCGAAAACGAGGGGCGCAGCCAGGGCGGCGAGAACGAACGCGTTTCGCATGAGCTTACCCGCAAAGATGAAAGGCGGCGGCCCGGGAGCCGCCGCCTATAGGTCTTGTTACGCCTTGCGCAGATCGTTGTTCTTGATCGGCAGGTTGCGCACGCGCTTGCCGGTTGCGGCGGCGATCGCGTTCAGCACGGCGGGGGCGGCCACGAAGATCGTGGGTTCGCCGACGCCGCCCCAGAACCCGCCCGAGGGCATCACGATGCTCTCGACCGCAGGCATCTCGTCCATGCGCAGGATCGGGTAGGTGTCGAAGTTCTGCTCGACGACCTGACCGTCCTTGATGGTGATCTCCTGCAGCATCGCAGCGCCGAGGCCGTAGGCGAACGAGCCTTCGATCTGGCCTTCGATCTGGCGCGGGTTGACCGCATGGCCGCAGTCGGTCGCCGCAACGATGCGGTGGACCTTCAGCGTGCCGGACGCGTTCACCGAGACTTCGGCGCAGGCCGCCACGTAGCTGCCGTAGCCCATGTGCTGCGCGAGGCCGCGGAACACGCCGGGCGCGGCGGGCTTGCCCCAGCCGCCCTTCTCGGCGACCGCATTCAGAACCGCCAGGTGCTTGGGGTGGTTCTTCATGAGGCGACGGCGGAACTCCAGCGGATCGACCCCCGCCGAGGCGGCGAGTTCGTCCATGAAGCATTCCGTGTAGATGGCGTTCTGGTTGTTGTTCACGCCGCGCCAGAAGCCGGGACGAACCGGCGGGTTGCGCATGGCGTGGTCGATCAGCAGGTTGGGGATCGTGTAGCCGAACTGGCCTTCCGCGCCGCCCGGGTTGAGGCCCTGGAAGGTGAACGCGTCGCGCCCATCCTTGTCGAGGCCTTCGGGGCGGATCGTCGCCTGGATCGACTGGCCGGAGATGCGCATCTTGAGGCCGACGAGATTGCCGTCCTTGTCGAGGCCGCCGGTCAGCTTGCACTGCGTGATGGGATGATAGGTCCCGTGCAACTGATCCTCTTCGCGCGACCAGATCATCTTGATCGGCACGCCCGGCATCTGCTTTGCGATCAGCGCCGCCTGGCGGGCGAAATCCTGGCTCGTCGCGCGCCGGCCAAAGCCGCCGCCCAGGTCGAGACGGTAGATGTCGCACTTGTCGAGCGGCAGGCCGACGCCCTGCGAGACAGCCGCAAGGGCGGCTTCCGCGTTCTGGGTGGCGGTCCAGACTTCGCACTTCTCGGGCGTGTAACGCGCGGTGGCGTTCATCGGCTCCATGGTGGCGTGGTGCTGGTAAGGCACGCTGTAGACCGCCTCGATGGTCTTGGCGGCGCCCTTGATGGCGGCGTCAGCGTCGCCCTGCTTGTTGCCCACGAAGGCTTCCGGCGCGTCGAGCCCGGCCTTCAGCGTCGCCGCGATGGCCGCGCTGTCAAGCTTGCCGTGCTCGCCCGGGTCATAGTCGAACTTGACGGCTTCGAGCGCCGTCTTGGCGCGCCACCACGTGTCGGCGATGACCGCCACGGCGTTCTCGACCTGCACGACCTTCTTCACGCCCGGCATCTTTTCAGCCGCCGAAGCGTCGAAGCTCTTGAGCTTGCCGCCCCAGATCGGGCAGTCCTTCACGGCCGCGTTGAGCAGGCCCGGCATCTTGTGGTCGATGCTGTAGACCTGCGCGCCGTTGACCTTGCCGCCCTGGTTGAGGCGCTTCAACGACTTGCCCGCGATGGTCCAGTCCTTGGGATCCTTGAGAGCGGGCTCCTTGGGGGCTTCCAGCTTCGCGGCGGCTTCCGCCACCTTGCCGTAAGTGGTGGTGCGGTTGGAGGCCTTGTGGGTGATCACGCCCTTGGAGGCGGAGCACTCGGCGACCGGCACCTTCCAGCCGTCGGCGGCGGCCTGCACCAGCATCATGCGCGCAGCCGCGCCGCCCTGGCGGACGTACACGACGGACTGGCGAATGCCCTGGCTGCCTGCGGTCTGGAAATTGCCCCAGACGCGCTTGCGGGCGAGGTTCTGGCCGGGCGTCGGATATTCGGTGGTGACCTTGGACCAGTCGGCGTCCAGTTCGTCTGCGACGAGCTGCGCAAGGCCCGTCAACGTGCCCTGGCCCATTTCGACGCGGGCGATGCGGATGACGACCGTGTCGTCCGGCTTGACGACGACCCAGGCGTTCACTTCAGGAGCGGCCGACTGCGCAAGCGCCTCGTCGCCGAAGGGAATGGTGAAACCGAGCGTAAACGCGCCTGACGCCGCGGAGGCGCCGACGAGGAAGTTACGACGGGAGAGATCGATGGCGTTCATGGATGACTCCCCCTTAACCGGCCGTGCCGGCGACTTGCTTGATGGCGGCCTTGATGCGGTTGTAGGTGCCGCAGCGGCAGATGTTGCTCATCTCGCGCATGATGTCTTCGTCCGTCGGCTTCGGCGTCTCCTTCAGGAGAGCGGCGGCCGCCATGATCTGGCCGGACTGGCAATAGCCGCACTGCGGCACGTCGAGTTCGAGCCAGGCCTTCTGCAGCGGATGCGAGGCGTCGGGCGACAGGCCTTCGATCGTCACGATCTTCTGGCCTTCCGTGATGCCGCTGATGGGCAGCGCGCACGAGCGCGTGGCCACGCCGTCGACATGCACCGTGCAGGCGCCGCACTGGGCCACGCCGCAGCCGTACTTCGTGCCCGTGAGGCCGATCTGCTCGCGAATCGCCCAGAGCAACGGGGTGTCGGGCTCAGCGTCGACGTCGACGGTCCGCCCGTTCACATTCAATTTCACCATGGATTTTCTCCTCCCGCGCACGGACCCCTGCGGGGCCCGGCGAAAAAATAATTGGATGCGCAACGAGGCGCGCAGTGATGGCGGTCCGCAGCTCGCGCCGCTTATTGGGACCGCATCGAACGCGCCGCGGAGTCCGCCTCCCTGACGTCCGCCTAGCCAGCCAACTTAACGCCGTTCCGCTTGCTGGCAAGGGGCACGGCGCGCTTTGTTTGCCGGAGCACGCGTTTACAAACTGACTCCGCCGCGCGTTTCAACCCGCGCCCGCACGCTCGCCGCTGCGCTCCACCAGCAAGGCGACCGCGACGGTGAGCGCCATGAAGACGGCCGACCCGTAGAAAATCCACGCCGGCATGGCGTGGTCGATCAGCGCGCCGCCCAGCAGCGGCCCGATCATGCCGCCGAAATTGAAGCCGGTCGTGACGATGCCGAACACGCGCCCCACGGCGTCCGGCGGCGAGGCCTTGCGCACCAGCAGGTCGCGCGAGGGCATGATGATTCCCGCCAGAAAGCCTGCGCTGGCGATGAGGACGAGCGCCAGCGGCGCGTCCGGATGCAGGTATCCGAGCGCAATGAGCAGGACGGCCGCCGCCCCGAACCCCGCCGCCGCCACGTAGGACTGGCGCTCGGAGCGGTCCGCCAACACCCCGCCCAGCAGGATGCCCAGCACGAGCGCGAACAGGAACGCGGTGAGCGCCGTATTGCCGACGCTGCGCGACAGGCCCATGAGGTCGGCGAACGCCACGACCATGTAGGTCTGCATCATCCCCGTGGAGAGGTTGACGAGGACGAACATGAGCGTAAGCGCCATCACTTTCTTCGTGATGAGGTCGCGCGCCGACGATCCCTTCGCCACAGCGCCCTTGCGGCGCCGTGCGTCCCGGCGCTCGCGCGCCAGCCCCGGCAGAAGCGAGGTGGCGACCAGCACGCCCAGCAGGCCGCTGGCGACGAGCGCGAACTGCGTGCCGCCCAGCCACGCGAGCCCCAGCACGATGGGCGGCGCCACCGCGAAGCCCAGATAGCCCATGAAGCCGTGAATGGAATACGCGCGCCCCATGCGCTCGGGGCTCATCTCGGCGGACAGGATGGAATAGTCGGCGGGGTGATAGACGGCGTTGCCCAGCCCGATCAGCACCGCGCCGGCGAGCAGCGCCGGGTACGTCGCCACGACGCCGATCAGCACGAAGCCCGCGGCCCCGACGGCGACGCCCAGCACGAGGAACAGCCGCGCGCCGAAGCGGTCCACCAGGAAGCCCGTGGGCGCCTGCGTGGCCGCCGACACGACGTTCATGACCGTGATGGCGAAACCCAGCTCAAGGAACGACACCTGCAACAGGTCTTTCAGCGCAGGCAGCAACGGCACGAAGACCAGCCAGTAGAAATGACTGATGAGATGCACCGCCGACACGCTGGACAGCGTGATCAGCTCAGCGCGCGAACGCCCGTCCGCGACAGTGGTTGTGGTCATTTTCCTCGCCTGAAACGTCTTGTGCGGCCATTATTCACGGCTGGCCGCCCCGCACAAGCGGAGCGGCGGCGCCTTTCAGTCCGCAAAACCCTGCTCCAGCGCCGCGACGTAGCGCGCCGCGGAGCGGCGCACCGCCTCGTCGCCGCCGGTGCGCACCAGGCGGTCGAAGAACGGCCCGTAGACCGTCTCGAACGCGAACGGCGCCAGCAGGCGCACGATCCGCCGCACGGCCTCGGCCGGAAGCGGGATGAGGTTGGGATAACTGCGCATGAAGCTCACGTGCTTGCCGTCGTTCACCGGCATGACCACGTCGCCCGCCAGCAGCGCGCCGCGCCCGCCCGCCCCCTGCGCCCAGTGCGCCACTGTCCCGCCGGCGAAATGCCCCCCCAGCCGGATCAGCGTCAGCCCTTCCGCGATGGTCTTCGTGTCCCCGTCCCACAGCGCGATGCGCGGGTCGGGCCGCATGATCCATTTTGAATCGGCCCGGTGCAGGTGAATGGGCGCGTCCCCGAAGGCGCGGCTCCAGTCCACCATCGTGGTGTAATAATGGGGATGCGAAATGGCGATGGCGCAGAGCCCGCCCATCGCCTTGACGATCTCGATGGCGGCGGCGTCCAGCGTCGCCACGCAATCCCACAGCACGTTGCCCTGCGGGGTGCGCACGAGCAGCGCCCGCTGGCCGATGGCGAACGGCGGCACGGCCGCCAGCCCCGTCAAGCCCGGCTCGTGGGCGCGAAACTGGTTGGCGTGCTTGCGCGCCACGTCCTCGAGCGTGGTCCACGCCTGGCCGCTGGCGGGCACGTATTGCCGCTCGTCCTCGCAGATCGCGCAGGACTGCGGCGGCGCGCCGGAGGGCGCATATTGCGTGCCGCAGGTGCAGCAGATGAAGGCGCGCATGGGTTTGTCTCCGCAGGCCGGGAGTCTAGCCGCCCGCGCGCCGCCTTGCACCGGCTAATTCGCGGCCAGAAACCCCGCCGCCTCGAAAGCCGCCCGGCTTTCGGACGTCCTCAGGCTGTCCAGGAACGCTCCTCCGGCCGCCGCGTTGCGCGCGCCGCGCGCCAGCGCGCACGGGTAGACGATGGGGGGGTGGGTCTGGGGCGGAAAGGTCGCCACCGTCCGGACGCGCGGCTCGGCGCGGGCGTCCGTGGCGTACACGATCCCCAAAGGCGCCTCGCCGCGCGCGACGAACAGCATGGCGGCGCGCACGTTGTCGCTGGACGCGACGCGCCCCCGCAGGGCTGGCCAGGCGCCGAGCGCCTCCAGCGCCGCGCGGGCGTACTTGCCGGCCGGAACCGACGCCGGCTCCCCCATGGCGAGCCGCCCGTCCCCCAGCGCCTGCGCGAACCCCTCCGGGGTCAGCGCAAGGCTCCGCAAAGGCCCCTCGGCGGGCGCGATGGCCACGAGCGCGTTGCGCACAAGGTCGACCCGCGAGCCGGCGTCGATCAGCTTGCGCGAGGCCGCCCAATCCATGGACTCCGCGTCGGCGGCGCAGAAAACGTCCGCCGGCGCCCCCTGGTCGATCTGCCGCGCGAGGGTCAGCGACCCCCCATAGCTGATCCGCGCGCCGGCCCCGCCGCCGCGCTCGAACGCCGCCGCGCGCTCGTCGAACACGCCCTTGAGGCTGGCGGCGGCGAAGACCGTGACCGGCTGCTGGGCATGGGAGGCGGAAGCGCCAAGGAGCATGGCGAGCAGGACAAGAAAGCGCCGCGTCATGGCAGGCTCCCGAAGCGGCGAACTGGTGGGCCGAGCAGGACTTGAACCTGCAACCAGACCGTTATGAGCGGCCGGCTCTAACCATTGAGCTATCGGCCCGGCGGCGCGATGCGCCGAACGCCTCTCGATAATCCGGTCCGGCGGGCTTTGCAACGCCAGCGCCGCCGCGCCTGCGGAATGCACGCGCGAGCTGCGCGACCTTCCGCAAGGGAAGCGGCGCAAATGCGCTTCGATTTCGAGGCGCAGGCGAAGCGTTTGCTCGCCGCCTAGGGGCTGCTCAGCGCGCCGTCGCCCATCTGGGCGATCATCTGGCGAGCCTTGGCGAACGTCATTCGCTCGGCGTCCTGGCGGGTGTCGAAGGCGTCGGCCCGGATGAATCGGTGTTCCTTCAACGCGCCGTCGATCTCCTTGGAGATGACCCCGCAGAGCTGCCAGCGCCCGCCGTTCTCGAAGGGCGTGGCGGCGATGGTGAAACCGTCGTGAGTCTCGGTGGGCGCGGGCGCCTCGGCGCCCCTGGACGAGCCGCTGGCGTCAAGGCCGAAGAGTTTCTTCCAGAAGGACATGGCGCGCCCGTGTTCGACGGCGTCCGCGCGGAGCGGACGCCGCTGTCTCAGTTATCCAGAAAGCTGCGCAGCTTCCTTGAACGGCTGGGGTGCTTGAGCTTGCGCAGCGCCTTCGCCTCGATCTGGCGGATGCGTTCGCGCGTCACCGAGAACTGCTGGCCCACTTCCTCCAGCGTGTGGTCGGTGTTCATGCCGATGCCGAAGCGCATGCGCAGCACGCGTTCCTCGCGCGGGGTGAGCGAGGCCAGCACGCGGGTGGTGGTTTCGCGCAGATTGCTCTGGATGGCCGCATCGATCGGCAGGATCGCGTTCTTGTCCTCGATGAAGTCGCCCAGGTGCGAATCCTCCTCGTCGCCGATGGGCGTCTCGAGGCTGATCGGCTCCTTGGCGATCTTCAGCACCTTGCGCACCTTCTCAAGCGGCATGGCGAGCTTTTCGGCCAGCTCCTCGGGCGTCGGCTCGCGGCCGATCTCGTGGAGCATCTGGCGCGAGGTGCGCACGATCTGGTTGATCGTCTCGATCATATGCACCGGAATGCGGATCGTGCGGGCCTGGTCGGCGATCGAGCGGGTGATCGCCTGACGGATCCACCAGGTGGCGTAGGTCGAGAACTTGTAGCCGCGACGGTACTCGAACTTGTCGACCGCCTTCATC